>CAZSTH010000034.1:0-35260 GCA_964609835.1 uncultured Thermoanaerobaculia bacterium
GGGCTCGATCCCGCGCTCGTCGAGTACACGTGCATGGGGTGGGTGATGCAGGACCCGCGGTCGCCGAACGTGGCCAAAGTGGCCGCCGAGTTCGCCGGCGTGCCGCACACCTCGCCGGGAACCACCGTGCACGAGAACTGCGCCTCGGGAGCAGCCGCGATCCACAGCCTCGCCCGCCGGATCGCCCTCGGAGAGATCACCCTCGGCATCGCGGGCGGTGTGGAGTCGCTCAGCAACGTGGCCCGCTACCTGTACTCGGGCAGGATCAAGGGACAGATGTACGGCGACTGGACCCTGATCGACGGCCTCTTCGGTGCATTGACCGACCGCAACGTCGGCGACAGGGGCGAGCTGATGGGGCTGCTCACCGAACGCCTCGTAGAACGCTACGGCGTGAGCCGCGAGGAGCAGGACGAAGTCGCCTATCGCAGCCACCACAACGCCATCTCGGCCTGGGACGAGGGGGCCTTTTCGGACTACGTGATCCCGGTCGAGATCCCGAGGCGCGGCCGCGAGCCGCAGATCGTCGACCGCGATGAAGGCCCCCGGCCCCTGACCATGGACGAGCTGGCCGCCGCGCGCCCCTACTTCAAGCCCGACGGCGGTACCATCACCGCCCTCAATGCCTCGAGCGTCAACGACGGCGCCGCGGCAGTCGTGGTGACGACCGCCGACCGGGCCCGCGAGCTCGGCCTCGACAGCCTCGCCGAGCTGGTCGCATTCCACAACATCGGGGTCGCACGCGAGTACATGGGTGAGGGCGCCTTCAAGGTCATCCCGCCGCTGCTCGACCGTGCAGGCCACACCATCAACGACATCGATTTCTTCGAGATCAACGAAGCATTCGCCGCCGTGCTGGCGGCGGCGTTCCACGACCTACCCGACCTGCCCCGCGATCGCACCAACCAGTGGGGCAGCGGTGTCTCCATCGGCCATCCCGTCGGCTGCACTGGCGCTCGCCAGATCGTCGACATGATCCACCAGCTCCGCAGGCGGGGCCGGCCGCTGGGCCTGACCAGCCGGTGCGTCGGTGGAGGTATCGGCAGCGGAGAGCTGCTCAAGGTCGGGTGAACGAACCGTTCCAGTTCCTCACAGCGTCACTTCACGCCTCGATCGTTGACGCAACACGTCACCTCGCCGTTGTCACGGCACGAGAGCCGGGACGCCCCCGACTCGCGGGCACGCCGAACCGGCAGCCCCACGCGGCCGTCGGAGCGCGGGGCACCTCTGCCGAACGTCAGTTCTGCGGGCCGTCCGGGAACTGGATGAACGACCCGTCGACCACGACGATATCGTCCACGAAGTAACTCGTCGGTCCGGCCGTCCACGGCGTGTCGAACTCGTTGTTGATGCCCAACGAGACCAGGGTGTAGCTGTCGCCGTCGGTGCTCGTGTAGAGATAGGAGTTGCGCCAACCGTCGAGGGCGGCGAAGTTCTCGGTGTAGGCCGCGAGATGTCCGCGGATGCTCCCCACCGCGGAATTTTCCGCGGCGACCGGGTACTTCGCGAAATCCTGTTGGTAGAGGGCACACCCTTTCGCGATCGCGTTCGCGTCGGCGATGGTCCGCGCCTGGCGGGCCTTCTGGATCGCGTTGAGCAGATTGGGCAGCGCCACGGCGACAATGAGTCCGATGATGGCGGCGACAATCAGCAGTTCGACGAGGGAAAACCCGCGGCACGACGAGTGGTGTTGCGTCTTCATGGCAACTTTTTGAAGCAAACGCCGTGCCAGATGGAGCGCCACGATGGGTTTTCGCGTTCGCCGGTTGCCGACCGCTTCCAAAGGTGCTACATTCACCAACCGCGCGAGCGGGCATAACTCAGCTGGTAGAGTGTCAGCTTCCCAAGCTGGACGTCGCGGGTTCGAGTCCCGTTGCCCGCTCCACTCGCTCCAGCCGCGAGGATGCACGGCAGGGGCATCTTCTCACGCGACGCCGATCCCGGGTTCAACCCTGCTGCAGAGCCACGGGCGTCGACTCGGCAGGAAGTCCAGTTTCCGGCTGCAGACAGGACTGTGATCACCGGCTCCCTGGTGACCGACGGCGAGCTCTCGAGCGTTGGCGAACTCATTGTCAATCGGAGAGTTGACGGGCTCGTTGAGGTTGGGTCGCCGGTCCGTATCGGGAGCTCGGGACGGATCACGGCTGACCTTCAGGCGTTTCCCGTCGAGGTGGCCGGTAGGACCGCCGGCAACATCTCGGCCGCTGAACGCGTCCTCCTCGAGTCGGCGGCACAGGTCGCCGGCCGCCTTCACGCTCCCCCGTCGAGGTCCTCGACGCCGCCCGGTTCAACGGAGCAATCCCCACCCGGAGGGCACCGCAGCACCGACGGGGAGATCCCCGAAGCGGCCGCTGAGTTTCTCAGCCCGGACGTTTGCGCCGCGCCCGCGGCCCTTCGCGGACGCACTGTCGGTTTCGAGACGTCCTCTGTCCCACTCTGGTGCAACAGCCGGGCTCGATCCGTCCCGCGCTCCACGCGGACGGGCTCAACGGTCCGCCGGCGGTTCGCCGCCCAGGGCATCCAGCAGGTCGAGCAGGAACTCATCGATGTCGGCGCCTGCGGTCGCCGCATCCACGTCGAACTCTTCCGTCAGGCGCCGCACGAGACCGGCCCGGTCATCGACGCCCGCGCGGATCGCCTCCACCACGCACATGCCGGTCTGGTTGATCGCATAGGCCTCGATCGCGTTCGCGTCGAGCATCACTCCGGAGCGGTCGTCGAGTCGTACCCGGTTGAACGCCACCGAAGACAACAGCCGAACGAGGTCGAGGTGCCGGGTCACGGCGCCTCTCCGGTGCACTCCCGTCGCTCGAAGGCCACCTTCAACAACTCCGCGAAGTCCTCCCCGGCCCCGCTCCCGCCCGGGTCCACCCCGTGTCCGTCGAGCGTCAGCCACGCGTGCCCGCCGGGAGATCCGTCGCCGTCTTGCGAACGGAAGCCGATCGTCAACTCCACCGCACCGCGAGGAGACAACAACGCCCCGAGCACCAGCGCCCGGATCAGGCAGGTGTCGCGCCCGCCGAACCAGCGCGCGACCCTCGCGGTCGCCCGGGCCGTGGCGGTGCGGAGGCGCTCGACCGAGAGGTCGGAAGGCGGGCCGCGGTGGCGCACCACGTCCTCCACGATCTCCGCGATCGGGTGCGTGGCGACCCGCTGCGCGCGCCGGGCGAGGCGGGCCGCGCGCACGAACGCCCGGATGTCGGCAACCGCCCAGGCTCTCTCGTTCAGCATCGCCCCGCCACGCCGGGCCCTCGCGGCACCTTCCCCGCGACCACATCCGGCTCCCCTCCGGGCATCGCCGGTCCCACTCGGTCCATCCTACGATTCTGCTACGCTCCGCCAGTGCCAGCAACCTCCGATCCGGGCTCCGCACCTGCGCCCCAGCTCGCCTACCTGCCGCGGGCGCTCGCCATCGTCTGGCGGTCGAGTCGCGGATGGACCTCACTGTGGATCACGGCACTCCTGACGCAGGGCCTGCTCCCGGTCGCGCTGGTCTTCCTCACCCGCATCCTCGTCGACCGGTTGCTGGCACTGCTCGACAGTCCGTCCGGCGGGGCCGGGCTCGAGACTTTGGTGGGTCCCGGCCTGCTCGCGGCGTCGGTGCTACTGCTGACGGAGGGCGCGGCGGTTGTCGACCGGTTCGCTCGGACCGCGCAGGCCGACCGCGTTCGCGACCACATCAGCGAGCTGATACACGCCCGCACGACAGCCGTCGACCTCGCTCACTTCGAATCGCCGGAGTATCACGACCGCCTCTATCGCGCCCGTAACGACTCCTACGGCCGTCCCGTCGACCTGGTCCACAATCTCGGAACCCTGCTGCAACACACGGTGACCCTGGTGGCGATGGCAGCGGTCCTCCTGCGCTTCGGCTGGTGGGTGCCGCCGGTGCTGGTGCTGAGCGCGATGCCGGCACTGGCCGTGGTGGCGGTCCACGCCCGCCGATACCGGCGATGGGAGATCCAGTCGACGCCCTCCGCCCGGCGAGCCTGGTACCTGGACTGGCTGCTCACAACTCGCGAGCCCGCAGCCGAGGTCCGGCTCTACGGCCTCGGCCCGGAGTTCGGACGGGCCTACCAGAGCTTGCGGCGGTCGTGGCGGGAGGCACGGCTGCGCCTGGACGGCAGCGAATCGGTCTCCCAGATCGCGGTCGCGGTCTTCGCGGTCGCAATCTCGGCCGCCGTCGCGGTGTGGATGACGATCCGCACCGTCCGTGGTGAGCTGACCGGGGGCGAGCTCGCGATGTTCGCGCAGGCTTACTACCAGGGTCAGCGGCTGACGCGTTCCATGCTGCAATCCGCCGGACAGGTGTGGGCGAGTTCCCTCTTTCTCGACAACCTGTTCGCCTTCCTGGCGGTCGAGCCCGCGGTTCGGGACCCGGACCGTCCTCTGCCGCCGCCGGCGGAAACACCGCCCTCCATCCGCTTGTCCGCGGTGGCCTTCCGTTACCCGGGAGCGCAGCACGCGGTCTTCACCGATCTCGACCTGGAGGTACCGAGCGGCACCACCGCTGCCCTCCTCGGTGTCAACGGCGCCGGAAAGACCACCCTGGCCAAGCTTTTGTGCCGCTTCTACGATCCGGACTCCGGCAAGGTCGAGATCGGGGGCGTGGATCTCCGACGCCTGCGGCTGGGAGATAGCCGCGGGCTGGTCAGCGCGCTCTTCCAGGAGCCGGTGCGCTACAGCGAGAGCGTCCGCCGCAACATCACCGTCGGGCGGCCGGCACCCGACGAGGCTGGCCTGTGCCGCGCGGTCGAGCTCGCGGAGGCCTCGGCACTCGTGGCGCGGCTGTCGAACGGCCTCGACACCGAGCTCGGGACCTGGTTCTCCGGCGGTGTCGAGATCAGCGTCGGTGAGTGGCACCGCCTCGCCCTCGCCAGGGCACTGGCACGAACCGCCCCCGTCCTGATCCTCGACGAGCCGACCGCCGCCATGGACTCATGGGCCGAGGCGCGCTGGAGAGCGCACCTGGGCGAGCTCGGCCGCAACCGCACGGTCGTCCTCATCACCCACCGGCTGACCACGGCGATGCACGCCGACAGCATCCACGTCATGGAGGCCGGCCGCATCGTGGAGTCCGGCACCCACGCCGAGCTCATCGCCGCCGGCGGTAGCTACCAGGCAGCTTGGGACGGCCAGTTCAGGGGCGCTTCCTGAGCCGTTCTTCTCCTTTTTCGAAACGCCGAACCGCAAAGCGCCACCGCATTTCGGGGTGGTACACTCCCCCGTTATGACCCGCGTCTCCTGGGAGCGCTATTTCATGAATCTCGCGGTGCAGGCGGCGACTAGGTCGACCTGCCCGCGAAAGAGCGTCGGAGCGGTCATCGTGCGCGACAAGACCGTGCTCTCGACCGGTTACAACGGGTCCATTCGCGGGGCGCCCCACTGCACCGACGTCGGCTGTCTGATGGAAAACGGTCACTGCGTGCGCACCGTGCACGCCGAAGCCAACGCGCTGGTTCAGGCCGCGTGCCATGGTATCCGCCTCGAGGGCGGCCAGATCTTCGTCACCGCGTCGCCCTGCTTCAACTGCTTCAAGTTGATCGTGAATGCCGGAATCCGGTGCGTCTACTACGGAGAATTCTACCGGGACGATCGTGTCATGCTCTTCGCCGACGAGGTCGGCGTGGAGATGCACCTCCTCGGCCTCGACGAGCTCGTTGCCGAGTGATGATCGACCTCGACCTGAACCGCACCGAGATTCCCCTCGACTGGCGCCGGCTCTTCCGCCGCGAAGCGCCCACCGACGTCGAGATCGGATCGGGCAAGGGCAAGTTCCTGAACGAGCTCGCCGCCGCCCACCCGGAGCGAAACCTGCTCGCCGTCGAGCGCTCGCCGAAGTACCACCGGCTGTGCTGTCAGCGCGCCGAACGGCGGGGCCTGGAGAATGTCCGGCTCATTAGAACCACGGCCGAGGATTTGCTCTTCCGACTGATCGCCCCGGGCACGGTATCGAGGATCTTCGTCCTCTTTCCCGACCCGTGGCCGAAGAAGCGGCACCACAAGCGCCGGTTCTTCCAGCCGGCCACCATGCCGGCGCTGCGCGACGCACTGGTTCCCGGCGGACATCTGCTCGTCAAGTCGGATCACCCCGACTACGCTGCCGTCATTGACGAGGTACTGCGCTCGGCGCCGGGCTTCCGGTTGCTGGCCGTCGACGACGTGTTCGGCGGACTCCCGACCACCGGCTTCGAGCAGAAGTACGTGGCCGAGGGACGCCGGATCCACGCCTGGGCGCTGGCCAGAGCCTAGCCCGTTCCCGTCCGAAAAGGCCTGAAAATCAGTGATGAGAGCGCCATCGTGAATCCAGCCCGCTTGCGAAATGTCGCGAAGTGGCGCCAAGCCTTCCGGCGGGGGCGCCGGGGCGGCGGCACGAGCACTCAGGGCGTCATTTCTCCAGCCTGCTTGCTGCCGTCGGAGAGCGTCAGGTTCCACCTCACGACCACCCGGCTCCGGCTCGACGGCAGCAGCACGCTGCCGGTGACGACGGTCTCCCCGGGGGCCAGGTAGTACTCGTAGAAGCGGACGGCATTCGCGCGCTCGAGATCGCCCTCGCTCCACTCGCCGTTGCGAACCGTACCCCGCGATACCCGCTCGAAGCCTCCCGGCTCACGAGCAGACACCCAACCGTCGGGAACCGAGATCTGCAGCCAATTCCCGAACCGCGAAACAGTCGAGGTGAAGGGGCCGCGGTTGACCATGGCGGCCCTCGCCGAGCGCCCGCTGCGATCCACGCGTACCTCGAGGTCCGGGCTCGGTCCCTCGCCTCCCAGATACCGCACCAGCGTGCCCCGCGGCAGTCCGAGAGCAAGATCCGGCGGCGGTATCGGCACCAGGTCCCACCCCGCGACCTCCGGCAGCGACAGGCGGTGGATCTCGGTCAACGCAGCGTGCAGCCGAGACGCGTCCTGCCACATCACCGCGACCACCTCGCCGCGGTCCCAGCGGCGCCCGTTCCAGCTCATCGCCCGGTTGAATCGGAAGCTGCGGTCGAGGACCGACGACGTCGACACCTCGGTGGCATCGTCCTCGGTGAGCGTGTCGAGTCCCTCTGACAGAGTCGGCAGCGGCGGCTCGGTCCGGGGGCGAATCACGATTGCCGGGCGAACCCGCACCCCGCTTCGGGCCACAGACTCCAGCTTGTTGACCAGTGGCAGCGGGTCGAGCTCCCCGATGTCACGGAGATCTGCACCGTCGCTCCCGTACGCGGGCACCACACAGGTGCGGACGGCCGCGGCGACGCGCCGGCCGTTCTCCGTCTGCAGCTGCTCGAAGCTCAGCAGGGGCACGACGGCGACCCCGGACACCTCCGAGAGCGCGACAATGAAGGTCTCGAGTCCCACCGCCAGCCGCGGCAGGTCGAGGATCAGCTCCGCCGGGACCGCCCCGTCGAGCTCGGCAGCGAGGCCCCGCCACACCGCTTCGGCCTGCGATCGCCCGAGGTCGTCGCGGACCCCCGTGACCTCGAGGGCCACCGCCACCGGAATCGGGCCTTCCACGGCTGCCGCGGTGCGGAGGCGGAGCACCGGCGCGCTCCCGGCGAGATCCACGGCGCCACGTCGCTGGACCAGCTGGTCGATGCCGGTTCGGTGCAGCCGCTCCGCCGTCACGCGGTCGATGCCGCCGTCGGCGAGCCACACCACGGCTCGCCTCGGCGCCCGCACGCTCTGGTCGTAAGCCGGCGGTCGGGCGCCGCACGCCACCGCCAGCGCCACCGTCACCATGAGCGCGCTGCGCCCCGCAAAGCCCTGCCACATAGAGCCATCGTAGCAAATGAGGTTCGAGCTTCAGCCCGTCCCGGCCGACTGGAACCGGTCCGGCGGAACCGGGAACTCGAGCCGCACTTTCAAACCCTGCGCGCCGTTGGCGGCCTCCAGCCGCCCCTGGCAGCGGGTCACGACCTGCTCGACCAGCGCCAGTCCGAGACCGCTGCCCGCGGAGGTGGTCGAGAAATGGGGCGCGAACAAGAGGGTCAGCTGTTCGTCCGGCACGCCGCCGCCGGTGTCCTCCACCTCGAGCACGACCACGCCACCCTCTTCGGAGAGGAAGATCCGGATCTCGCCCGGCTGCTCGTCGAGCGCGTCGACACTGTTCTGGACCAGATTCGAGACCGCCCGTCGGATCCAGTTGCGGTCGCCGGTGACGGCAGGCGGCCGCGGCCGGCCGAACCGCCTCACGACTCGGACGCCGCGGCGTTCGAGGATCTCGCGGCCCCGAACAACCTCCTCCACGATCTCGGCGAGGTCGACAGCTTCGGGCTCCCATCGCTCGAGTGCCACGAGGTTCGAGAACGAACCGGCTGTTTCCCGCAGGCGATCGATCTGCACCGTGATCTCCGGCAGCGCCTCGGCGAGGAGCTCGGCGAGCTCGGGATCGTCCGCCGCCAGCGCCGCCTCCAGCTCCTGCACCCACAGGCGGACCGGAGTCAGCGGGTTCTTGACCTCGTGTGCGACGATTCGCGCGAGCTGATTGAGCTGCTGCAGCCGTCCGGCGCGAACCAGGTCGGTGACGTCGTCGACCACCGCAACGACACCGCTGGCGCCATCAGGAAACGGGACCTCGGCGGCGCCGATGCGCCAGGTGAGGTCGCGACCCGGAAACGGCTGCACCGAGGTCACGCCGGACCCGTCGCTGCCGATCTGCTCGACGGCCTCCCGCACCTGGTCGATCAAGAGCGATCCGTGCTCGCCTTGGAGCGCCTCGGCGCTCGGGTTCGCGAACCGTACGGACCCGTCCGGCTCGAGAACCACCACCGCCGGTTGCAGCGTGGTCAGGGTAGCGCGGAGCATCTCCTCCTGCAGGCGGAGGCTGCGCTCGCGGCGCTGCACCTCGAGATTCATGGTCTCGACCGCCGCCAGAACCTCGGCGATGTCTGATTCCCTGGGGCGCGAGATCGTGCCCACCGGCTCACCGTCGAGCAACCGCCGGGCGAGTGCCACGAGCTCGCGCAGCGATCCGCTCAGCCGCCGCTCGATCCGGGTCGTCAGCACCAAGGCGAGAACCGCGGCGAGCAGGGCACCGGTCAACAGCCAGTCGGCAGCACCGATGGGCGTGCTCCCCTCGCCCCCGCCCGAGCGGACGAGGTGCAGCAGGAAGCGCCGATCTCGAAGCTCGACCGGCCCGGCCGCCACCAGACGGTTCCCGACCCTGAGCACCGCGGCCTCCGAGCGGCCCAGCAGGTACCCCGGGTAGGCCTCCCGCAGTGGGAGCTGGGGAAGGCGGCCGACGCTCACCAGATCGGGTCGTGACGACGCAATCGGCGCCACTCCGTCGAACAGCACCGTCTCTCCTCCCCAGCCGGCCGCCAGCCAGCGCGCGAGCTCGTCGTCGATCGCGAACTCCCCGCCGAAATGGGCCGCGGTGTAGCGCGCCGATCGCATCATCTCGAGCCCGCGCTCGCGCTCGGCACGCTGCTCCTGGGCACCGATCCTCTGATGGAGCACCAGCGTGAGAACCGCCAACGGCAGCACCACGCCGCCCGCCACGAGGAGCCGCAGGCGGCCGCCGAAGGTCGACAGATACTGCCTCCTGACGGCCGGCGGCGACGCCACCACGGTCCCGAGGAGCGCCCACAGCAGCGCGATCGCGGTTCGAACCAGCCAGTCCGTCAAGGACGGATGGTTGGACGCCGCCGCCACCAGCCACTGGTCGGAGCGCCATACGCGGGCGATCCGGCGCTCGTCCCCGAGGCCGATCCACACCCACCCCCCTCCCGCGTGGTAGAGCTCTCCCGCGGTCGCCGGATCGAGGCCACGAATCTCGGGGTGAATCGATGCCGCCACGTCTCCCGAACGGGTGAACACCACGGACCAGATGTCGCCCTTGCGGGCATCGTCCAGAGGGACGCCGGTTGGCCAATCCCCGAGCAGGTTCCACGGCTCGGCCGCCACCAACAGCTCGACCGAGAGGTTGGTAGCAGGCTGCAGGGGCCACGACGCAGCGACCCGCACCGCATCACCGGCGGGCGACAGGTCGCCCCAGCGGGAGAGCTCGAGCCCGTCGTCCCGCCGCAGCCGCAGCGCAGATGGTGTTCGCCATTCCCCGAGACCCCAGGAGGCGGCCAGCGACACCGCCAGATCGTCGATGCGAGTGAGCTCCAACGGCGCGGGGAGCACATCGTGCACTGTCAGCGCTCCCCGCGGCAGCACAACTCCGTGGGCATCGGTCGAGAATCGATCGAGGTCGATCGGAATCCGCACCATACTCAGAACGAGCGCCAGGAGCGTGACACCGGCAGCGAGCGCGAGGCGATGGCCCGGCTCCGGCCTGTTCCGTCCGCGATCCAGCCATCCGACAACGACCCAGGCCACCGCCACCAGCCAAACGCCACCCCAACCCGGCCGGCCGAGGTGCTCGGGGAGCCAGGTGAAACGCTCGACCGGCCGCGCCCATACCGCCATGGCGGCCGCACCGAGGACAGCCCCGGCCACCAGCCAACGCTGAATCCACCCCCCGCACAGCCGTGCGGCGCGGGCAATCGCTGCCGCGCCTGCCAGAATCGCCGCCGCGACGGCCAGATTCGAGGCGGGCTCGCTCGCCACCGCCATCGACAGCGAACCCATTCCGACCACGCCCAACGCCACGTACGGCTGCAGCAGGATCGCCGCTGCGGCCAGCAGGAGCCAGCCGATCCAACGGCCGTCACCGCCCTGCGGCTCCACAGGTCGAAGACTCACCCCCAGCTCGACCCCGTTCCTCGCTTCGATCCACAGCGAGTCCGGGTGCCCGGCGGCGGACGTCAGCTCCAGAGCGCGGCCGCTTCCCGCCCGCATTCCCCATACGGCTGCAGCGGTCAGACAGCTGCGATCGACGACCACCAGGGACCCCACCAACCGCCCCTCCACCAGGACGGGCTCCCGAAGCCACAGGTCCGCGGAGGTCGCCGACCAGGCGATGCCCCACTGACGGGGGCCGATCGAGCGCAGGCCGCGGGGAAATGACTGGTCCTCCCCCCCCCACGCCACCACCCCGCCGCGGTCGTCGACCAGGAAGATCGTGCGCCCCGGACGAGAGCTCGCCGTCCGTTCGACCACGACAAACGGCAGCGCGGGGTCGACCACCCCACCCCCCGAACCGAGCAGCCTCTGCAGGGTCGGCTCCGCCGCCAGGGCCTCCGCCGCCGTCAACAGCTCATCGCAGTGAGCGTCGAGGCGCGCCACGAGGTCGCCGGCGGCAGGCGGGCGTCCGGCGGGCCACGAGAACTGGACGATCGCGACCGCGACCGCCGCCCACGCCAGGAGCCGGCGGCCGCGCGGCCGAGCCAGCGCCAGCAGCCCGGCCGCAACAGCCCCCAGCGCCCACCACGGCGGGTCCCAGCCGGGCCAGGGCCCGCACACCATCAACGCCGCCAGCGCCAGCAGCCAGGGCCTCAGGTTGTCGCGGTCAGATTGCGCATCCACCGCCAGGAGTATATCTGCAGCACACCCCCGACCGGAAAGGAAGCATCGGCCCTACGGGAATGGCGGACCGCAATTCCGAATTCCGAATTCAACCACCGGCCATCATCCTCTCGATTTCATCGGCCGCCGTCGGCAGCTCGGCAGAGAGATTCTCCGCCCCCCCATCGGTGACCAGGAAGTCATTCTCGATCCGCACCCCCAGCGCCTCGTCGGAAACGTAGATGCCGGGTTCATTGGTGATCACCATCCCGGGCCGCAGCGGTTCTTCGTCGGCGGCCCCGGGGTCGTGCGCATCGAGCCCGAGCTGGTGGCCCAGCCCGTGAATGAAGTGCTGGCCGAGGCGTTCGCCCCTGCTGTCACGGAGGTTTGAGGACTCGAAGACACCGTATGCGATCTTGCGCAGGTCGAAGACCGAGACTCCGGGTCTGATGGCCTCGGCGGCCCGGTCGTGGGCCTCGAGCACCAGGTCGTAGATCTCCCGCTGGCGCGCGTTGAAGCGGCCGTTGACCGGGTAGGTGCGGGTCAGGTCGCCGCAGTAGTAGCCGTAGCGGGCGCCGATGTCGACCACCACCAGCTCACCGTCCATGCAGGTGTCGACGTTCTGGTCGTAGTGCAACGTGGTGGCGTTGAAGCCGGATCCGACGATGGTTGGAAAGGCCACGCCCTCCGCACCCTCCGCCCGGAACGCCGCGTACACCGCGCCGTCGACAACCCCCTCGCCGACACCGGGGCGCAGCGTCGCCGCCGCCCGGCGGTGACCTTCGACGGTGGCGGCGATCGCCTTTCGCATGAGCACGATCTCGCCCTCGGCCTTCACCACCCGAAGGGCGTGGATGTGCTCCGCGAGGTCTCGGACATCGAAGGACGGCAGGCGCTCGCGCAGGGCGGCGATCAGCCGGTGGCTGGGTGGCAGAGGAGCGGTCGACGGCACCGCCGGCAGCGAGGTCCACAGCACCGCGCCCGGCTCGGACAACCACCCCTGCAGACGGCCTTCGAACCCGGGCACCGGCCGGCGGCGGGCATCAAGGACGATCTCGCCCGGCGCCGTCGACAGCACCGAGGCGAAGCCGAGAACCTCGGCGGCATCGTCCCCCGGCCCCCACTTGGGTCCGGTCCAGCGCTCCACGTTGTGGTTGCGAGGCGGAAGGAAGAGGATGTCTCCGTCCTCCTTCTCGGGACGTAGAACCAGGATCGCATTCGGCAGCTCGACGCCCGTTAAGTAGAAGAAGTCCGAACCCTGCCGAAACGTACCGACGTCCCCGTAGCCGCGCTCGTCGCCGGCGCCCCACAGCACCACCGTGCCGCTGCCGGCCTTCTCGGCGAGTCGACGCCGGCGTTGGCGGTAGACCTCGGTGAGCTGCAACTCCGCCGCATAGTTGCCGCCGCGCATGTCCCGAGTCCCCATGTGCACCTCCCTGTCGGATGCGGTCAGTCTACCGGGGGGCACGGTGGTTTCAAAGCCGGGCCGGGGCTGGCGGATCGAGACCCGAGGCTCGAGGCGGGAGCCGGGAGCCCCGAGCCTCACCAGGTGCTCTACAATCGTCCGGCCCGGGAGGGCCGCCAAAGGAGGCTGGACATGAAGAGGACGCTCCTGGTCGTCGGTCTGTTGACGGTCTGCTCGCTGCTGTCCGGTGCCGAGATCCCGAGTCCCGAGGAGGTCTTCGGCCACCGGGTCGGGGCCGATCGAAAGCTGATTCCCTATCCCGAGGTGCTTGCCTACCTCGAATCGACTGCCGAGGCCTCGGACCGCGTGGCCATCGAGCACGCCGGGGAGTCGACCCTCGGCAACCCGATGAAGGTGGTGGTGCTGACGTCGCCCGCAAACCACGCCGAGCTCCCTCGCCTGCGGGAAATCGCGCGCCGGCTCGCGCGGCCCGGCGATCTGACCGCCGAAGCCGCCCGGGATCTCGTCGAGGAGGGAAGAGTGATCGCCTTGGTGTCGCTCACCATCCACTCGACGGAGGTCGGCAGCACTCAGATGGTGGCCGAGTTCGTCCACGACTTCGCGACCACAAAAGACCCTGACAAGCTCGCCTGGATGGACGAGGTGGTGCTCCTGATCATGCCTTCCATCAACCCGGACGGCCAGCTGATGGTGGTCGACTGGTACAACAAATGGCTGGGAACGGAGTACGAGGGCGGACAGATGCCGTGGCTCTACCAGACCTACGTCGGCCACGACAACAACCGAGACTTCTACGCTCTCACCCAGAAGGAGTCCCAGGTCGTGAACCACGTCCTCTACCACCGGTGGTTTCCACAGGTGTTTCTCGACGAGCACCAGATGGGCTCCACCGGCCCCCGGATGTTCGTCCCGCCGCAGGCCGATCCGCTCAACCCCGAGGTCCACTCGCTGGTCTTCCGGCAGGCCGACGTCATCGGCACCAACATGAGTCTGCGCCTCGAGGAGGCCGGCAAGACCGGGGTCGGCCACAACATGATCTTCGACAGCTACTGGCCCGGCGCCACCCGCAACACCGCGTGGTGGAAGAACGTCACCGGCCTGCTGACCGAGGTCGCCTCGGCGCGCATCGCAACGCCGATCTTCATCGACCCCGGCGAGCTGCGCGGCGGCTCCAAGGGGCTGCCCGAGTACGGCCGCCGTTCCAACTTCCCTTCGCCGTGGCAGGGCGGCTGGTGGCGGCTGCGCGACATCGTCGAGTACGAGCTGGTGGCGACCTGGGCCTACCTCGAGGCGTGCGCCGACCACCGGCGGACCATCCTCGACAACCTGTTCAGAATGGCGCAGGAGTCGATCGAGCGCGGCCGCAACGAACCGCCCTCCGCGTTCGTCGTGCCGCCCGACCAGCACGATCCGGTCGCCTCCGCCAAGCTCATCGAGCTGCTGCTTCGCCATGGCGTAGAGGTCTTCGAGGCCACGCAGGAGATCGAGATCGGATACGCCGTCTTCCCGGCCGGGACCGTCGTCATCCCCGCCGCCCAGCCCTACCGCCCGTTCCTGCTGACAATGCTGCGGCCGCAGCGCTACCCGGAGGTGAGGGCCGACGTCGGCGGGTCCATCCTGCCGCCCTACGACGTGACCTCGTGGTCTCTGCCCGTCTCGATGGGCGTCGAGGTCACCGAGGCCAGCGCGCTGATCGACGGCCCGCTCCGCCCCATCGACGCCCCGCGGCAGCCGACTGTCGAGCTCGCCGAGGATGCGTCCGGCTACCTGGTGCCGGCCGCGGCCGACACCGTCTACACCGCCGTCAACCGACTGCTCGCCGACGGACACCCGGTTTTTCGTCTGGTCTCCGACGGCACCGCCGTTGGCCGCGGCGATGTCTACATCCCGGCTCGGCGGGGCACCGCACCGATGCTGAAAAGCCTCTCCGCCGAGCTGCGGTTTCCGGTCACCTCTCACGAGCTCGCCCCGGCATCCGAGCTGCTTGAAATCAGGCCGGCCCGCGTCGGCCTTTTCAAACCGTGGGTCGCGAGCATGGACGAGGGCTGGACCCGGTTCGTGCTCGAGCGGTACGGTTTTCCCATGGTCACGCTCTCCAACCGGGACGTCCGCAGCGGAGAGTTCACCGGCACAACCGACGTGCTGCTGTTTCCGGACATCAGCCCGAGCATCATCACCGACGGCAAGCCGGCGCCGGGAAGCTGGCGTGCACGGTATTGGTCGCCGTTGCCGCCGCAGTACGCCGGCGGCATCGACACCGGCTCAGGGAACGGCGATGAGACGGCCGCGGGCAGCGAGCGCATCAAGGAGTGGGTCGAGAACGGCGCCACGGCGGTCGCCCTCGACTCGTCTACCGCCTACCTCATCGAGCTTTTCGACCTGCCGGTCACGGACGACCTCGCCGACGTCCCGCAAGAACGGTTCAACTGCCCGGGCTCGTCGCTGCGGGTGTTGGTCAACCGGGACAGTCCCCTCACCTGGGGGATGCGCTCCGAGGAGGTCGTCTACTTCGCAGACTCGCCGGCTTTCCGGACCCGGGTCCCGGACGCCCGCTTCGAGCGCACCGTCCTCGCCCGCTATCCCTCCGATGACGAGGACATTCTGGTCAGCGGGTTTCTCGAGGGCGGCGAGCGCCTCGAGCGCAGGGCGGCCGCGGTGGAGTTCGAGGTCGGGGAGGGCCGCGTGATCCTCATCGGCTTCCGTGCCCAGCACCGCGCCCAGCCGCTGCGGACGTTCAAGCTGCTATTCAACACCCTCTACGATCTGGAGAGAGTCGAACCCGGCGTCAGCCGAGCCACTCCAGCGCCCTGACGACCGCCGCCGAGATGCCGCGCAGGCCGAGGACGACCGTGGTCGCCGCGACCACGCCCATCAGCAGATTCTGGAGCCGCGAGTTGACGCCGCGGTCTCCGAGCAGCATACGGTCGTTCATCGTCAGCCAAAGAAAACCCGCGACCACCGGCAGCAGCACCCCGTTGAAGGCCTGAGCGACGATGATCACCGGGATCGGGCGCACGCCGGCGATCCCGAACGACATCCCGGCCACCAACACCGCCAGCCACACGCTGCGGAAGCGCCAGCCGGTCGCCCGCCACCGGCGATCGCCGTCGGCCGCCATCAGCGATCTCCACGTCAGCGCGGCAGCCAGTGGCGCGGTGATCGCGGAGGTGAGACCTGCTGCGAACAACCCGACCGCCATCGCCGCACCCGCTCCCGGCCCCAGGCGGTTGTCGAGGACCGCGGCCAGGCGCTCGTACTCGAGCCCACCCCCGAGGGCCGAGCCCACCACCAGGACCGCGAGCGAGATCAGGCCGCCTCCGACCACCGCCACCGCCAAGCCCCACCGCATCTCGCCGAGCCCGTGGTCACGCGCCAGCGCGGAGCCGAGGAAGAGGTTGTACGGGACCACCGTCGTCCCCACCAGAGCCACCACCAGCACCGTGGAGCCCGACGGCACACCGGGGATCAGCAGCCCGGCCAGAAGAGGCACGATCTCCGGCGCGAGTCGGACCGCGGTGACCAAGAACGCGACGCCCATCACCGCGACCAGCGCCCCCAGGATGCGGGCGATCCACCGCGTGCTGCCGATGACCAGCAGCACGAAGGCGCCGAGTCCGCACGCCAGGGTCAACAGCCGTGGCGAGGCGTCCCACACCAGCCGCACGCCGGCCACTCCGCCCAGCAGGTTGCCGGCCTCGTAGGCGGCGCAGCCGAGAACGATGCCGAGGCCCGCCAGGGCGGGCACCCAGCCGGCCCGGCGTCGGTGCCGGTACCGGTCGCGGATCACCTCGCCGAGCTCGCGACCCCCGAGCACCGTCAGCCGGCCGGCAGCCTCCTGCAGCACCAGGCAGGCGACGACCGAGAACAGCAGCGCCCACGCGAGGTCGTAACCGAAATCGCTGCCCGCGCGCGCCGCGGTCGTGATCGTGCCGGGACCGATGAACGCCGCTGCGATCACCGACCAGAAGAGGAGGTCAAGGAAACGCTTCACCGGCGACTCCCCCCGTTGTCGCCGCCGTGTCGCGACACGGCGGCGACAACGGAGCCAACTGAGCTTCATCGATTCGGTTCACCATATCCGCCGCCTCCCGGGGTCTCCAGCACGAACCGGTCGCCTGGACCGACCTCACAACCGTCGATTCCGTCGAGGTCCTCACGTCGACCGTCGGCCCGCACCACCCACTGCCGGCCGACCGCACCACCACCGCCGCCTGCCAGCCCGTACGGCGCCTCCGCGCGATGCTGGCTCAGGATCGACAGCAGGAGCGGCGCCAGGAACTCGATCTCCCGCACCAGGCCGTCGCCGCCGCGCCACTTCCCGGCGCCGCCGGAACCTCGGCGAAGCGCGAACCGCCGCATCCTCACCGGGTAGCGGTGCTCGAGGACCTCGGGGTCGGTGATGCGGGTGTTGGTCATGTGGGTGTGGACGCCGCTGGCGCCGTGGCGGCCGCGGGTGGCGCCCGCGCCGCCGCCGACTGTCTCGTAGTAGCCAAAGGAGCGGTCGCCGAAGCTGAGGTTGTTCATGGTTCCCTGGCTGCAGGCCGCGAGCTCGAGGATCCCGACCAGCAGGTCCACCAGCCGCTGCGAGGTCTCGACGTTGCCGCCCACGACCGCCGGGCAGCGCGCGGGATCATCGCTGAAGTCCGGGTTCAACAGGCCCGGCGGGATCCGGATCCGAAGCGGATCCAACAGGCCCTCGTTGAGGGGTAGATCCTCGTCTACCAGAAGCCGCATCACGTACATGACGACGGAGTGGACGATCGCGGGCGTCGCGTTCAGGTTGCCTGGATGGACCCTGCCGGTGCCGCTGAAGTCGAGCTCGGCGCCGCGCCCGCGGACAGTGAGCGTCGCCGCCAACGACCAGCCGTCGTCGAGACGTTGGTGGCCCCGCATCTCGCCGTCGGGCAGGCGCTCGAGGGCGTCCCTGATCTGCTCGGCCGCGTGCCGCCGCAGGGCATCCATGTGCTCGAGCACGTGGCCGCGTCCGGCGGTCGATGCGAGGCGCGCCAGGGCCTGGCGCCCGCGCAGGATCGCGGCCAGCATGGCCCGCAGATCGGCAAGGTTGTCGGACACCGATCGGGTCGGATGGCGACCGCCCACGAGCAGGTCCTCGACGCGTTGCCAACACGGCTCGCCGCCCGCCACCAGCAGCATCGGGGGAATCACGACCCCCTCCTCTTCCAGGGACGCGGCGGCGGGCGGCACGGATCCGGGCCGGACGCCGCCGATCTCCGCGTGGTGGGCGCGGCAGGCCACGTAGCCGATGAGGTCTCCCTCGGCGTGGACAGGCGCCACCAACGTCACGTCCGGCAGGTGCGAACCGCCGAAAGCCGGGTGATTGGTGACCGCGACGTCGCCCGCCTGCAGCGTGATGCACGCCGTGAGTTCGCGGACGCACAGGCCCATCGCCCCGAGGTGGACCGGAATGTGCGGCGCATTGACGACGAGGCGGCCAAGCGGGTCGAGGATGGTGCAGGAGAAGTCCTCTCGCTCCTTGATGTTGGTGGAGATCGCAGTTCGTTGCAGCAGCTCCCCCATCTCGCGGGCGATGCCCTGGAAACGGTGGCTCATGAGCTCGAGCTCGACCGACGCAGGCCTCTGCCTCCGCGCCGCCGTCGAAGCCTCCCGTCTGCGGTCCCCGATCCGGAGCCGCAGCCCGCCAGCGCCGTCGGCCTCCGCCCGCCATCTCTGCGGCAGCACAACGGCGCTGTGCCGCTGCTGGATCAACGCAGGTCCCGCAATGCGGGCGCCCGCGGCCATTTCTGCGATCTCGTACCTCGGGACCTCCCGCCACCGGCCGTCGAGGTGGCACCGCTGGTGGCCAACGGGCACGGCTTCGCGACCACCGCCCGCGGTCTCCCCAGCGGCCTCGAGCGGCTCGCGGCGCGCGCTGCGCACCACCACTCGCAGCGAAACCACTTCGATGTCGCGACCCTTCGGCCGGTATGAGAACAGCCGGTAGTAGGCGTCCTCGAACCGCCGCCGGAGGTCATCGCCCGGTAGCGGCTCGAGCTCGAGCACCGCATCCTGGCCGACGTAGCGCATCTCCACGATGCGGCGCGGCGGATCCGTGCGGTCCCCGCCCGGTCCTTCCGCGGCGAGGCGATCGCGGGCCTCGCGCTCGAGCTCCGCGAACCAGCCGTCGAGGCGATCGCAGATCCCGTCGAACGACCGCAGGAGTTCCCGCTGGGCGAACCGTTCCACCACCGCGTCGCCGAGACCGCGAGCGCTCAGGAGACCGGCATCGCCGGGCAGCAGCACCTCCGCGATGCCGAGCAGGCTCGCCAGCTGGCAGGCGTGCTGGCCGCCGGCGCCGCCGAAGGCGACCAGAGAGTAGTCCGCAGGGTCCATCCCCTTGCGCACCGAAATGTGGCGAATCGCTTCCGCCATCCGCTCGTCGGCGATCCGCAGCAGGCCCTCCAGGATCTCCTCATCGGATGCACGGCCTGCCTCGGGAAGCTCCGCCACCAGCTCCCCCAGGCGCTCGCCGGCGGCGTCCACATCGATCGGAATCGGAAACCGCTGCGCCACCAGCCGGCCCAGCAGCAGGTTGACGTCGGTCAGCGTCAGAGGACCGCCTGCACCGTAGGACGCGGGACCGGGATCGGCGCCGGCGCTCTGCGGTCCGACGAAGAGCCGCCCCTGGTCCACCCGGCAGACCGAACCGCCTCCAGCGGCCACTGTCTCGATTGCCAGCGCCGGCGCCGCGAGCTCTACCGGTCCGACGCGGTGCTTGAAGACGTACTCTAAATCGCCGTCGAATCGCGACACGTCGGTGGAGGTGCCGCCCATGTCGAAGGCGATGACCTTGCAGCGCCCGTGGCAGCGGCCGACCATCGCGGCACCGACCACGCCCCCGGCCGGGCCGCTGAGCAGGCTGTCCGTCGAACGGTAGCTGCCGGCGCCGACCAGACCGCCGGCGCTGGTCATGACGTGAAAGCTGACCCGGTCGGCTCCGAGACTGCGGTCGATCGCATGCAGATACTCGGTGATGACCGGGCCCAGGTAGGCATCCGTGGCGGCGGTCTGGGAGCGGCGGAGCAGGCCCTGGAAGGGGCCGAGAGCGCTCGAGCGAGCGACGTACCGGAAACCGGCGCCGCGCAGCAGGCGCTCCAGCTTCAGCTCGTGCTGCGGATTGCGGTGGCTGTTGAGCAGCGCGATGCTCGCACAGCGATAGCCCCGCGATGCCAGGTCTTCGATGGTCCGGCCCGCAGCTTCCGGATCGAACGGCTCGAGGATCCTGCCGTCGGCCGACACCCGGCCTGGGACGCCGACCACCTCCTCCGGCAGCGGCGCCGGCCGTTGAATGTCGAGCGCGAAAAGGTCCGGCCGGTGCTGGTCGGCGATCGAGAGCAGGTCCTCGAAACCGGCGGTCGTGAAGTGCACCGTCCGCGCGCCGCGGCGCTCGAGGAGCGCGTTGGTGCCGCGGGTGGTGGCCAGCCGGAGCGCGATCGGAGGCAGCGGCTTTGCGAGCGGTGTGCCGGTGATCATTCGCGCCGCCAGCAGGGGTGCCTCTTCCCCCGACTGCAGCTCGATTGCAGCGCCCGCCTCCAGTCCGCAATCCGCTGCCGCGGCGACCTGCACCACGCCGGTGGTGCCGTCGTGCCCGAGGACCTCCGCCGCAGTGCCGCGGCCGAGGGCAGAGATCCGAAAGCCGACCAGCCATCCATCCGCCATCTCCGCAGCGCCCTCGAGCCGAAGTCCCCGATCGCGACCGATTGACGCCACGCGATCGCGAAGCGCGCCCGATGAAAGGACCTTGCACCGGCGCAGCCGCCCCTCGGGATCGCGCGCGATGCAGTCGGTGAAGGTGCCCCCCGTGTCGATCCAGATGTTCCAGACGTCGCTCTCACTCACGACCTTCGCACCCCCTCGCGGGCACCCGCATCCGAGTCCGCATCCGATCAGGCGTCCGCTGACACGGCATGCCGAACAATCACCCTCGCGTCCGGCCCCGAGGGCATCGTTTCAAATCCCCGGCTCCCAGTTCAGGATTCCGAATTCCGAATTCCGGATTCACTCAAAGTCCCTTTCCGGTGACCAGGTAGGTCGCGAAGCTCCCCAGCCAGTGGCCGCCCTCGTAGTGCTCGCCCGTCACCGACGCCAGACCCGCCGCCCGGTGCGCCGCGGCGGCGGCCTCCAGAGAGGCTCGTCGCGGGTCGTCCTCGGGCAGCCCCGAGACGATCCCCTCCAGCATCCACGCCCGGCTCAGGTTGAGGCCGTCGAGGTGGGCCAGCTTGCCGTCGGCGCGATCGGTCACCACCCCGATCGGCAGCCAGCCGCCGCTGCCGTCGGTGGGGACCTGGGGCAGGAAGGCATGCAGCCAGGCGGCAAAGCGGTCGGGGGCGAGGATTCGCCGCACGAGGTCGGCCTCGGCCAGGCACGGCGACAGGAAGTCCTGGCCCGAGGGCTCGTAGCCGAGCGGGCAGGCACGGTCGTCGAGATAGAACCGGGCCGCCGTCTCCTCGACCAGGCTGGCCATGGCGCCGTGTTCGACCGCACGCGCCCAATCGAGGATCAGACCGAACGCGAAGGCGGTTTGGCTGTGCTCGCCGGTGCGGATTGGATAGTACAGCTTGGGCAGCCAGCTCGCGATGCGGCCCGCCGCCTCCGATTCGAGCGGCGCCAGGTTGCCGGCCCACAGTCGCGCCTCGTCGTCCTCCCAGCTCCGCAGCTCCTCCGCGAGACACAGCAGCCACGCCAGGCCGTAGGGCCGTTCGAACGACTCGCGGCCGTCGCCGGCGAGGTAGGCGGCCTCGGCTTCCAGCCGTTCGGCCGCGAGGCTGCGGCCGAGGGCGGCTCGCGCCGCCGGCGCGAACTCCGCCTCCGGGTAGAGCCTCGCGAGCCGCGCCAGTAGCCAGTGCCCGTGCACCGAGCTGTGCCAGTCAAAGCAGCCGAAGAAGGCCGGCGTCAGCTGCCGCGGCGGCGCCACGTCGTCGTCCGAGTTGAGGACGTGGCCGATCTTGTTCGGGTACTCGTCGTGGACGCAGGCCAGCGCGAGGGCCGCGAATCGATCCACCGACGCGAGGTCGAGCGGCGGGCTGTCGGCAGGCGGCTCGGCGGCCACCGCTGACATGGCCATCGCCGCGGTGATCGAGAACTCGAGAAACACGATGACCTCCTTTTCGCCAGGGCGGCGGCGGCCGCAGTATACGCCGTTTTAGGGCGTCGCCGCCGTGCGGGGCCGCGACGCCCCGGAACGGCTTTGCATCCCGGGCGCGGGCTGTGTAGACTGGGCCATGTCGCAGCGCGTCAAAGCGTAAGCGACTTGATCTCAACAATTGGAGGTCCCATGACGGTAGGCATCGTTGGCTACGGCGCCTTCATCCCGCGGCGCCGGATCAAGCTCGAGGAGATCGCCAAGGTGTGGGGCGCCGACGCCCCCTCCTATCGCCGTGGCCTGCAGCTGCACGAGAAGTCGGTGCCCGGGGCGGACGAAGACACCGTCACCATGTCGGTGGAGGCGGCCCGCAACGCTCTCGCCCGGTCGGCCGATATCGACCCTGCGGAGATCGGGGCCCTCTACATCGGATCCGAGTCCCACCCGTACGCTGTCAAACCGTCCGGCACCATCGTCGCCGAGGCCATCGGCGCGACCCCGGACATCCACATCGCGGACTTCGAGTTCGCTTGCAAGGCGGGCACCGAGAGCCTGTTCGTGGCCCAGTCGCTGGTCAAGGCTGGCGAGGTGAAGTACGCGGTCGGTATCGGCGCCGACACCTCGCAGGGTGCGCCCGGCGACGCGCTCGAGTACTCGGCGGCCGCCGGTGCCGCCGCCTTCATCTTCGGGGCCGACGAACAGCAGATTCTGGCCGAGGTCGTGACGACGTACTCCTGGACCACCGACACCCCCGACTTCTGGCGCCGCGAGTACATGCACTATCCCCGCCACGGCAGCCGCTTCACCGGCGAGCCCGCCTACTTTCGGACCACCATGAACGCGACGCGGGGCATCCTCGACAAGGCCGGCCTCGAGCCCGGGGACTTCGCGCACGCCATCTTCCACCAGCCGAACGGCAAGTTCCCGATGCGGGTCGGCAAGAAGCTCGGCTTCAGCCACGAGCAGCTCGAGACCGGCTGGCTGTCGCCGTGGCTCGGCAATACCTACTCCGGGGCCTCGCCGATGGGCTTGACCGCGGTCCTCGACATCGCCAAGCCTGGCGACCTCCTGCTCATCACTTCCTTCGGCTCGGGTGCCGGCTCCGACTCCTTCGTGCTGCGGGTCAGGGACCGTATCGAGGAGGTCCGCGACCTCGCACCGAGGACCCGGCCGCAGCTCGATGAAAACCAGATCTACGTGGACTACGGCACCTATGCCAAGCTCCGCGGCAAGATCCGGATGGCGGAGTGAGGGAGGTGGGCATGCGAGATGTCGCCGTTGTCGGAATCGGAATCACTGAGTTCGGTGAGCTGTGGAACAAATCGCTTCGCACCATCTGGGCGGAGGCGGCGCATGCCGCCCTCGCGGATGCGGGCGTGGATTCGGTCGACCTCATCACGATCGGCTGCATGTCGCCGGGGCTGTTCGCCGGCCAGGAGCATCTGGCCTCGCTGCTTGCCGATGAGCTCGGCATGGCGGGCACCGCGGCGTCGAGGGTCGAGTCGGCGTGCGCATCGGGCGGGCTCGCCCTGCGGGCCGGTTTCGCCGAGGTGGCCGCGGGCCTTGCCGAGACCGTGCTGGTCTCCGGGGTGGAGAAGATGACCGACGTCGACGGGGCCGACGCCACCTATGCCCTCGGCACCGCCGCCGACCAGGAGTGGGAGGGCTTTCACGGGATCACCTTCCCGGGGCTCTACGCCATGCTGGCACGGGCGCACATGCAGCGGTTCGGGACCACCGTCGAGCAGCTCGCCGCCGTCGCGGTGAAGAACCACGCCAACGGCCTCCTCAACCCGAATGCGCAGTACCACCTCGAGCTCTCGGTGGAGGACGTGCTGCAGTCGACCATGGTGGCCGACCCGCTGCGCCTCTTCGACTGCTCACCGGTGACCGACGGCGCCGCGGCGCTCGTGTTGACGACCGTCGACCGCGCCCGCGAGCTCGCCGGTGAGCGGCCCGTCGTGACCATCACCGGTTCGGGGCTCGCGACCGACACCATCACCCTGGCCAATCGCGAAAATCTCAGCGAGCTGCGCGCCGTCCGCCTCGCCGCCGAGCGGGCGTTCGCCATGGCCGGCCGGGGACCGGGCGACCTCGACGTGGTCGAGGTCCACGACTGCTTCACGATTGCCGAGATCATGGCCATCGAGGCGATCGGGCTCTTCGATCCCGGCCAGGGCGCACGTGCGGCAGCGGACGGCGTGACCGCCCGCAGCGGCAAGATGCCCGTCAACACCTCCGGAGGGCTCAAGTCCAAGGGTCATCCGGTCGGCGCAACCGGCGTCGCCCAGGTCTATGAGATCGTCACCCAGCTGCGGGGCGAGGCCGGCGATCGTCAGGTGGACAATGCGTCCATCGGCCTCGCCCAGAACATGGGCGGTTCCGGCGGCAGCTCCGTCGTCCACATTCTGGAGGTGGCCTCATGATTTCCCCCGCCCGGTCCTGGCGTGAGTTTCCCCAGCGCTACCGCCTCGAGGCCGACAAGTGCATGCGCTGCGGCACGGTCCACTACCCGCCGCGAGGCTCATGCCGCAGCTGCGGCGCGAAAGAGTTCGAGCCCATCGTCCTGCCGCGGGAAGGCACGATCGTGACCTTCACCATCGTGCGCGTCCCGCCGGCGGGTTTCACGGAGCAGACGCCGCTGCCGATCGCGCTCGTCGAGCTCATGGACGGGGTCCGGGTCATGGTCCAGGTCGGCGACGTCGCCGACCCCGGCGAGCTCGAGGTCGGGATGCCGGTCCGGCTCGAGTTCCGCCGCATCTCGTGGGACGGCGAGGCCGGACTGATCTTCTATGGTCACAAGGCGGTCAGGAACTTCGATTGACGGTTTATCGGCACTTGGAGACAATGCGGGCATGACCCAGGATGATTTCTCGAACAACCTCTGCACGATCAACGAGATCGATCCGGAGAAGGTGGCGTTCGTGCAGAACGAAGCCCTTCCGGAAAACACCGTCGAACAGCTGAGCCGCCTGTTCTCCGCACTCTCCGATCCGACGAGGATCAAGATCCTGCACGCATTGACGGTCACCGACGAGCTCTGTGTCTGCGATCTCGCGGCACTCGCCGAGCTCTCGGTCTCCGCGGTCAGCCACCAGCTGCGCCTGCTGCGCGACAGGGACCTGGTTCGAGCCCGGCGCGACGGCCGCATGGTCTTCTACAGCCTCGCCGATTCGCATGTCACGGACCTCATGGGAACCGGGGTCGAGCACGCGGAGCAAGGCTGACGATCCGTGGTTTCCGCCGCTCGATACAATGGAACACCGGGGCATGGAGTTCGGAACCCGCTCTACTGACCAACGGCTCGGGGTCGCGGACCGCTTCGACACCGAATAGGCGGCAAAGCGTTCATCCCTCGTTCCTCTGTTGCCACGATGCTGTCGCGCAGGCCCCCGGTGTCGGCATTGTGCACGGCGCGACGCAGCGCCGATATCTGCCGGAAAACGTTTCCGGATGGCCCGCGCACTCCCCGGTGCCCGGGGCTTTCGGCGGCTTGTCGGAGGGCAAGGAGAGGGATATTCTCGATGCGGTGCGCTATCGGAATGACCTCGAGATCTGGGTCTACCACCTCAAGCGGGGCGGTGGGCATGCGGTGATCAACTGGATCTGCTGCAACTTCGACCGCGAGGTCTACCACCTCAACAACGCGTTTTCGAAACCGCTCAAGGCGCGCCTTCGCGGCCCGAGGATCTTTCGGAGAATCACCGACCCCGCGCGCCACGGCGGGCCCGGGAGACGGCTTTTCAACGTCGAGCTGGGGCCCGATGTGGACTATCGAGATGTTGCGACCATGCGCAAGCAGGTACTGGTGACCAACGTGGAAAACGCCAGGCTGCCACGGCTGGCGCGCGAGCCGCTGTGGCAGGGCCGGGCGTATCGGTTGATCGGCCGCAGCCGCGAACGGCGCAGCGTGCTCGTGCTCCGGGATGCCTTCAACACCTTCGCGAGCGTCGCGCGCGGCAAGCGGAGGATGCGCGCCCGCCTGATGAGCTTCTACCGCGCCGAATGGAAGTCCTATGCGCGGGAGTTTCTCGGCGAGACGGCCTATCTGCCCGCTGACACCGTCAAGATCAGCTTCAACGCATGGTTCCTCGATCCCGCCTACAGGTTTGCAGTTGCCGAAACCCTCGGGCTCGACCACTCGGAGCGCGGTGTCGGCGACGTGGGGTCCGACGGCGGCGGCAGCTCCTTTTCGGGCCGCGAGTTCGATCGGCGCGCGCAGGACATGAAGGTGCTCGACCGCTGGCGTCTGCTCGCTGACGATCCGGTCTACCTGGCATCGCTGGACCGGGAGACGGTGGAGCTGTCGAACGCCATCTTCGGAGACGTGACGGGCGGTTTGATCGCGCCGTCGGGAGGATGAGCTGGACACCGACGGCACCTCCGGCGCAACGGGCCCGGGCGGCGCCTTCGCCACGAGACGATGATCTACCGGAACCTGCCTTTGCGGGGTCGCACGGTGGAGCTGGCAGAGGCGCTGACCGTCGGTCTCTCGGACGGGCCGGAAGCCACCCTCTGCGTGTCGGTACCGCTGCGGATCTGCCCGCTCGGCGCCCACGTCGACCATCAGGGCGGCGTCGTCACCGGCCTGACCGTCGACCGGACCGTCGATCTCGCGGCAGCTCGACAGTCGCGGCCTCTCTTGACGGTATCGAGCAGCGGATTTCCCGGTACGGCGGAGGTTGATCTCGAGCGTCCGGAGCGCCGTGCGCGCGGCGACTGGGCGGATCCCGCCCGAGCCGCGGCGGCGGTGCTGGCGAGCCGCGCACGACTGACGGCCGGCCTGCGTGCGGTCGTTGCAGGCGATCTGCCCGGAGCCGGGCTGAGCTCGTCCGCCGCCGTGCTGATCGCCTATTTGGTCGCCATTGCCACTGTCAACGAAATCCGGTTCGATCGCGGGCTGCTCGCGACCTGGGTGCAGGAGGCCGAGAACGAGGTTCTCGGCGTGGCGAGCGGACAGCTCGACCCCTCCATCATCCTCTACTCCGAGATGGGCAGACTGACGACCGTGGACTGCACGACGCTCGAGATCGGGCAGGTACCACTGCCCGACGGGGTCGCCGACGCCGCCTGGGTGGTGGTGTTTTCCGGTGTGGCGCGGTCTCTCGCCGGGTCGGGTTTCAACGTCCGCGTGGAGGAGTGTCGCCGAGCCGCGCGGCGCTTGCTGGAGCTGGCGGGCGAAGGTGCGACGGAAGGAGCGGTTCTCGGCGACGTCAGCGAGGCCATCGGCGGGCGCTACGGAGGTCTCCTGGACAGGTCTCTTCAGTTGCGGGCGAGGCACTACTTCAGCGAGCAGGCGCGGGTGCGGGCGGGGATCGCCGCTTGGCACCGCGGCAACCTGCCGGAGTTCGGGCGGCTGATGACGGCTTCCGGAGCGAGCTCGATCGAGAACTATCAGTGTGGCACGCCCGAGATCGTGGCCCTCTGGCGGATCCTGACAGACTCCCGGGGCGTCCTGGGCACCCGTTTTTCGGGAGCCGGCTTCGGGGGCAGCGTGCTGGCATTGGTGGAGCGCGCGAAGATCGAGACCATCTACGAGCGGGTCGCCGGCCGCTATCGGGCCGACCACCCGAAAGCCGCGGCAGCGGCCGCGTTCCACGTCTGCAACCCGAGCGGTTCGGTTCGGGTCGAGGGGCCGGATCCATGAGGCAGGCGGTGATCCTCGCAGCGGGCAAAGGCACCCGCTTGCGGCCGATCACGGATCGCCGCAGCAAGGCGATGGTTCCGGTGGCCGGACAACCCTTGGTGGATCGCGCCCTCGAGCCGCTGCTCGTGAACGGCGTCGAAGATCTGATCGTCGTGGTTTCGCCGCAGGACGACGCAATCGTCGGTCACCTGGGAAGCAGCAGCGGCAGCGGTCGGTCGGTTCACTTCGTGATCCAGGACCGGCGGTTGGGAACCGCGCACGCCCTCGCCCTCGCAGCGCCCCTCATCAAAGGCCAGTTCGCCTTGTGGGCGTGCGACAGCATCGTCGACACCGCCCACGTCCGGGAACTTCTGCTCGCAGCACGAGGTGCCGATGCGGTGCTCAGCCTGCTCGACCGGGAGCCCGAGCAGGCGGTCCGGAGTGCGGTGGTCCGCCTGGACGGCGCGCGCGTGCGCGGCATCGTCGAGAAACCGCCGTTGAGCACGGTCACGCGCCCGTGCACGATCAGCCTGCCGCACTACGTGCTCGGTCCCGGCGTGCTGCCGTTGCTCGGCGAGGTGCCGCTGTCACCGCGGGGGGAGCACGAGATGCAGGAAGCCATCCAGCGCTGGATCGAGCTCGGCGCAGAGGTGACGGGCGTCCGGACCTCTCGGCGGCTGCAGGTTTCGGACGCCGACGAGCTGCTCGCACTCAACCGGTGGATGCTGCGGGAGGAACCCGACCACGGGCTCTCTCCGATGGCGGACGTGGGCGAGTCGGTGCGTGTCATCCCTCCGAGCCGGGTCGAGGCGGGCGCAACGATCGGAGATGGTGCGGTGATAGGACCGGAATCCTATCTCGAGAGCGGGAGTCTGGTCGGCGCGGGCGCGAGGGTGCGGCGATCGATGGTGCTCCGGGATGCCGTCGTGGAGAAGGGCGCCGTCATCCGAGACGCCGTCATCAGCCCCCCAGCTGGACCGTGACTGTCGCGGTGACCAGGCCATCGTCGGTAGCAGCGAGCATGACATCGCGGGCATCGGGCCGCAGCTGCAGGTAGGTCCGACCGATCCCTCGCGCCATCTGCACCAGGCCACCGCCGTCGATTGTCCGCAGCCGCGCGCCGCCCGAGACGGTGAGAAGAACACTCCCGCTCCAGTTCGCCACCGTCACGCCGGCTCGGTCGCGCACGGCGAGGTCCACGGGCACGATGCTCCCACGCGCCGCCTCGATGGCCGCGATGTCCAGCGCGAAGGGGTCGCCGTGCTGCCTGAAGGTGCTCTGCACCACCGTGCCGTCGCGGGAGCCGGTGGCGAGGAGCTGCTGGCAGTCGCCGTACAGCGGCAGCACGTAGTGGAGAGCGCCCTCGAACTCGCCGAGTGACGACCCGTCGCACGTCAGCCGCACGGTCTCGCAATTCGTGAAGACGTGAATCTGGCGGTGGTCGGGGCCGTGGGGGTCGCCGGTGAGGATCTGGCGGTAGGGCGAAGGCTCCAGATCGAGGCCCGACTCGGTCACGAACAGGGTGACGAAGGGGCGGTCGCCGTAGCGTGCCCGGAACAGCTCGGCCGCCATCTTGGGCAGTCGCCACGCGTCCATCAGGCCCGAGAGGCTGCGGTACCGGCTCCGGTGCTCGGTGCCGTAGTCCGAGAAGCTCCACACGGAGTAGCCGCAGACGAAGGGGTGTCCGGCCAGCGCCTCCCAGTCGCGCGTCACGACTGCCGCCTGGACGAGCTCGTCGTGGTCGCTGCCGCGCACGGTGGACGCATTCTTGCAGCACTCGGTCACGATGACGTTCTCGAGCCGGCTGGCGCCGCAGGCCTCGGTGAGCACGTCAAGCTCGTAGTTGAGCCCCCAGACGTCGGGAATACCGACGGTCTTCTTCCGCCGGGCGCGGTAAAGGTGATTCTCGGCGTAGGTCACCGGACGCTGGGCATCGAGCTCGCCGACCACCGCGCGAAGCTCGAGGTAGGCGGTCCGGGAACGCGACTCGTTGCCCATCCCCCACAGGAGGATGCTCGGGTGGTGGCGGTCTCGACGGATCATGTCCCGCATCTGCCGTCGAGCGGCGCGCAGCCATCGCCGGCGGCGGGTCACCGACTTCCAGGTCGCGATCTCCGGCTGGACCAGGATGCCGAGCTCGTCGCACGCGTCGAGAAAGGCTGGCGCCTGCGGGTAGTGCGAGAGGCGGACGAAGTTGCAGCCGAGCTCCTTGAGGAGCCGTGCATCGGAACGATGGAGCTCGTCGGGCAGCGCGCTGCCGAGCCCAGGGATGGACTCGTGCCTGTTGCAGCCGCGAAGATCGACCCGGTGGCCATCGAGGTAAAGACCTTCGCGCGGCCGAAACTCGACCCGCGTGATGCCGAACCGAACCCGGATCACATCCACCAGCTCGCCGTCCGCCAGCAGGTGCCCGACAGCCCGGTACAGCACGGGATCATCCGGCCTCCAGCAGCGAGGTTGGCCGATCCGAAGCGGCGGCGCCGCGAGGTCGTGCCGGTGCCCTTCGTCGCCCTCCACGTGCTGTGGCTCTCCCTCGTCGAGCACGCGGCCACGGCTGTCCTCGATGCGCCATCGAACCCCGCACCGTCTCGGTGGCGCGGCGCTCGTTTGAAGTCGCCAGTGCACGGTGATCTCTTCGTGGCCGTCGTCGCCGGTCCGACTCATGAGGCGGACACCTTCGGCGTCGAAGTGGATCGCGGGCAACCCCTCCAGCCAGGCACGTCCCGCCAGTCCGCCGTAGAGGAGGAAGTCGGGGTCCTGCCGACCCGGCAGCACGTGGGGGTGAAAGCGGTTGTCCAGCCTCAGGCCCAGGATGCAGCCGCTCTCGGCAGCGGCGTGCGGCAGTTGCAACCCGAGACCGAGGTACTGCCCATCCACCCGGGCCTGCCGACGGCCGTCGATCCAGAGGTCCCCGACACCGTAGAAGCCGCCGGTACGGAATTGCCACCGGAGATCGTCGCCGAGGGCACGGTCGATGGGCGGAAGGGGCTTTCGATAGGCGCCCCAGCCGGCATGGCTGCGACGTCCGTACTGGAAGGTGTCGTCGGCATTCCAGCAGTGGGGCAGGTCGACCCGCTCGGCGTCTGCGCTGCCGCGGATCAGCCAGCTCCGTCCAACTCGGCGACGCACGAAGTCCCAGTCGAGGTCGAGGTCGATCCGCGGACGGAGAGGGGTTTCGATCATCGGCGGCCATGGTACAGCGGTCGCGGGAGAGGGGGACGCGGGATGAGGGATGCGAGATGCGGGATCAACCAAGCATCCGGCCCTCGAATCCCCCGTTTCGCTGACCCGCGTCCCGGTCAGCGATATCGGGCACGACTACGGGGCCTCCGCCGGTCTGTCGGCGCTCATCTGAATCCCCTTGGCGCCGACCTTGCGAGCGATGTCGAGCACCTTGACCACCACCCCGTAATCGGCGCCCTGGTCACCCTTGAGGATGATGCCCTCGTCGGGCGCGCGCTCGACGAGCTGCCGGATGCGGTTTTCCAGCTCGGAATCCGGGACGATCCGGTCGTCGATCCACACCGTGCCGTCGACCGCCACCTTGACCTCGGGCGGTTTCTCATCACGGTTGATGCCGGCCGCCTCAGCGGTCTCCGCCTCCGGAAGCTTGAGCTTGAGGCGCTCGTCGCTGACGAACTGGGTCGTCACGGCGTAGAAGATCAGGAGCAGGAAGATGACGTCGATGAGCGGCGACATCTGCACCTCCGGATTCCTCCTCGCCCGCAACGGCGCCAGCCGCATCAGTCCTCCGCCTCCCCGTCCTCGCGCTGGTGCTCGCGGACCAGGTGGAGGAAGTCGAGGATCTGCCCCTCGATCTCGGACAGGATGTTGACCGCCCTCGACTCCAGATAGGAGTGCGTGAACAGGGCCGGAATGGCGATCACGAGACCGGTCGCGGTGGTGATCAGCGCCTGCGAGATCCCGGACGACAGCTGCTCGGTGATTCCCGAGCCCGCGGTGGCGACCACCGAGAAAATCTTGATCATGCCGATCACCGTTCCGAGAAGGCCGAGCAGCGGTGCTCCGGCGACGATCGTCGCGAGGGCGGGCAGGCCGCGCTGCAGACCCATCAGCTGCAGCCGCCCGGTGTCCTCGAGAACCTCCTTGAGCTCCTCATAGGGCGCATACCGATTCTCCACCAACGCCGCCACGAGATCGGTGAACGGTCCCGGATGGCGCCGGCAATAGTCCAGCGCACCGCGGAACTTCTGGCTCGCCAGCAACCCCGTCAGTGCCTGCACCGTGGCAGCCTGGAGATAGTTCGACCGGCGCAGGACCCACAGCCGTTCGAGGATGATGGCGAAGGCGGCCAGTGACAGGACCCCGAGCGGGACCATCACCGGACCGCCGTTGATGAGTATGTCGACCACGTGAACTCCCGTTTAACGGCGGCCGCCGGAGGGCCGTCCGGTGTTGTAGAGAAAGGTGATGGTAACACCCTCACGATCGATCCCGGGCAGGTCCACCGGCAGCGGCTCGAACGGCGAAGCGTCGGCGATCGCGTCGCGGGCCGCGAAGTCCATCGGCGGTTTGCCCGACTCGTCGAGAATCCGGATGCCGGTCACCGTTCCGTCCCGTTCGATGAAGAAACGGACCTTGACGATGCCCTCGACCCCGAGCATGGCGATCTCGGGAATCCGCCAGTGGCGCCGGATCTTCGCCAGCATCGCCTTGGCGTAGGGACCCCAGTCGTACCACTGGGTGTCGAAGGAAAGCGTTCCCGACCCGACCTCGCCGCCCTCGCGGTCAGGCTGTTCGGGGAGTCCGCCGGTGTCGGGGGGCAGCGCCCACGAGCCCGGCGGCGGCAGCTGGATGGCCGGCTGCCGGGGTTCAGGTTGTGCGTCCTCCTCGGCGGCTTCCTCGCCCGCGCCTTCGTCCTCCGGGCGCGGCACGGGCCGCTCACTCGGCCGCTCGCGGGCCGGCCGTTCCTCGCGCGGCGGTGGCACCTGGGGCACCGGCTGGCCCGTCACCTGCGGCGGCGCTCCGCTGCCGAGGAACCGGCCTCCCTCCGACTGGACGAGCTGGGGCGTGTTGCCCACGACTCCAGGGCTGTCCGCCGCCTCGCCGACGCCACCGTCGGCACGCCGGTCGAGGTCCGACAGAGGAACCTGGTCGGACACCGGTTCCTGCTCGCGATCCTCGGCCAGGTCGACGAACTCGAACTCGAGCGGCGGCCGCTCATCGGCCCGGACCTCCGGGGCCAGCTCCACCGCCGAGGCGTCGGCCGACACCGACCACACGCGCTGCAGCTGCGGCGCTACCAGGAACAGCAGCAACAGGTGCAGCAGCAGAGACACCTCGAGGGCACGGCGGAAGACGCCACGGTTCTGACGCACGCCCATACCGTAGCAAGTTCCCTGCCACTGGTGATACTCCCACCGCCGACCGACCGGCAGCCCGGAACCGCAGCCATCGCGAGATACCGCCACCAACCCGGCGCCGCATCGAATCATGTCCCGATTCGTGCCGCTTTGACACCTCGCCCGTGCTCGGGTGGCCCGCGGACGCTTGAGGTCGGGGTCCTCGACACGCCCACAGGGGCGAGGAATTCGGTCCGGGCACAGAAGGTTCGTGCAACCGATTGCCGACTTCCGGCATACAATCGGCCATGGAGGTCCTTATGAAAACGAGTCTCGCCCTATTGATCGCCATCGTCCTCTCGCTCGCCGGAACCGCTTCGGCCGCCCTGCAGACCTACACGATCGACACCGTCCACTCCAAGGTCGACTTCAAGATCCGCCACGTGATCGCCAAGGCCGGCGGCCAGTTCAACGACTTCAACGGACGCCTCAACGTCGATTTCGAAAATCTCGACGACAGCAGCGTCGAGTTCACGATCCAGGCCGACAGCATCGACACCGCCAATCAGGACCGCGACGCGCACCTGCGCTCCGAGGACTTCTTCTTCGTCGAGAAACATCCCGAGATCAGCTTCAAGAGCACCAAGATCACTCGGCTCGACGACGACAGCTTTGCTGTCGTCGGCATCCTCACCATGCGCGGTGTCGGTAACCCGATCACGCTGACCGTGGACTACCTCGGCGAGATGCAGGCAATGGGCAGCTCCCGCGCCGGGTTCGAACTCGAGACCACGATCAACCGCAAGGACTGGGACATCATCTGGAACAAGTCCCTCGACGCGGGCGGTGTGGTGCTCGGCGAAGACGTGGACATCACGATCTCGCTCGCGGCCGTGCGGAAGATCGCGGCCGAGTAGGCCGACCGGCGGTTCACCCGCAGCCGATCTCCGAGCGATCGTACGGTCGCCGTTTGACGTCCGGGTGCTGAAGGCTCGGTCCGTACTACCATGCCACCCATGAGCAGCTATGACTTCGACCTGTTCGTGATCGGCGCCGGCTCGGGCGGGGTGCGGGCGGCGCGGATGTCGGCCGACTTCGGGGCCCGGGTGGCGATCGCCGAGAGCGGGCGCCTCGGGGGCACCTGCGTCAACCTCGGCTGCGTGCCGAAGAAGTTGATGGTCTACGCCTCGGCCTACGGCTCCGATTTCGAAGACAGCGCGGGGTTCGGTTGGCAGCTGTCCCGGGCGGTGTTCGACTGGCCGACGCTCATCGCCAACAAGGACCGCGAGATCGAGCGCCTCAACACCGTCTACCGGACCCTGCTGGAGAGTGCCGGGGTACGCGTCATCGAGGGCCGCGCCCGCTTCGTCGACCGCCACACCATCGACGTCGGCGGCAGCAGCTGGACCGCCGAGCACGTGCTCGTGGCCACCGGCGGCCGGCCCTTCGTGCCGCCGATCCCGGGCGCCGAGCACGGCGTCACCTCGGACGAGATTTTCCGCCTCGAGGAGCAGCCGCGCAGGGTGGTGATCACCGGCGGCGGTTACATCGCCGTCGAGTTCGCCGGCATCTTCGCGGGCATCGGCAGCGAGGTCACCCTCAACTATCGCGGGCCGCTGTTCCTTCGCGGCTTCGACGACGACATCCGGCTGACTTTGGCGTCCGAGCTGCGAAAGCGCGGCATCGATCTGCGATTCGAGACCCGCATCGAGCGGATCGACCGCTCCGACGGCCAGCTGCGGACCCTCTTCAGCACCGGTGACACCGTCGACGCCGACCTCATGCTGTGCGCCGTCGGGCGGCTTCCCAACACCTCTGGAATGGGCCTCGAGGCGATCGGCGTCGAGCTCGACGCCAGGGGTGCGGTCGTGGTCGACGAGCACTTCCGGTCGTCGGTGCAGGGTGTTCACGCGGTCGGCGACTGCATCGACCGGATCGCCTTGACCCCGGTCGCGCTCGCCGAGGGCATGGCCGTCGCCCGCACCCTCTTCGGCGGCACACCGACGACCGTCGACTACCGCAACGTACCGACCGCCGTTTTCAGCCAACCGGAGGTCAGCGCCGTCGGCCTCACCGAGCGCGAGGCCGCCGACCGGGGTCACGAGGTCCGGATCTTCCGCTCGACCTTCAAGCCCATGCGCCACACCCTGTCCGGACGCGACGAGGTCACCATGATGAAGCTGGTGGTGGACCGGGCCGACGACCGCGTGCTCGGTGTCCACATGCTCGGACCGCACGCCGGCGAGATCGTCCAGGGCATGGCGGTCGCACTCAAGGCCGGCGCCACCAAGGCCACCTTCGACGCCACCCTCGGGATCCACCCGACGGCCGCCGAGGAGTTCGTCACCATGCGCACGCCGGTCGAGGGAACCTAACCCGCATATCTCACCAGCTTCCTGCTGCGGCCGCCGATGCACCGCACCCGGC
>CAZSTH010000035.1:0-34021 GCA_964609835.1 uncultured Thermoanaerobaculia bacterium
CCGCCACCGCCACCGCCACCGTCACCGTCACTGTCCCCGCTGACCGCGACCGCGATCCGCGATCCGCGACCGCATCCGCGATCCGCGACCGCGACCGCCACTGTTCACGAACGCGGACGGGGACCATGGGGATCGGGATCGGGAACTGACTCGGCGGGGATGCGACTCAACCCGACAGCCGCCCGATGAACCGCAGCAGCCTCCGGGCGCCCTCCCGCATGACCTGCGGCGGCGGCAGCAGGCTGAGGACCAGGTATCCGTCGCGGGGGAAGCCGAAGTAGAGCCCGGGGTGGACTGCCACGCTTTCGGACTCGAGCAGCTGGATGCAGAGCTCCTCGTCCGGGAGGACGGCGGGGACCTGCACGACCGCGCTCCAGCCACCGCCGACGTTGCCGATGGTGACCGCTGGGTGGGCGGCCGCGAGGTCGCGCAGGGTTTTCAGGTTGCTCCGGCAGCGTTCGCTGATGGCGGCGCGTATGGCGGCGCCGCGCCGTATGAGCCGGGGTGCTGCTAGCGCGACCGGAGTCGACACGGAGAGATAGGCGTCGGCCACGTAGTCCAGCCCTTCGAGGGTGTGCTCGACCTCGGCCGGAGGTCCGCCGACCACGATCCACGCGAGCTTGAGCTGGGGCTGGCCGATGCTCTTGGACAAACCCCCGAGAGTGAAGCACAGACAGTTGTCGGTGGCGGCGAAGGAGCGCCCGGCTCCGGCGCCGCCTTCGAGCGGGTAGGGCAGGAAGACCTCGTCGGCAATCAGCGCCCAGCCGCGATCTCGGCACAGGTCGACCAGCGCCGACGTATCGCCGGGGTGGACGTAGGAGCCGGTCGGGTTGTTGGGGTGGACGACGACCACAGCGCGCACCCGATCGGTGCTGTCGGCCAGCTTTTCCGGGTGGAGGCGCCATCCGGTTTCCGGGTCGAGGGCGTAGGGCGTCGCCTCGATGCCATCCAGCGTGGCGAGCTGATCGAAGAGCGGGTACGACGGCGTGGGCACCAGGACCGCGTCTCCCGGGTCGCAGAGCAGCCGGAAGAGGAAGCCGTAGGCCTCGCTGGTCGAGGCGGTGAGCACGACCCGCTCGGGGTCGATGTCGAGATCCTGGCTGCGGTAGGTGGCTGCGGCCGCGGCGCGCCCCTGCGCCGGGCCGCGGGGCTCGGGTCGGTAGCGAAGCGCCCCGGGGGCGGCAAGCTCGTCGAGCAGGTCCGCGGGAAGGTCGATGTCGACCGTGGTCGGGTTGCTGTTGGTCAGGTCGTGGTCCACGCCACCGATTCCGGCCCGCACGGCGGCCAGCGCGTTGGGTCCGAGGTCGCTGGGGACGCGGCGCGAGCGGCGGGGCATACCGCGATTGTAGTCGCGCGGCGCAGCCGGGGGGTGGTTGTACCATGAGCAACTGGAGGGCCGATGCGCCGACTCACCATCCACCTGCTGGTGACTGCCGTGGTGGCCGCCGCCGGGTGCGCCCGCCCGGCCGGGGAACCGCCGGGTCTCGACCGCTCGATCGCGGCCGACTACTCGAAGCGCGAGGTCCGGATCCCAATGCGCGACGGGGTGCTTCTCCACGCCGCCGTCTACGCGCCGGTCGACGCGTCGGATGAGAACACCTATCCGATCCTGCTGACGCGAACCCCGTACTCGTCGCGACCATACGGCCCGGGGCGCTACCCGGACCGGCTGGGCCCGTCCGAGGAGTTCGCACGCGAGGGCTACATCTTCGTGACACAGGACGTGCGCGGCCGCTTCATGTCGGAGGGCGAGTTCGTCAACATGCGGCCGGTGATCGAGGGCAAGGCGGCTGATCAGACCGACGAGACCTCCGATGCCTGGGACACCGTCGAGTGGCTGGTGCGCAACGTCTCCCACAACAACGGCCGGGTCGGGATCTGGGGTAACTCCTACCCCGGTTTCTACACCGCGGCTGGCATCGTCGACTCCCACCCCGCCATCGCCGCCGCGTTGCCGTCGGCGCCGATCGCCGACTGGTACTTCGACGACATGCACCACCACGGCGCGTTCGCTCTCAACCTGGCGTTCAACTTCTTCTCGAGCTTCGGGGTCGCCCGCGCGGGCCTCACCGAGGACTGGCCTGCGCGCTTCGACCACGGGACGCCGGACGGTTACCGCTTCTTCCTCGACCTCGGGCCGTTGTCCAACGTCAACCGCCGTCATTTCCGCGGCGAGATCGAGTTCTGGAACCAGATCGTCGCCCACCCCGACTACGACGAGTTCTGGCGTTCGCGCAGCACCCTGCCGCATCTGTCAGGGGTCCGCTGCGCGGTGCTCGTCCTCGGAGGCCTGTTCGATGCCGAGGATCTGTACGGGATCTTCCACACCTACCAGGCGATCGAAGAGCTGAACCCCGGCGTCGACAACCGTCTGGTGGTGGGGCCCTGGCGGCACGGCGGCGCGCTCAGGACCGACGGTCGACGCCTCGGCGAGGCCGACTTCGGATTCAACACCGCGGTCGACTTCCGCCGGCGAGTGCTGCTGCCGTACTTCGGCCATCACCTCAAGGGCGAACCGGCGCCGGAGATGGCCGAGGCCGAGGTCTTCGAGACCGGCGCCGATCGCTGGCGGACTTTCGACAGCTGGCCGCCGGCCGCGGCCGCGCCGCGGACGCTCTACCTCGGCGCCGGCGGCACGTTGTCGTGGCGCGCGTCGGCCGACCGCACGCCCGCGTTCGACGAGTATCTCTCCGACCCGGACAAACCGGTGCCCTACACTGCAGCCGTCACCACCGGCTGGCACGCCGAGTACATGACCGAGGACCAGCGCTTCGCCTCGCGCCGCCCCGACGTTCTCATCTACCGCAGCGAGGCGCTCGCCGAAGACGTCACGGTGGCCGGAAAGCTGGTTGCCGAGCTGTGGGTGTCCACCAGCGGCGAGGACGCCGACTGGGTGGTGAAGCTGGTGGACGAGTTCCCCGGCCGGCTGCCTGGTTTCGAGCCCGGCGGCGGCGAGCGCGACCTCGGCCACACCGAGCGCCTGGTGCGTTCGGAGATCTTCCGCGGCCGCTACCGGGAGAGCTACCGGCGGCCGGTGCCGTTCGTGCCCGGAGAGGCTGCGCGCGTCGAATTTCCGCTACAGGACGTGCTCCACACCTTTCGCGGTGGCCACCGCATTCAGGTCCAGATCCAGAGCTCTCTGTTCCCGTTCTTCGACCGCAATCCCCAGTCGTGGGTGGACAACATCTTCGAGGCGGAGGCGGAGGACTTCGTCACCGCAGTGCACCGGGTCCATCGCTCGGCCGCACATCCCTCCGCGGTCCGCCTGCAGGTTCTGCCCGGGCGGGGTCTGGAGGCGCCGCGGTGACGGGCAGGGAGGGGCGGCGTGCGTGAGCTGAGCGGTCGCCGGCTGCGCGCACTCGAGGCGGCGTGCAGCGACGTCCGCACCGATTTGATGTCGCGCTGCCTGTACGCCATCGACGCCTCGATCTACCGTGTCGAGCCGGCGGCGGTGGCCTTTCCGCGCTCGGCGCCGGAGGCGGCGCGGTTGATGGCCGCCGCGGCCGAGCACGGACTGGAGATCACGCCGCGCGGCGGCGGCACCGGGCTCGCAGGCGGCGCCCTTGGGCGGGGGGTGGTTGTCGACCTCGCGCGCTACAACCGCCGCGTCACCGACCTCGATCTCGAGCGGCGGACGGTGACGGTCGGCGCCGGCGTCATCCTCGACCAGCTCAACGCAAGCCTCGCCCCGAACGGGTTGTGGTTCGGGCCGGATGTGGCGACCTCGTCGCGCGCCACGCTCGGCGGCATGATCGCCAACAACTCATCCGGGGCCTACGCACCGTTCTACGGCACCACGGCCGACCACCTCGAGCAGGTGGAGGTGGTGTTGACCGACGGTACCGTCGGCCGGGTCGGCGTCGACGGCTGCGACCTGGTTTCGATCAGGGAGAGCGCGGACCGGATCGTGGCGGGCCAGCGCGAGGCCATCGAAGCGCGCCTTCCCGGGGGCCTCGTCAAGCGTTGGCCCGGCTACGGGCTCGACCGTGCGCTGCGTTCGCCCGGCGATCTCGCGCAGCTGGTGGCGGGCTCCGAGGGGACCCTCGCGGGGATCACCTCGGCCGTGCTGCGGTTGGTGGAGCGGCCGGCGCTTCGCCAGCTCGGCATCGTCTTCTTCGCCTCGCCCGAGGAGGCGCTCGAGGCGGCAGTGGAGATCGACGATCTCGGCCCAGCGGCCGTCGAGCACATCGACGACGTAGTCTTCAACCAGACCCGCGGGCAGCTCGAGTTTCGAGCTGCCCGTGACCTCCTGTGCCTCGACGAACAGCCGTGCCGGGCGATGCTGCTGGTTGAGTTCTTCGGCGATGATGACGGCCGCCTGGAGGAGCTGGGGCGCCGCGGCCTGGGCCTTCGCCAGCTCTCGATCCGGGATACCGCGCAGCAGGGGCTGGTGTGGTCGCTGCGCCGTGCCGGGCTTTCGCTGCTCACCGGGCGCAAGGGTTCCGCGAAGCCGGTCTCGGGGGTCGAGGATGTCTGTGTGCGCCCCGACCGGCTGCCGGAGTACGTGCGCGGCCTCCGCGAGATCTTCGAGCCGCTCGGTCTCGAAGCGTCGTTCTACGGTCACGCGGGCGCCGGCGAGCTGCACGTGCGGCCGGTGCTCGACCTCCACCGGCCCGACGGCGTGTGCATGCTGCGGCAGGTGGCCGATGAGGTCTCCGATCTGTGCCGGCGGTTTCGCGGCTCGCTGGCGGCGGAGCACGGGGTGGGGATCGCGCGCACCGAGTATCTGGCGGGACACCTCGGGCCGGAGCTGATGGACGCGAGCCGCAGGATCAAGGAGCTCTTCGATCCTCCCGGCCTCATGAACCCCGGCAAGATCATCGACGACGGGCGCTACCGGATCGATGGCGACCTGCGGTTGGGCGACCACCCGGACCTCCGGCTACCGTTTGCCGAGTCGTTGCAGTGGACCGGGCGCGACGAGAGCTTTATCGCCAACCTCGAGCAGTGCAACGGCTGCGGTGGCTGCCGCAAGCTGACGCCGGCCATGTGTCCGACTTTTCCCGGCTCGGGTGACGAGGCGTTGTCGACCCGCGGCCGGGCGGCCATCATCCGGGCAGCGCTCGAGAGCCGTTTTGAGGCTGCCGACGCGGTCGACTCCGTAGAGCTCGAGCAGGTGCTCGACAGCTGCCTGTCCTGCAAGGCGTGCGTCCGTGAGTGCCCTTCCAACGTCGATCTGGCCCGGCTCAAAGTGGAGTTGCGGCACGCACGTCACCGCCGGCGCGGCGTCCCGCTCGTCGACCGCGTCATCGCCGCGGCCGATCTCGGCGGGCGCATCGGCACCGCCGTTCCGAGCGTGGCCAACGCCCTGCTCGTCTGGCGGCCGCTGCGCCGCGCCCTGCAGCGCGTGCTCGGGATCGACGCCGATGCCCCGCTGCCCCGCTATGCCCGCGAGCGATTCGACCACTGGTTTCGCCGCCGGCGGGCGGCGTCCCGCTCGGGGCGGCGGGTCATTTTGTGGGACGACACCTGGGTCCGTTACCACGAGCCGGGGATCGGCCGCGCGGCGGTGCGCGTGCTCGAGGACCTCGACTTCGAGGTGGTGCTGGCGACGGGCCGGGTGTGCTGCGGCCGGCCGGCCGCGAGCCGGGGGCTTTTGGACTCGGTCCGACGCGCGGCGGAGCACAACCTCCGCCTGCTCGCGAAAACGGTCGAGCCGGTCGTGTTCCTGGAACCGTCGTGCTGGTCCATGTTCCGGGACGAGTACACCCAGCTCGGCATAGATGGGGCGAGCGGGGTGGCCGAACGCTGCCACCTCTTCGAGGACTTCGTCGGCGCCAACCTCGCGACGGACACCGGGGGCCTGCCGCCGGGCGGCCGGGGCGTGGAGGTGGCGGTCCACGGCCACTGCCACGCCAAGTCCATGGCGGATCCGCGATCGGTGGCGACGGTGCTCGGCTCGCTGCCGGGGGTCGAGGCGCGCTGGCTCGACACAGGCTGCTGCGGCATGGCGGGTGCGTTCGGTATGCTGCACGCCCACCGCGAGCTGTCGCGGGAGGTCGCGGAGCCGCTGCTGAGTGCGATCCGGGAGCTCTCAGAATCTACGACCATCGTCGCCTCGGGCACCAGCTGCCGCCACCAGATCGGCCATCTGGCCGGCCGGCGCGCGCTCCATCCGGCCGAGTTCCTCGAGGCTCATCTCGAGTCGCGGTAGTCAGTCGCGCCCTGATCCGAGGCCCCGCCGGTGAACCTGGGCGAACCCGGCGGGCGAGTTCCCCGTTCAACGGTGTGAAGGACGCCGGGTCGGCGGCCTTGAGATCGTTCGCCGAGGGCCGGCAGCGGCTACAATCGGGGGCGGTCGACGGGAGGATCGATGAGAATTGCCTATCTCGAGCCACTGAATCGCGCCTGGGAGCGGATGAAGCACATCCTGTGGCAGCCGTTCGACCTGCCCAAGTGGCTCGTGCTCGGATTTTCGGCCTGGCTGGCCGGTCTCGCCGACGGGGCGGGTGGCGGCGGGTGGAAGTGGGTGGTCGACGACGACAACGTGGCCTCTCGAGCCCGTTCCTCCTCCGGTGGCGAGCTCCTCGACAGCGCCGGCGAGTTGCTGGTGTGGGTGCCGGTGCTTTTCCTCGTGATCCTGGCGGTGGCGGCGATCCTGGTGGTCGTTCTGTGGCTGTCGTCGCGCGCCAAGTTCATCTACCTCGACAACGTGATTCAGAACCGTGCGGAGATCGTCGAGCCCTGGCACCGCTTCGGTTCACTCGGCAACTCGCTCTTCCTGTGGCGGCTGGCATTCATCGTGGCCTGCGGGCTCGTCGTCCTGCTCGTGGCGCTGCTGTTCCTGGCCCCGGCGGCGACCTTCTCGGTCTCGGACGCTCTCGCCGGGCTGTCCTTCGCGGCCATCGCGCTCGGCGGGATGGTGATGATCGCCTTCGCGATCGTGGCCGCCTACATAGCGCTCTTCCTCGAGGCCTTCGTGGTCCCGATCATGTACAAGTACGAGTTGACGGCGATGGAGGCATGGCGTGCGCTCATTCCGTGGCTGCGGGCGAGGCCCTGGCATTTCATCGTGTACGGGCTGTTCGTGTTCGCGTTGCTGCTCTGCTTCGTCGTCATCGTCGGGCTGTTCTGCCTCTTTACCTGCTGCATCGTGCTGATCCCGTACGTCGGCACCGTGATCCTGCTCCCGTTCTACGTCTTCTACCGCCTCCTGAGCGTCGAGTTTCTGGCCCAGTTCGATCCGGGACTCGACCTCTTCGCCACGGTCGAGGCGCCGTCCGAGTGATCGGGCTCTTCGCAGCGGGACCGAACGGCGGTGCGACAACGGCTGAAGCGGGGATGGGGATTCTGCGTCTCGATTCCTGGCGAAATCGATTTCCAGGCCGCATCTTGAAGGATGAAACCAGCGGGGCGGACGCGTCCGCGGACAATCGACCGAGGAGGAGCGGTGATGGATGGGCCAACCTTGTCTCCGGAATCTGTAGATGTGCTCGATCGCAAAGTCACCCTCAGGGATGGACGGGCCATCACCGTGCGCCGGATGCGGCCCGATGACGTGGAGCGCTCCTACGCCTTCTTCTGCGCGCTGCCGGCCGAGGACCGGATGTACCTGCGGACAGACGTCACACGCCGTGAACTCGTGGAACGCCGGACGACCGAGATGGACAACGGGCGGGTCGAGCGAATAGTGGCCGTTCATGACGACGAGATCGTCGCCGACGGCGCCCTCGAACTGCAGGGTCACGGCTGGGGCAACAACGTCGCCGAGGTGCGGTTGATCGTGGCGCGAGGCTGGCAGCGCCTCGGGCTCGGGACCACCGTCGCGCGCGAGCTCTTCCACCTCGCCTCCAAGCACCGCGTCGATCGGATCGTGGTGCGGTTGATGCGTCCCCAGATCGGGGCCCACCGCATCTTCAAGCGACTCGGCTTTCACGAGGAGTTTCTGATCCCAGAACACGTCCGCGACCAGTCCGGACAGTGGCAGGACCTCATCATCATGCGCTGCCCGCTCGACGAGCTGTGGCGGGACCTCGAAGACAGGCTCGCAGCGGCCGACTGGCAGCGGCACCGCTGATCCGCCCACCCTCCGGGCCGGACGCTCGAGACCTGAGGCTTGATGCGAACCGTAGCGATGTCTGTTGCCTGGATTCTCGAGCCCCAAGCCTCGAGCAAAGATAGGCGAACGCGTCTCAGTCCCGGCTTTGCTATGATTGCCCTTCACCGTGGGAGGAGCGATGACTGAAACGAGAAACGGCGGCTCGGGCCTCGGCATTGTCGGCTATGACGCCTATGAGTTCGTGGTCGCGGACATGGATCGCAGCCACCAGTTCTACACCGGGATGATGGATGCCGCGAGGGTCGCCCGACTCTCGGAGCGCGCCTCGGCAGAGCGTGGCGAGCAGGCCGTCCTCTTTCAGGCCGGCAAGGCCCAGTGCATGTGCGTGACGCCGGGGGAGCGGGGCTCGGCCGCCGAGCGATGGCTGCGCCGGCACCCGGATGGCGTCCGCACGGTCGGCTTCAAGGTCCGCGACCTCGACCACGCGCGGCGGGTGCTCGGCGAGCGCAACGCCACCTTCTGCGGTGAGGTCGTGGAGGCTGCGGATCACCGCGGCCGTGCCTACCGCTGGTTCGAGATCGCGACGCCGCTCGGCGACGTCCGGTTCCGATTCGTGGAGCGTGCCGCGGACGCCCTGCCACCCGGCTTCGAGGCGATCGGCGGTGCGGCTGAGTCGACCAACGTCAACGGCTTCCAGGTCATCGACCACGTGACCTCCAACTTCCTGACTCTCGAGCCCCACGTCACCTGGCTGCGTGACGTGATGGGCTTCGCGGAGTACTGGCGGGTCCACTTCCACACCGCCGACATCAACCGCGACGGCGGCGGCTCGGGGCTGGCGTCGATCGTCATGTGGGACGCCGATTCCGGCGTCAAGCTGGCCAACAACGAACCGGTGACGCCGAACTACGAGGCGAGTCAGATCTACACCTTCGTCGAGGCCAACAACGGGCCCGGCGTGCAGCACGTTGCCTTCCACGTCCCGGCCATCGAGCCGGCCGTGGACAACCTCCGAAGAGCCGGGATCGAGTTCCTCGACACCCCGGCCACCTACTACGACATGCTGCCGGAGCGGATGGCGCGGCAGCGGGTCGCCAACTTCGACGAGAACACCGACGAACTGCGGCGGCTGGGGATTCTGGTGGATGGTGAAGACGACCGTTACCTGCTGCAGATCTTCATGGTGGAGGGCGGCGTCCTCTACGATGATGACGTGGCGGGGCCGTTCTTCTACGAGGTCATCCAGCGCAAGGGGGCGCGCGGCTTCGGCGAGGGCAACTTCAGGGCCCTCTTCGAGTCGATCGAGCGCGACCAGGAGCAGCGCGAGGCGGCCCGGCGGCAGCTCGAGGCCGGAGCGGGCTCGTGATAAAGAATTTGGAATTCGCACGCTGCCGCGAGATCGGGACCTTCCGTTCTTGCACGGGCCGAAACCTGAAGTTCGGGATTCGACGTTCGAAATCGGGTGGGGGATCATGATTCACCGAGAAATGCGCGGAGAGATTCCCGAGAAGCCGCACACGGTCTTCGAGATCGACGGCCGGATGACCTTCGAGCACTGTTTCACCCGCGCCGGTTTCGAGTCGATCTACACGATCATGTGGCACCGGCGGCCGCCGCACTGGGTCGTAGGTGAGGAGAACCTGGGGCGTCACCCGGGCTGGGCCGAGGGAGAACGGGCGGATGGGCTCCGCCGCTGCCACTTCGTCAGTGATCGGCAGCCGACGGGAGGCAGCCCGCTGACCGCCCGGCGGCTGCTCTTCACCAACCCGGACATCGGGCTGTGGCTGGGCCGGCCCGACGAAAGCGAGCGTAGCCTGGTCGCGAACGCCGACGGCGACGAGCTGACCTTCGTGTATCGGGGTTCGGGCCGGGTCGAGTGCCCGCTCGGCGTGGTGCGGTTCGACGCACGCGATTACGTGTACGTGCCGCAGGGCATGCCGCACCGCTTCATGCTCGACGGACAGGCCGTGCTGCTGACCATGGAGTGCCGGTCGCCGCTGCGGGTGCCGAAGCAGTACCGTGCGCCCGAGGGGCAGCTGTCCATGTACGCCCCCTACACCCACCACGATTTCAGGTCTCCAGCGTGGCCGGACGGCGGTCCTGAGAAGCTCGATCCGCCGCGGCGACTGATCGTGCAGAGCGGCGGCATGCTGACCGCTTTCGAGCTCTCCCACGACCCCTTCGACGTGGTGGGTTGGGACGGCCAGGTGTGGCCGTTCGCGTTTCCGATTCTCGCCTTCCAGCCCAAGACCGGCGCGATCCATCTGCCGCCGACGATCCACACGACCTTCGCCGGCGGCGGGTACGTCGTGTGCTCGTTCGTACCGCGGGTTACCGATTTCATGGAGGGGGCGATCCCTTGCCCCTACCCGCACTCGTCGCCGGACTGCGACGAGGTGCTGTTCTACGTCGACGGCAACTTCACCTCGCGCAAGGGCATCGAGTCGGGCTCGATCACGCTCCACCCGCGGGGGTTGGCCCATGGGCCGCATTTCGGAACCTACGAGGGATCGGTGGGCAGCGAGCGGACCGACGAGCTGGCGGTGATGGTGGACACCTTCAAACCGCTGCTGCCCACCTGCTTCGCCGGCGCAATCGAGGACCTTGGCTACAATCAGAGCTGGGTGAGATGAGATATCGGAATTCGGAATTCGGGATGCGGAATTCGGAATCGGAGTGCGTTGCGAGAGTGGGGAATCCGAGGTTGACGGCCGGTCGGTGAACTCGAAAATTTTGCGACGTTGTCGCGAACAAGTCGCCGGCCGTGCGCGTATCATGTGGTGATGCAGCAGTCGCACCGGCGCCTCGCGATGCAGCTGGCGCCCGGGATCATCGCGTTCCTGATCGCCGCGCTGTCGGTCGCGGACATGTTCCTCCCGCGCCCCTACGACGGCGTGATTCTGGAGGCCGATGTTCCGGGAGCGCGGATTGTTCGTGCGGTGGTTCCGGGCTCTGGAGCCGATGCGGCGGGGATCCGCCCGGGCGACGTCATCGTCGGCATCGACCGCAGCTTTCTCGACTCGCAGACCCACGCCCAAGAGCTGCTCAACCGCCACCGCATCGGCGACTCTGTGGCCTACCTGGTGCGGTCGGGCGGCAGCATCTTCGAGGTCGAGGTCGAGCTCGGCCGGCGTCAGATCGGCGGCACCACCTACCTCTACGCGGCAATGCTCGGCTTCCTTTTTTTCGGCGTCGGGGGGTTCGTGGTCCTGCGGCAGCCCCGCCTGGCGGCGGCGCGGGTCTTCTACACCATGTGCAGCCTGTTCATGCTGTTCCTCGTCTGCCGGCTGCGCCCCGCCTCCTACTCGTGGGTCGACACCTTCGTGCTGACCACCGGCACCATGGCCCTGTTGTTTCTGCCGGCGGCCTTTCTCCACTTCTTCCTGATCTTCCCGCGGCCGATCTGGGAGTGGCGTCGGGATCCGATCGCCTGGCTGCTCGGCTGGGTATCGAAGATCAGCGCCAAATTGCTGCCGGTGTACCTGGTGCCACCTCTCGTCTACCTGGTAACGATGGTGTGGGCTCGGCGCACCGGCCACCCGCTGGCGCTGATCAGCGGTGCGCCGATGGCCAACTGGTGGGTGATGGTGGGCTACATGCTGCTCGGCCTCGGGGCGCTCGGCCTCAGTGCCCGCTACCTGCCGGACCGGCCGCAGCGACGGGGCGCTGCGCTGGTGTTCTTCGGCACGCTGTTCGGGGTCGTCCCCTTCATCGTGCTCTCGGTGGGCTTCCCGTCGTTCCTCGACACCGAGCGGTTCCTGTTCTACGGGGTTGTGCCGCTGATCCTCGTGCCCATCACCTTCGCCTACGCCATCGTTCGCTTCGGTGTGCTCGACATCCGGGTGATTCTTCGCAAGAGCTTGCTGTACACGGCCACAACGGCCATGGTGACCGCGGTCTACGCGCTCGGCATCGCCTCGTTCCAGCTGCTGTTCCGCGGCACCCGGATCGCCGACTCACCGTACTTCCCGGTGATCTTCGCGCTGGCCATCGTGCTGCTCTTCGAACCTCTTCGCCAGCGGCTGCAGGGGCCTGTCGACCGCTTTTTCTTCGCCGAGAGGCTGCGGCTGCAGCGGGCCATGGTCGAGATGGGCGAGGCGTTCACGAGGGAGGTGGAGATCGGGCCGGTCGTGACCCAGCTCGTGGAACGCCTGCCGGAGCTGATGCGGCTGCGCTTCTCGGCCCTCTATCTGGTGAGCTGCGGGCGGCTGATGCGGCAGGCGGGACCGGCCAGCCTGCCGGAGGAGCTGCCCATCATCGGGATTCTCCACGACCAGCTCAAGCGCCAGGGGTCGCTGGTCCGGATCGACGAGCTGGCGCCGCTGCGGCTGCTGTCGCCGGAGGTCGACGAGCTGGCCACCGAACTCGCCGCGTCCGGCGTCGAGCTCGCCGGCCTGTTGGCGACAACACGCCGGTCGGTTGGAGTCATCCTGCTGTCCGGCAAAGCGGGGCAGACGACGATCGAGAAGGAGGAGCTGCAGCTCCTGCGCGGGCTCCTCAACCAGGCCTCCATCGCCCTCGAAACGTCGCTGCTGCTCGAGGAGCGGACCCGCCAGGCCGAGCTCGAACGCGAGCTCAAGATCGCGGCGTCGATCCAGTCGTCGCTGCTGCCAGCCGAGCTCCAGCCGGCAGAGGGTTGGCAGCTGGCGGCAGTCTGCCGGCCGGCGCGCGAGGTGGGCGGTGACTTCTACACCGAGCTGCCGGGGCGGGTCAACGGCGAGCACGCCGTGGTCTACGGCGACGTCTCAGGCAAGTCGATCTCCGGAGCGTTGATGATGATGGCGGCGCACGAGGTTCTCAACTCGGTCGCTCTCGCGTACCCGGAGCCGGAGACCCTGCTGCGACTCGCCAACGAGCGCCTCTACCACCTCCGCGGTGGGCGAAATCTCGGCGATCTTCGGGGCGGCAGCTTCGTGGCTCTCGGGTACCTGGGGTTCCGGGATGGCGAAGGCGTCGTGTCGTACACCCTCGCCGGTCAGCCCCCGCCGCTGGTGAGGCGTCGCAACGGTGCGGTGAAACGCCTCCAACTTCCCGGCCACCGGGTGCCGCTGGGAGCCCTCCGCGCCGGCGGCCACCAGCTCCTGTCCATCCGCCTGGAACCGGGCGAGCTCCTGGTCGCCTACTCGGACGGACTCGTGGAGGCGCAGTCTCCAGAGGGAGATCTTTTCGGCGAGGACAGGCTGGCGAGGGTCCTCGAGGATGCCCCTGCGAGGCCCCGGGCGGCGGTCAACTTTCTGCTCGAGGAGATGGAGGCGTTCACCTGCGGGCACACGCCGTACGATGACGTCACCCTGTTGGCCGCCTCGTGGTCGCCGGGGCCCCGCTGACGGGGCGCGGACTCACTGCCTCGCGGCTGCCATGAAGTCGTAGGGCTTCTCGGTGTAGCCGTCGGGCGGCTCGTAGAGACCCGCCGGCGGGTCCGCCTGCTCGATGGAAACCGCCTTCTCGGTGCTCTTAATGTCGTTGCCCATCATGGTGATGGTGCTCTCCTGCTCGACCACGTAGCCGTCCACCTTGCGCAGCTCGTTGACCGCATCCGCCATGCCGGGCTGCAGGCTGTTGAGGTGGACGTACATCTCGTTGAAGGCCGACGGCTCGTAGCCGCCGACCTCGGCCGCCCACTGCGTCATCTTCATGTTCATGACCCGCGTTGTCATCTCGACGTCGTAACGGCGCGCTTTCCACTCGCCGACCTGCCGGTACTCGTCGGTGGGGGTCACCTTGACCTCGAACTGCATCATCTGCAGCATCGGTTTCATCTCCGGCGGCAGCAGCTTCTCGAGATCCACCGGGAGATCGAGGACGTTGTAGGTCTGGGCCGTGTGGTCGATGGAGTAGAGCTTCATCTGGTCGAGGCGGACGATGGTCGCGGAATCCCCCATGTCCATGTGCATGCGGCCGTCGCCGATCCAGGTCACCTGCTCGGTGTCCTCGGCCGGTTGGCTCTGGCCCATCACCGTGAAGCCGTCGCGATGGACCTGCTTGACGATCTTGAGGTCAGCGGCGGCGGGGAGCGCTGTCAGCAGCGCGGCAGCCAGCACGAACGTGGTCTTGAATGTCTTCACGAGTCCTCCAAGTGTTCGGATGTCCCGGTAATGTAGCGCGCTCCGGGGCGATCGTCCAGTGCGGTTAACCGAGAGCCCCCGCGAACCGGATGAAGCCCCGGACCATGCGGTGCAGCCGGGCCTCGAGGTCGGGGTCCACCAGCCGCCCGTCCCCGTCGAGCGCTCCGCCGACACCCGAGATGAAGCAACGTCTTCCGAAAAGGTGGGCATGACGGTACTGGAAGATCATCTCGAGCTGCTCGACGGCTCGAACGGCGCCCCAGCGGCCGGACGAGATCCCTACGAAGCCCGCCGGCTTCTCGCAGAGACTCTCGGGAAACTGCAGCATGTCGATGAAGTACTTCAGCACGCCCGGGAAGGATCCGTTGTACTCGGGAACCACCGTCAGCAGGCCGCCGGTGGCGAGGATGGCCTCCTGGAACGGCGAGAAGCTGTCGGGTGTGTCTCGGTAGCTGGTGGGCGCGAAGATCTCCTGCGGCAGATCGGCGAGATCGAGCAGCTGCACGTCTCCGCCCTCTGCCGTGATCAGGCCCTCGATCGTGGCGGCAATCCGGCGGGTCTTCGACTCCGGCCGGTTGGTGCCGGAGATGACGCAGATCATGGCGTGTCCTTTCGCGAGCTTCGGCGCTCGCCGAGGCAACGGCGGCGGGAGTGTCTGAATTCCGGCAGATCCATGATCAACGAGGCGGGCTGAGAGTAGAATGCGTGGCGGAGGATGCATGCGCTTGAGACACATTCCGTTCATCCTGTTCATCGCCGTGACCGCCTGCAGTGTGCGGCTGGCGGCCGCGACGCTGCACCACGACCTCGAGGTCACCCTGGACCCCGCAGCGCATCGGGTGACCGTTACCGACCGCATCCGACTCGATGCCTCCGCGGTGGCGGCGGCCGCTGGCGGCGGGTATCGGTTCGTCCTCCACGCCGGCCTCGATCCGATGGTGGTCTCCGACGGCTGGCGTCTGCAGCCGGTGGAGGCTGACGCGGGCGCGACGTTCCTCGGCATCAACGCGACCTCGGAGACGGTGTCGGCCGACGTGCCCGTGGAGGCCTTTCTGCTGTTTCCGGAGGGCGAAGCCGCGGGCGATCCCGTGATCCGCTACGGGGGGGCCATCAACCACCCGCTCGAGATCCAAAGTGAGGAGTACCAACGAAGCTTCTCCGAGACCCCGGGGATCGTCGACGAGCGCGGCGTCTTCCTGGCCGGCGCGTCGTTCTGGGTGCCGACCTTCGGCGACCAGCTCGTGACCTTCGATCTCGAGGTTCGCGGCATGACGCCGCCGTGGGACGCGGTGTCGCAGGGCGAACGGGTGCGGCACGAGCTCTCCGCGGACGGCTCGAGAACCACCGCCTGGCGCCTGACCAGCCCGACGGAGGAGGTCTACCTGGTCGCGGGCCCCTGGCACGAGTACCGCGAAACCGCGGAAGGGATCGAGGTCTTCGCGTTCCTGCGTGAGGACGATCCCGGGCTGGCGCAGCGGTACCTCGCTGCCACCGCTCGCTACCTGGAGCTGTATCAGGAGATGCTGTCGCCGTTCCCGTACGCGTCCTTCGCCCTGGTGGAGAACTTCTGGGAGACCGGCTACGGCATGCCAGGCTTCACCCTCCTCGGTCCGAGGGTGATTCGATTCCCCTGGATCCTCACCTCCTCCTACCCGCACGAGCTGCTCCACAACTGGTGGGGAAACTCGGTGTACGTGGACTTCGCGACCGGCAACTGGTGCGAGGGGCTCACCGCCTACATGGCGGACCACCTGTTCGCCGAGCAGCGGGGAGAAGGGGCCGTCTACCGCCGCGCGACCTTGAAGAAGTTCTCCGACATGGTGTCGGCGGGCGACGATTTTCCGCTGTCGCAGTTCGGCTCTCGGGAGTCGGCCGCTTCGGAAGCGGTGGGTTACGGCAAGAGCCTGATGCTTTTCCACATGTCCCGCCGCGCGGTCGGCGACGAGGCCTTTCTCGAAGCGCTGCGGCTGTTCGAGCGCGAGCACCGCTTCCGCCGCGCGTCCTTCGCGGACCTGGCCGCCGCGTTCACCGACTCGGCCGGCGGCAACTGGGAGCCGTTCGTTGAGGCGTGGGTCGAGCGGACCGGTGCACCGAAGATCGAGATCCACGAGGCGCGGGTCGAAAGGGGGGCGCCGGGTGAGGCACCGTGGCGCGTCATGGTGCACCTTCGCCAGGTCCAGGAGGAAGAACCGTTTCCAGTGACCGTGCCGGTGGCGGTGACGGTCGCGGGTGGTGAAAAGGTGCTGTGGGCCGAGGCAGGCACCTGCGGCCGCGACTGCATCGTCGAAATCCCGACTCAGGCGAGGCCGCTGCGGATCGACGTCGATCCGGCCTTCGATGTCATGCGGCGGCTCGATCCCCTCGAAGTGCCGCCTGCCCTGTCGACCCTCTTCGGCGCCCGGGATCTGCTGTACGTGCTGCCCGCGGCCGCGCCGGAGGCGGAGCAGGCGGCGTGGCGGCAGCTGGCCGCCGGCTGGGCCCGGCCCGGCGAGCCGGAGATCGCTCTCGACAGCGAGCTCGGGCAGCTGCCGGACAGAACGGTGTGGGTGCTCGGCGCCGCAAATCGCTTCGGTGCGGAGGTCGCGGAGCGGGTCGCGGCGCAGGGCGTGGAACTCGGCGACCGCACGCTGCGGCTGGTGGACGACGAGCTGCCGCGGGCGGACCACTCCTTCGTGATCGTGGCCAGGTCGCCGGACGATCCCGACGCGGCTCACGGCTGGATCGCCGCCGAACCGGCCGCGGCGATCGCCGGGCTCTCCCGCAAGCTGCCGCACTACACGCGGTACTCTTACCTCGGTTTTCGCGGCGACGAGCCTGCCAATGTCGCCAAGGGCATGTGGCGGCCGGTGGCGTCCCCCCTCGTGCGCAACCTCGGCGACGGCGCGCTGCCCGCTCTCAGGCTGCCGGCCCGCAAGCCGTTGGCCGAGCTGCCGCCCGCGTATGACGCGGACGACCTCAAGAGCACTGTCACGTTGCTCGCCGATCCCGCGCTCGAGGGCCGCGGCCTCGGCAGCGAGGGCTTGAAGCTCGCCACCGAGATGGTCGAGTCGCGGATGCGGGAGATCGGCCTCGTGCCCGCGGGCGACGATGGTTTCCGGCAGGTCTGGCGCTGGGTCGGAGGTGAACCGCGACGCGACATGGAGCTCGTCAACCTCGTGGGCCGGGTGGCGGGCAGCGACCCCGAGCTCGCGAACCGTCCGGTGCTGGTGCTCGCCCACCTCGACCACCTCGGACGCGGCTGGCCGGACGCCCGCACCGGCAACCTGGGCAAGGTGCATCCCGGCGCCGACGACAACGCGTCGGGAGTGGCCGTGCTGCTCGAGCTGGCACGCACCCTGATCGACGAGCCGCCGCGTCCGCGGCCGGTGCTGGTCGCGGTCGTCACCGGCGAGGAGGCGGGCCTGGTGGGCTCCCGGCACCTGTTGCGGGTGCTCGCCGAGGGCGGACGCCCGTTCGCGTGCCTCAATCTCGACACCGTTGGGCGACTCTCCGACGGCAAGCTCTACGTGCTCAATGCGGACACCGCGCGCGAGTGGCGCTTCATTTTCATGGGCGTCGGATACACGACGGGGGCACCGGTGGAGGTGGTGTCCGAGCCCCTTGATGCCTCGGACCAGGTCGCGTGCATCGAACGCGGAGTGCCGGCGGTGCAGCTCTTCACCGGGCCGACCACGGACTACCACCGTCCGTCCGACACCGTCGACACCATCGATGCCGACGGGCTGGTGGTGGTGACGGAGGCGGCTCACGAGGCGGTTGGCTACCTGGCGGAGAGAACCGAGCCGTTGACGGTGCAGATCAGCGGGGCCGCAGCGCCGGACGCGGTGCCGCGCGGGTCGGGGAGCCCGCGCCGGGCGAGCCTCGGCACGATGCCCGATTTCGCCTACACCGGCGGCGGGGTGCTAATTCAGCAGGTGGTGCCGGGTTCGGCGGCAGAAATCTCGGGCCTCGAGGCAGGCGACATCATCGTCGCACTCGAGGGAGTTCCGGTGGAGGACCTGCGTGGCTACTCCGGGCTGCTCCAGTCGCACGTCCCGGGTGACGAGGTCGACATCACCGTGGAGCGGGCGGGTGAGAAGCTGGTCGTGACCGCCACCCTCGGAGAACGATAGGGTCGGGCTCGGGGCTTGGGGCCTGGGGCTCGAGATTCTCGAATCCAAAATCGATGGTTCGCCGCCTCGAGCCTCGAGCCCTCTCTGCTAGGATGCCCGCGGACGCCGGCCGTCAGCCGGCAAGGAGGTACCATGCTGACGATGACCGATGCCGCGCGACAGAAGGTCCGCGAGTACATGGAGATGAGCGAGTCGCCCACGCTCGGGGTGCGGGTGGTCGCGCACCGCTTCGGCCGGCACCAGTTCCGGTACGAGATGGCGCTCGTGGCCGAGGGTGAGGCCAAGGACGGCGACGTTGTGGTGGAACAGGATCCGATCACGGTCTACCTCGACCCCCAAAGCGCGGAGTCGCTGGAGGGCGCGGAGGTCGACTTCGTGTCCGACACGACCGGCACCGGATTTCTGTTCAAGAACCCGCAGGCCGAAGTTCACTGGGACGATCCCGTGGCGCAGCGGGTCCAGAACGTGATCGACGAGCGGATCTCCCCGTCGCTCGCCAGCCACGGCGGCTGGGTCGAGCTGCTGGAGGTGAAGGACGACGCGGCGGTGATTCAGTTCGGCGGCGGCTGCCAGGGGTGCGGGATGTCGCAGGTTACCCTCAAGGAGGGGATCGAGTCGGCGATTCTGCAGGAGGTGCCCGAGATCAAACGGGTGCTCGACAACACCGACCACGAGTCAGGCTCGAACCCGTACTACAGCGGGTGAGCGCGGCGAGCTCCGAGGTCGCACATCGCACAGGCAGGAGGCGGGGGATTCTGAGGACCTGATGCGGCGACTGCTCGATGTGCTGGTGTCGGTTCGGGTCGTGATGACGGCGATCGTCGTCAACGCCTCCGCGCTGGTCCTGAACGAGATGGCCGGCCGCGGGACTCCGCTGCGCAGCCTCTGGTCCTGGATCGACTACGCCTGTGTGACGTTCTTCCTAGCCGAGGCGGCTGTCAAGATCGAGCGCTTCGGATGGTCCCGGTACTGGGCCAGCGGCCAATCCGAAATCCGAAATTAGAAATTTCTATATCCCCCCGCCGTTCTCGAACAGCCGGGAGCCCGGCCGGCCCTGCGAGATCTTCGCGCCCGCAGGGACGTCGCGAGTCAGCCACACGTTGCCGCCGATGACCGCTCCGCGGCCGATGGTGACGCGCCCGAGGATGGTGGCGCCCGAGTAGATCGTGACCTCGTCCTCGATGATCGGGTGGCGGGGCATGCCCTTGATGGGGTTGCCCTCGGCGTCGAGCGGAAAACTCTTGGCGCCGAGCGTCACGCCCTGGTAGATGCGGACGCGGTTGCCGATGACGGCGGTCTCGCCGACGACGACACCGGTTCCGTGGTCGATGAAGGCGCTCTCGCCGACGGTGGCGCCGGGGTGGATGTCGATGCCGGTCAGGCTGTGGGCGTGCTCGGCGATGATCCGCGGAATCAGCGGCACCTCGGAACGGTAGAGCTCGTGGGCGATGCGGTGGGAGGTGATGGCGCGCACCCCCGGGTAGCAGAAGATGGCTTCCGCCGGGCTCGACGCCGCAGGGTCACCTTCGTAGGCGGCGACCGCGTCGAGGGCGAGCAGACGCCGGAGCTCCGGGAGCCGCCTGAGAAAGGTCGCCGTAATCGAGCGTGCCTGCTCGAGGCACACCTGCGGTTGGCGCTGATCTGCGTCGCGCGCACAGGCGAAGCACAACCCGCGGTGGATCTCGTCGACCATGATCAGGCTCGCCCGGTGAAGCGCCGAGCCGAGGTGGAACGTCAGGCTCTCCTCGGTCACGTCCCGGTTCCCGACGTAGCCGGGAAAGATCACCGAACGTAGCAGCTCGACCATCTCGACGATCTCGGTGCGCGACGGCAGCGGGTGTCCGGTAAAGGTCTTCCGAAGGGGCGTGGCGAGCGACTGGGCCTGTACCTGCAGCTCTCCCACCACCTCGCTCAGGACCGAGTCGAGTCCTCCGGACGTGTGACGATGGACCATCTCGACGAGTTTCGCCATGGCGTTTCTCCCGTGATGACCAACACGCCGGTTCGCGGCCGTAGTCCCGGCCGCGGCCGGAGCTGTTCCGCCGATCTCCGGAAGTAGAACGTTCGGAGCGAGATCTCGGGGCGACCGCGAGGCCGCCCGGACCGATCGCTGCGGCTCGCCGCGGCTCCGCACGGCTCGCGGCCAGCTCGATCCGCTCGGCGAGTCCCCGGGGACCGCCCGGAAGGCGATGGCGGGTGCCGGTCAGCGCCCGGCGCCGCTGCGCTGTGCGGCCCGCTTGCGGTCGTCCGACGCGAGGTGGCACGTCTTGTACTTCTTGCCCGATCCGCACCAGCAGCGTTCGTTACGGCCGAGCACCGGGATGGCCTCGCTGTCGGGGCCGAGCAGGAGTCTCTTGAGGCTCTTCTTGACGTTCATCACGACCTCTCTCGGCGTGGGAACGTATCAAAAAGGTCGAAACCGGTCAATCGGTCTGTTTCTCGGCCAATCGCGGGAGTGGAGGCAGCTCCATCAGCCGTGCCAGCCACTGCGGCACCCAGGTGTTGTCCAGGATGCCGCCGAACAACTCAGCGCCCGGCCCGGAGGCGAAGCACGGAACCCACTGCGACGAGTGCCCGCCCGAAGCCCAACGGGCGACCGCATGCCCGTCGGCGTACTCGCCCTTCACCAGGGCGAGGGTGCCGGTGTCGTGGTCGGCGGTCACCAGGACGAGGGTGTCGTCGCGACCAGCGGCGAACTCGAGGGCGACCGAGACCGCCTCGTCGAGTTCGCGCATGCCGTCCAGCGTCGCTGCGACGTCGTTGTCGTGAGCCAGCTCGTCGGTGGTCTCGTTCTCCACCACCAGGACGAAGCCGTCGGGGTCGGCGGCCAGCAGCTCGAGGGCGCGGCGCGTGGAGCTCGCCAGCTCCGGTCCGTGGTCGGCCGCCGCGCCGGCGCGCGGCGGAAACAAGCCGAGCGTGGGGAGCCCGGCGGTGGCGATCGCGGCCGGGTCACGGATGACCGCGTAGCCGCGCTCGCCGCCGAGGCGTTCGATCTCGTCGACCATCTTCAAGAAGCGCTGGTTCCGGCGGGCCTTCTTGTTCAGTGTCCAATCGCCGCCGAGCATGAGATCGGTTCTGGAGTCAAGCATCTGCTCGAGGATCTCGTGGTAGGTGTCACGGTGCTCGACGTGCGCGGTGAAACAGGCGGGCGTGGCGTCTGCCAGACCGCTCGTCGTGATGACACCCGTGGCCAGGCCCCTCACCCGGGCGGCTTCGAGGAGGTTCCATGCGACGCGCCCGTCCGGCAGCACCCCGACCATCTTGCGGTCGGTCTTGAAGCCGGTCGCGAGAGCGGTTCCGGAAGCCGCGGAGTCCGTCACCAGGTCGTCGGCGGACCAGACCCGTATCAGACCGACGTGGGGTGTTCGCGCCATGGCCAACAATCCCCCGGGCCCCTGCAGCAGGCCCGATGCGGCGCTGAGGTGGCCGATGCCCATGCCATCGCCGACGAACAGAACGACGTTGCGAGGACGCGGGGCCTCCGCCATCCGCGCCTCGTTCCACGGCGCGGGCCCTGGGGCGGCCGCGCCCGGCGAGGGCAGTGGCACGTCGACGCCCCGTTGCACGCGCAGCACGAGGTTGCCGACGGCGAGGTCGGTGCCGCCGAAGCGCGAAAGAACCCCGAGGCCGACGGCCAGCAGGGCGAGCCATATCAGCGCGTGGAGAGCGAAGCTGCCGATTCGTGTGTTCATGAGCCTCCCGTGCCGGAATAGTATCCGGTCTCGGAGCGATCGACAGCCGACTTCACGTGGAATTTTCGTCCCGGTTCAAGCGTCGTACGGAGTGCCAGCAGCGGGGCCGCCCCGGCTGAGCCTTTGGAGCACGGAAATGATGTTCGATCCGATCTATTTTCTCTTCGTCCTGCCGGCGTTCGCCTTCTCGCTGTGGGCCAGTTGGAGAACCAAGGCCAACTTCAAGGCTTTTTCACGAATCCCGGTATCGTCGGGCATGAGCGGTGCGGAGGCCGCACAGCGGATCCTCGACGGCGCCGGAATCCGGGACGTGACCATCGGACGGTCGCGCGGCCTCTTGAGTGACCACTACAACCCGGTCAACAGGACCCTCAACCTTTCCGACGGCGTCTATCAGTCACGCTCGCTGGCCGCGGTCGGCATCGCCGCCCACGAGGCCGGTCACGCCATCCAGCACGCCAGGAGCTACGGCCCGCTCAAGCTGCGGTCCATGCTGGTGCCCACCGCCGGCATCGGTTCTAACCTCGGCTACATCATCATGCTGGTCGGGCTCTTCATCGTCATGTCGTCGGGCGGCGGCGCGGGGCAGGGCATCGTCATGCTCGGCGCGGTCCTGTTCTCGGCCGTGCTCGTCTTCCAATTGGTGACTCTGCCGGTGGAGTATGACGCCTCCAACCGCGCCAAAACGCTCGTCGTGGAGCAGGGAATCGTCGGCATCGACGAGCGGCGCGGGATGGACAAGGTCCTGAATGCGGCTGCCCTGACCTACGTTGCAGCGGTGGCCTCGTCGCTGGCGACGTTGCTCTACTTCCTGTTTCGGGCCGGCCTGCTCGGAGGCCGCAGCGACTGACTGAGCACGACCTACCGCGACGCGATGAGGCGGGTCAGCCGCCGGGCCTCGGCCCGGAGCTTGTCGTTGGCGACACGCTCGGCGTTGAGGTGGGTGTACTCGACGCGGATTCGGCTCGGAGGCTGCAGCGGCGTGCCGCCCGCGAGGTCGACCGGGACCAGCGTCACGCGTGACTGAAAGGCCACGTCCCGCTGACCCATGTACATCAACGGACGCTCGCCGAGGAACTCGACCCGGATGACCACGGCGTGGCGCGCGTAGGGCCGGAGAAGGCGGTGTAGCTCTCCCGGCTCGCCGGCTGCCGCTCCCTCGATCACGGCCGCTGCCCCGGGGACGCTGTACTCGTCGACCAATTCGATACCAGCGCGCGACAGCGCCGCCTCGACGACGGTCTCGGCCTCGCGTGCGAACAACTCCTCGCCGACCGAGATCACCACGGTTCCTGCGGGTGGCGGCAGGCGTGGCGGCGGTGCGGCGCCGCTGTCCGTTGCCTTTTCTCGAGTGCCGCCGACCCCGGGCGGAGCGGGTGCGGCGCCCCTCGTGAAGTCTTCTGCGGCGCCCGGGCCGCTGCCGCCGTCGCCGGTCGCGGCCCCGTCGCCGGCGGCCGGCCCTCCGGGCGAGGACGCCTCGCCTCCCGAGGCCGCGATCGAGGTGGTCTGTGTCGACGCCTCGTCCGATTCACCGGCCGCAGGCTCACCGACCACCAGTGGTTGTGGGTCCCCGGCAGCCGTCGGCAACGGGGTTGAAAGCGCCTCCCCGCCGGTCGCGCCGTCGCCGCTCCGGGCGGAGGGTACGAGGCCGGATTTCCAGGCGATGACCCCTCCGACGACGATCGCGGCAAGACCGAGGAGGACCACGAGGACGGCGGCCAGCAGCAGCCGCCGTCCTCCCCCGGAAGATACCGCCGGCGCCGGCGCGGTCTCCACCACTGGGGGCCGCGTCGGTCCGGCCGCCGGTGCCGTCGCCGGCGGTGGTGGTGGTGGCTCGCCGAAGACGTCGGCCTGATCTCCGGAGAGTGCCCGCGTCTGCTGCGAGTCGAGTTCGCTGGGGGGGGGGGGGGGGGGGAGGCGGCGCCGCCTTCCCCGATGACACCAGACGCACCGCAAGATTGCCGGTGCCGCCGCGTGTGTCGAGAAAGGACTCGAGCACGGTCATCAGCTCCTCGCAGCTTGCGATCCGAAGCTCGCGGTCCTTGGCCATCATGCGCGCCACCAGCGATCGCAGCTCCGGATCGACCGCCGGCGCGAGGTTGCCCAGATCGGGGGGCTCCTCCTCGACGATCTGGCGCAGCAGGGCGAGCGGGCTGTCGGCCGTGAAGGGCACGTCGCCGCTGAGAGCCTCGTAGAGCGTCACGCCCAGGCTGTAGATGTCGGTCCGGTGGTCGACGTTCTGATCGAGGCACTGCTCCGGGGACAGGTAGCCCGGGGTTCCCATGAACATCCCGGTCGCGGTCAGCCGCGACGCCGCGCCGCCCATCAGCGCGAGCCCGAAGTCGGCGATCTTGACCAGCCCGCGGTCGTCGATGAGGATGTTGGCGGGCTTGATGTCGCGGTGGATGATGCCGTGGTCGTGGGCCGCCTGCAGGCCGGCGGCGGTCTGGAGCGCGATCCTGGCGACCTGCAGCTCGTCGGCCGGACCGGACGCGCGCAGGACCTGCTGCAGGCTCTTGCCCGAGACGAACTCCATGGCGAAGAAGTGCGTGCCGCCTTCTGCCCCGACCTGGTAGATCTGCACGATGTTGGGATGGTTGAGGGCTGCGGCGCTTTGGGCCTCGCGCAGGAAGCGCTCGATGTAGCTGTCGTCCTCCGTCAGGTGTTCGCCGAGGACCTTGAGAGCGACGAAGCGGTTGAGTGACTCTTCGTGGGCCTTGTAGACAATGCCCATACCGCCGCGCCCGAGCTCGGCGACGATCCGGTAGTGACCGATGCGTTCGACCATCTGGCGCTCCCTTGCCGCGGACGTCCCATCCCGACTGTTATTGACCGTTCGGTCGATGCTAGCACAGGGGGCGGGGCTCGAACCAAACGGCCCCGGCGCCACCGCCGTATACCGAGTGAGATCAGGGAGAACGACCTCTTCCAACATCTCCTCCTTCCTCGCCAGCCCGCCGGCCCCTCCCGGCGGGCTCGGTGTTTCCCGTTTCCGCGCGCCGAGGCCGCCGGCTTCGGCGCGCGGAAACGGGAGGAGCAAACCCGCAGTGCAGCACATGACGCCGAGCTATGCTTGTGTTCCTGGAGACACCGGCCATGAGGATCGCGATTGCCCAGATCGACTTCACGATCGCCGCGTTCGAAGCCAACCTCGAGCTGATGGCGGCAGCGGTCGCTCGCGCCCGCAGGGCGTCGGCAGACCTGGTGGTGTTCACCGAGCTCGCCACGACCGGCTATCCGCCGGGCGATCTCCTCGAACGCCCGGAGATGGTCGAGAGCAACCTGCACCAGCTCGAGAAGGTCGCCGCCCTGAGCGACGACCGGCTCGGTCTGCTCGTGGGCTTCGTCGATCGCAATCCGGCGGCGACCGGCAAGCGACTCTTCAACGCCGTCGCGCTGTGTACCGGCGGTGGCGTGGTGGCGACGCGCCACAAGTGCCTGCTTCCGACCTACGACGTCTTCGACGAAGCGCGGTACTTCGAGCCCGGAGGCGAAACCCGGTGCATCGACTTCCGTGGCGTGCGCCTCGGGGTCTCCATCTGCGAGGATGTGTGGTCGGACCCCGACCTCGACGGCCGCAGCCTCTACCACCGCGATCCGGTGCGGGAACTCATCGACGCGGGCGCCCAGCTCCTGATCAACCTCTCGGCCAGCCCCTTCGAGCTCGGCAAGGCAGAGGAGCGCCGCGAGCTGGTCCGCCGCTACGCCGCCGATGCCGGCCGCTGCTTCGTCTACGCCAACCAGGTCGGGGGCAACGACGAGCTGGTCTTTGACGGCCACTCGATGGTCTTTGACGGCTGCGGCCGGGTGGTGGCGCGGGCCCGTGATTTCGCCGACGATCTGCTGGTGTACGAGCTGCCGGAGGAAGCGATCGCGGATCGTGCCGGCGCCGGCTGCGCCGAGGGCCGACTGAGCGAGGTCGCGGAGGCGCGCAGCGACCAGGCGCTGGCGGCGCTCGAGCTCGGACTGCGGGACTATGTGCGCAAGTGCGGCTTCGAGAAGGTGGTGATCGGCCTCTCCGGCGGCATCGACTCGGCCCTCACGGCGGCCGTGGCGGCGCGCGCCCTCGGCCCCGAGCACATCCTCGGGGTCGCCATGCCGACCCGGTACTCCTCTGCGGGATCGGTGGAGGATGCCGAGGCGCTGGCCTCCAACCTTGGTATCGAGTACCGCTTGATCTCCATCGACCCGATGTTCCAGGCCTATCTCGACGGCCTCGCCCCGGTCTTCGCCGGGCTCGAGGAGGACGTCACCGAGGAGAACATCCAGGCGCGGATTCGCGGCGCGGTGCTGATGGCCCTCGCCAACAAGCTTGGGCGGCTGGTGTTGGCGACCGGCAACAAGTCAGAGCTGGCGGTCGGCTACTGCACTCTGTACGGCGACATGTGCGGTGGTCTTGCCCCGATTTCCGACGTGCCGAAGACCCTGGTCTACGACCTTGCCCGCCACCTCAACCGTGACCGGGAGCTGATTCCGTCTTCGACCATCGACAAGCCTCCATCAGCCGAGCTCCGCCCCGACCAGACCGACCAGGACTCGCTGCCGCCGTACGAGGTGCTCGACCGCGTGATGGAGGCGTGGGTGGAGGAGCACCGATCGATGGACGAGATGATCGAAAAAGGTCTCGACCCCGCTGCAGTCCGCAAGGTGGTGCAGCTGATCACCTCGAGCGAGTACAAGCGGCGCCAGGCAGCGCCCGGAATCAAGATCACCGCCAAGGCCTTCGGAATCGGCCGCCGCTATCCGATCGCGGCGGACTACTGATCGTGGTTGTGATGGCCGGCGCGCAGGCCGGTCTCTGTCAGATCGCGGAGGAGGCCACCGTTCCTGCATCGTCATGACCGTCGGGATCGGTTTGCGGCCGCGTGCTCTTCGTCGGCCTGGTGTTCGACAGTCGGATCGAGCTGCAGGTAGTCCTTGAGGATGCGGACGCCGATGTAGAAGGGGATGGTGTCGACCGCCGCGACCGTGAACTTGAAGACGTAGCCGGTGATGATGAACAGCACGAGCTGCCGCGCGACGGATTGCGAAGGGTCGATTGGAAGGGCGTGGGCGTAGTAATGGGTGATCAGGATGACGGCGGTGGTGTCGACGAGCTGGCTGACCATGGTCGAGCCATTGTTGCGAACCCACAGCAGCTTGCCCCTGGTCACCCGCTTCCAGAAGTGGAATATGTAGACGTCGCAGAACTGGGCCGCCAGGTAGGCGGCCATGGACGCTGCGACCGCGCCGAAGGTCAGGGCCCGGACCTCGAAGAAGACCGGCAGCCGGCCGGCGGCGTCGCGCACGATCTCGCCAGTCGCGGGATTCACCTGCTCGAAGCCCGGCAGCACCCCGCCGAGCCACATGATGAAGACCACCCAGAGGTTGAGGAGGAGGCCGACGGAGACCACGAAGTTGGCACGCCTGCGGCCGTAGAACTCGCTGATGAAGTCGGTACAGAGGAAGGTCATCGGGTAGGGCAGCACCCCGATGGCGATCGCGAAGGCCAGCGGTGTGCCGCCAGCGGTCTCGATCTCGAAGAGCTTGATGAAGCGCGTGATGCCGAGGATGTTGAGCATGGCGAGGGTGCCGAGGAAGATCCCGGCGAGGACCAGGAACACCCGCTCGCGCCGCGCGTGCAGGTGCGACGCCTCGATCGGGTGGAGATCTTCCTCAGCGTTGGTCACAGACGTGAGCATATCGAAAATCCGGTGCCCGCTTCCGCGTGTTTGGTTTCCCACATTTTCGGGGCTCGAGCGAGCCCCGAAAATTCGGAGCCGATCACTTCTCGTTGATAGGTCGCCTCATTCGAGGCCCTCGAATTCGTCCTCCCACGCCTCCATCTCCTCCTCGGAGAAACCGAAGTGGTGGCCGATCTCGTGCAACAGGGTGAGCTGAATCTGGTGCACCAGCTGGTCGCGGCTGCGGCAGGCCTCGAGCAGCGGCCGGCGGTAGAGCAGGATGAGGTCCGGCAGCACGTTGCCGTACCAGCCGCCCCGCTCGTCGAGCGGCACCCCGGTGTAGAGCCCGAAAAGGGTGTCGCGCCGCGGATCGAGTCCCATCTCCAGCAGGGTCTCGCGGTCGGGGGTCTCGCGGACCTGGATGGTGAGGTTGGACATCAGCTCCGCGAGGTGCACCGGCAACCCGTCGAGCGCATCCGCGACCGCGGCCTCGAACTCGTCGCGCCTCACGGCCCTGCGACGTCCGGCGGCAAGCTCGTGCCGCTCACTTTTGCGCGCGGCCCTTGAAGAGGTCGACGAAGTTCCAGCCCACCAGCGCGCCGACGGCGATGCCCGCAGCGAGACCGAGGTTGCCGTAGATATCCCGACCCAGCGCCGCGCCGATGGCGGCACCGCCGAAGGCGAAGAGGTACCTGAGGAACCTCACGGTTTCGAAGTCCATCGCCATGTCGACTCCAGCGGCCGGGGGCCGCGGCTCCGTGCAGCGGATCCGCAGCCATTATAGCGAGAAGACCATGTCCGGGGGGCCGCTTCGCGGCCGGGCGGTGTACAGTGGCCGCCCTGGAGGCAGGCATGCGGTTGATCGGAGTGCTCGGTGTGCTCGTTCTGCTGGGGCTCGCGTGGTCCATGTCCTACCACCGGCGAGAGGTGCCGTGGCGGATCGTGGCCTGGGGCCTCGGCCTGCAGTGCCTGTTCGCGGTCATCATTCTCCGCCAGGACGAACTGAGCTTCGGCGGAATGGCGATCCTGGGCGCGCTCGTGGCGGTGTATCTCCTGAGGGCGGACCGTCGCGTGCCGGATCGCGGCCTCCCTGAGACGGCGGCGCTGCTCGCTGGTTCGGCGGCGATTGGCGCTGCCATGGCGGTTGCGGGCCGGATTCCGGCCGGAGCAGCCGCGATCGCCCTCGTCGTCGTCCTCGTCGTCGATGCCAGGTGGCCGTTCATGCGCCGTTTTCGGGCGCCGGCGGGGACGCTCCTGTGCGCCTTGGTGGTGGCGTGGCTGGTGGCCTCCGGTCTCCACGGGCAGGCGATCTTCGCAAGCTTCAGCCGGAAGGTGGCCGAGTTCCTCGCCCTCTCGGACTTCGGTGCCAGGTTCCTGTTCGGCAACCTGGCCGATCCCTCCTACTTCTTCCCGGAAGAGACCGCCACCTGGCCCGGCTTCGGCTTTCAGTTCGCGTTCAAGGTGCTGCCCACGATCCTCTTCTTCGGCGGCTTCATGTCGGTCCTCTACTACCTCGGAATCATGCAGAAGGTCATCGAGGCGCTGGCCAGGTTCATGCGCTGGACGGTCGGCACCAGCGGCGCCGAGACCCTCTCGTGCACCGCCAACATCTTCGTCGGCCAGACCGAGGCGCCGCTGCTGGTCAAGCCGTTCCTCGATGACATGACCCGTTCGGAGCTGTTGACCATCATGGTCGGCGGTTTCGCCACCATCGCGGGCGGTGTGCTCGCCGCCTACATCGCGATGGGCATCCCCGCCGGTCATCTGATCGCGGCGAGCGTCATGTCGGCGCCGGCCGCGCTGCTCGTGGGCAAGATCATCTACCCGGAGCGCGAGCACTCGGCGACCGCCGGCGATGTCAAGCTGCCGCCCATTTCCTCCGGCGGCAACGTCATCGAGGCGGCCGCCAACGGGATCACCGACGGGCTCAAGCTTGCGGTCAATGTCGGTGCCATGCTGATCGGTTTCATCGCGCTGATCGCGGTCATCGACGTGGCCCTCAACTGGATCGACGGTGTCGTCGACGGTGGCCTCCTCGAAGGCGCTTGGGTGGCCTACGGCTCCGGCGGCATGTCTCCAGTCACGGGAGAGTACGAGGGAGTCGTTCCGGGTTCGCTGCAGACCCTTTTCGGCACCATTTTTCGGCCCCTGGCGTGGTTCATGGGGGTGCCGTGGACGGATGCCGCTCTGGTGGGTAACCTCCTCGGGATCAAGATCTCGCTCAACGAGCTCGTGGCGTACGGCGTCCTCGGCACCTACCTCCAGGAGGGCCTGATCTCGGAACGGGCGATGATTATCTCGACCTACGCCCTGTGCGGCTTCGCCAACTTTTCGTCGATCGGCATCCAGCTCGGAGGCATCGCGGCGGTCGCGCCACGGCGCCGTTCCGACCTCGCGGCGCTCGGGCTGAAGGCGATGTTCGGCGGTGCCATCGCGTCGTGGCTGACCGCGACCATCGCCGGTATGCTCTTATGAGGGCCCCCGGGGCCCGCGCCATACTCTGCTGGAGGACGCCCATGCAGCGCTCGCTGTTGTTACTCGTCGCGATTTTCACGGTGCAGCTCTGTGCCTGCGATCTCCTCGACCCGGCGCGCCCGACCCAGGTCGACGACACCGAGGTGTTCGGGAATCTCCTCGAGGTGTCCGCGGGCAATGACGGGACATCGACCTGGAGCGTGACGCTGCGCGCGGGGGCCCCGCGGGCGCTTCGTTCGGCGGAGGAGGAGCAGGGCCGCCCGACGCCGTCGGTCGAGAAGGGACTGGTCGTCACCGTTCGGGTGACCGAGGATTCGGTGGTGGTGGCCGACGACCGGCCCATGGGGGTCGAGGAGATCGACCCTGGCACCGAGTTGGTGGTGGTGCCCGTGCCCGGAACCCCTCGCATGCTCGGGCCGGACGACCTTCGCCTCGATGCTCGAATGCTGATGGACTTCGAGACCTATCGCCGGTGGCGGCTGCCGAACCTCGGTGACGTGCCGGTGCCGCAGGAGGAACCTGTGGAGCGGATCAACAGCAGCGGCGCCGAGCTCGCCCCGGTGCCGGTGGGCGACGGCTCGGTGCTTTACTTTTCCGCACGGCTGCGTCCGCCCGCGAAGGTCGGCGATGGGTGGCACGGCGCGCGGCGCGACGGCCTCACGGTCCCCGCCGAGGGCGAGGTGCCGAGGGTCCGCAGCTACCGCGCCGAGCTCGGCGCCGACGGCTGGTCGCTTCCGATGCTGGTCGAGCTGCCCGGGATCGAGGACGCCGACACGGTGCGGGTCAGCTGGGTCGGCGACGCCGAGACCCGCTGCCTCGTGACGATCGGCAACCGGGGCCGGGAGCCTTGGGTCGCGGAGTCGTTTCGGGCGAGCGCGGATGATCCGTGGGGCGCACTCCGGCGCCTCGAGGAGCTCGGTGAGGATGCCGGCGACGGCGTCTATCTGACGGGCAGCCGCACCAAGATCGTGTTCGAGTCGGTCGTCGGCGGCAACCTCCTCTACTTCGATCCCACGACCGACGACGGGCCGCTGCCGCTCGAGCCGCAGATCAACACTTTCGGTCGCGAGTGGAATCCGCGCACCGGTCCTGAGGGCGAGCTGTTCTTCTGCCGCGAGGACCGCCAGCTGGTGTTCAAAAAAGGGCGGGTGCGCCCGCTTCGTCTACCGGGCCCGCACCGTATCCTGTTTACCCAGGCGGCTCCGTCAGAGGACGGGCGGTGGCTGTTCCTGTGCATTCCGCGCTACCGTCCGATCGAGCTCGACCACGACATCTACGTCTCGAGCTTCGACGCGGATCTCGGGATCGGCCCATCGGTGCCGATCGACGAGTGGAGGCCTTGAGGACAGCCGACGCCGGCCCCATCGTCACGGCTGGGCGCTCTGGCCGCGACCGGCCTGCCGGCCCACGAGCGGTGCGAGGAGGCGGTGTGGTCATTCGACCGGTCGCGCTGCCGCCGGTCACCGCCGGCGCGTTTCAGAACGAAGGCAGCCGGTGCCGGTTACGGGCCACCGCGCGGTACAGCCACGGTCCCATCCAGCGCAGGGGCGGAACGCCGGTCAATCCTGCCAGCCATCGCCAGCCGGGGAGCTCGGCCATGATCCGCCGCCAGGCCTCGAATCCCTCGAGCAGAGTGCCGTCCCGATCTCGCACCCACATCGACGACTCGAGGTTTTCGCGAGCCACCGGTAGCTCGCCGTCCGCCGCGGTTCGGAAGTCGGTGAACTCGAGTTTGCCGCTGTTGTCGCGGCTCTCGCACCAGCCTCGCGAGGCCTCGCAGAGCTGGCATTGTCCATCCATCCAGACCGTGAGGGGATTGGCGGGTTCGGTCCGTTCGTCCATGCCGGGTGCAACACGAGACGCCATTCTTGACATTCCTTAAGAAATTTCTAAAATAGCGATCTTTGAATATTTGAGCGCTACCGCGTTGAGGGGATGACCATCGAGGTGACTCGCGATGCTGCTGAATACGTCGGGTCCGACCGTCTTCCCGACGAGTTCGTCGAGCTCCGGGGCCTGCTGGCGGCGCGGTCATCGTCGCTGCGGCGGGCGTCGGAGCACTTCTCGCTCTTGGCTGGTGAGACCCGGCTCAAGATCATGGTCCTGCTCGATGCGGCGGGCGAGCTCTGCGTGTGCGACCTGGCCGCGGTGCTCGAGATGACGCCGGCGGCGGTGTCGCAGCATCTCAGCCGTCTCCGAAGCGGGCGTCTCGTGGTGTCCCGGCGCGACGGTATGACCATCTACTATCGGCTGTCGGAGGCGGTCGATCCGGCGGTACGCGCAGCGGTGACAGACAAGGGGTGAAATATGAGATCGATGATCTTCTGGCTCGTGGTGTCGGTGGCGGTGGTGGCGGTGCTGCCGGCGGTGGCAGACAGTCCGCCGGATCTCGTGGAGACGAAGTTCACAGTCGAGGGGATGCATTGCGGCGGCTGTTCCTCGGCGATCGTGGCGTCGCTCGAGAAGCTCGACGGTGTCGTAAGGGCGGAGGCCGACCACGAGGCCAGGTCCGCGGCAGCGGTTTACCGTCCTCGCCTGGTCGCCGTCGAGGACCTCGAGCGAGAGATCGAGAAGCTGGGCTACACCGTCACGGGCGCGACCACCGAGATGGTGGAGCGGTAGCGTTCTCGGAATTCGGAATTCGGAATTCGGAATCGGGGGAAGCGCCCGCTCCTCCCATGAGACCGGAGCGGCGCACGCTACGTGCTCGGCCGCTCGAGGTAGGCGATCGTGGCGCCCCACCCGCCGCGTTCCGGCGGGGCGTCGTGAAATCCCGCGACGCGGGGATCGCGGCCGAGGAGCTTCTGAACTCGGTCGCGCTGAACACCGATGCCGCGGCCGTGGATCAGCCGCACCTCCGAGAAGCCCCGTTCCACCGCCGCCTCGAGATAGGCGTCGACCACATCCGCGATCTCGCGCGGCGCGAACGGGTGGAGGTCGATGAAGTCTTCCACGGGCAGCTCGACCGGCTGCTCGGGATCGAAGTCGTCTCGACCCGGCTCTTCCTCCTCGGCACGCTCGCGGGATCTCCTGAGGGAGGCGGGGCTTCCGAAGACGACCGAGAGAGTCAGGATGGTCAGGATGAAGCCGAAGACACTGAGCCCGATCCACGCCTTCGGTCCGATGACCCTGGCCAGCGGCCAGGTGGCGGCGGCAGCGAGCAGAAAGACCGCGGCCTTGGTGGCGATGTAGACGTTCCTAACCCTGGCGTCCTTCAGCATGGCCCTGTTCTCGGTTCATTGTTCGGTAGCGGGCGTTCGAATCCCGGAATCGCGCGGCGTCATCATACCGGTCTCGAGTTGGATTGGGAGGCCGTACGGCGGCTTCAGTGAAAAACGGCAGCGGACACTGCCACTGCCACCGCCGACCGCAACCGTGGACCGCGACCGCGACCGTGATCCGCGACCGTGGCCGCGACCGCGACCGGGGCCGCATCCGCGACCGTGGACCGCCACCGCCACCGTCACCGCCACGGCCACCGATCACCGTCACCGCCGACCGCCACCGTAAACCGCGATCCGCGACCGGGACCGCGATCCGCGACCGCGATCCGCGACCGCGTCCGTGGACCGCGACCGCGACCGCGACCGCGACCGGGGCCGCATCCGCGGCCTTGGACCGCCACCGCGGACCGCCACCGCCACGGCCACCGTCACCGCCACCGCCGACCGCGACCGCCGACCGCGACCGCGATCCGCGTCCGTGGCCGCGACCGCGACCGTGGACCGCCACCGCCACGGCCACCGATCACCGTCACCGCCGACCGCCACCGTAAACCGCGATCCGCGACCGGGACCGCGATCCGCGACCGCGATCCGCGACCGCGTCCGTGGACCGCGACCGCGACCGCGACCGCGACCGGGACCGCGACCGTGGACCGCCACCGCCACCGTCACCGACTACCGCCACCGCTGACCGTCACCGTCACCGTCACGGCCACCGCCGACCGCCACCCGCCCGGCACTCGAGACGCGTGCCCCACAAGCTCGATCGGCGCGGTTCGTGGGCCAGCCGT
>CAZSTH010000036.1:0-14371 GCA_964609835.1 uncultured Thermoanaerobaculia bacterium
CTTTCGGCAACGACCGCCACCACACCTTCATCCTCGAGGGTGCGCGCGATGCCCGCGCCGAGCTCGAGGCACGGGGCGTGACCCACGCCCTGTGGCTCGGCGACGAACCGCGCCGGCGATCGCCGCTCATCGATCTCGCGGCCGCTGCCGCGGTGGTCGTCACCGAGGACTTCCCCGCGCCGCCGTTTCCCGAGTGGAATGCCCGGCTCGAGGCGGCGACGGAGGCGCCGGTGTGGCTGGCGGACACCGCGTGCGTGGTGCCGATGCGGCTCGTGGGGCGGGCCCACGACCGGGCCTTTGGGTTTCGCGACGCGGTCCGGGATCTTTTGGCCGACCGGCTGCACCGCTCCTGGACCGACGTCGCCGTGGTGCCGTCGTCCTTCGACCGCTCTCGGCTGGGGTTCGCGGACGCGCCGATCGACAGTGCGGAACTCGCCGAGCTGGTCGCGAGCTGTTCGATCGACCACACGGTCGGGCCGGTGGGCCACACGCGCGGCGGGTCGGCGGCGGGCTACCGACGGTGGCGGCACTTCCGCGAGCGCGGGCTGCGCTCGTACGCGGCGCGCCGTAACGATGCCGCGGACCTCGACGGCGTCAGCCGCCTCTCGCCCTACCTCCACCACGGCCAGGTGTCGCCGCTGCGCATCGCCCGCGAGGCAGCCGACGTCGGCGGCAAGGGCGCCGACAAGTTTCTCGACGAGCTGGTGATTTGGCGCGAGCTGGCGCACAACCTGTGCTTTCACCGGCCGCACGAGGTGGAGTCGCTGGCGGTCCTGCCGCGGTGGGCGAGGACCACGCTCGCCGAGCACGCCTCCGATCCCCGTGAGGCTCTTCACTCGTGGGAGACGTTGGCGCGCGGGCGCACCGGCGACGAGCTCTGGGACCTCTGCCAGGCCTCGCTGGTCAGACACGGCGAGCTCCACAACAACGTTCGGATGACCTGGGGCAAGGCGCTGGTCGGCTGGACCGCCGGGCCGGACCAGGCACTGTCGATGCTGCTCGACCTCAACCACCGCTTCGCGCTCGACGGCTCGGACCCCAACTCCTACGGCGGGTTGCTGTGGTGCCTCGGTCTGTTCGACCGGCCGTTCGAGCCGGAGCGGCCGGTGCTCGGCACGGTGCGACCGCGTTCGACCTCGCGCCACGCCGAACGACTTGATCTCGAGCGTTACCGGGAGGTGGTGGAACGCCCCGCCGGCGAACACCCGTTGCGGGTGGCTGTGGTGGGCGCCGGTCTCTCCGGCCTGGTGTGTGCGCGCACCCTCGCCGACCACGGCCACGCGGTCCGGGTATTCGAAAAGTCGCGCGGTCCCGGCGGCCGGATGGCGACCCGGCGCGAGGGCCACTGGCGCTTCGACCACGGCGCCCAGTACTTCACGGTCCGCGATCCGCGCTTCCGCCGCGCTGTCGGGTCCTGGCACGGCGATGGACTGGTGGCGCCGTGGACGGGAAGGATCGCAGTGCTCGACAGTGGCTCCACAGTGGTGAAAGATGACGACACCGAGCGCTGGGTCGGGGTGCCCGGGATGAACGCGGTGTGCAGGCATCTGGCAACCGGGCTCGAGGTGGTTCGGCAGACGCGAATCGAGACGCTGCAGCGCGTTGACGGCGAGTGGCGGCTGACGGCAGAGGACGGTGCGGACGTCGGCGGCTTCGACGCGGTCGTCATTTCGGCGCCGGCGCCGCAGACGGCGGCCCTGATCGAAGAGGTCGCCCCGCTGATGGCGGCGGCGGCCGAGAACGTCGAGATGGCCCCGTGTTGGGCCGCGATGGCGGTCGTGGAACACCCGCTCGACCTCGGGTTCGACGGAGCTTTCGTGTCCGGCTCGCCGCTGAGCTGGGTAGCCCGCAACGCTTCCAAACCGGGCCGCTCCCCGGACGAGGCGTGGGTGCTCCACGCCGGGCCCGAATGGTCCCGCGGCCACCTCGAGCTCGAGCCCGCGGTAGCGGCCCGCGAGCTGTGGGGGGCGTTCGCGGAGGCGGTCGGGGGCCTGGAGGCGGAGCCACTTCACCTCCAGGCTCACCGCTGGCGGTATGCGCTGCCGCCGCAGCCGCTGCCGTCGCCGTGTCTCTTCGACGGCGCGCTCCGTCTGGTGGCCTGCGGCGACTGGTGCGGCGGCCCGCGAGTCGAAGGGGCCTTCCTGTCCGGCGCCGCGGCCGCCGGCCGGCTGCTGGCGGTGGCGGCGAGCCCATCGCAGCCGTCGCTGTTCTCGCCATGATGGCGGAGCCCGAGAAGACCTGCGCGGCCTGCGGGCGCCGCATCGAGTGGCGCCGGAAGTGGGCCTTGAGCTGGAAGGATGTGCGCTGGTGTTCCGACGCCTGCCGGCGTCGCAAGGTGAGCGAGGTCGACCGTGCGCTCGAGAGAGCGGTGCTCGGGCTTCTCGCGCGACGCGCCCGGGGCGCCTCGATCTGCCCGTCGGAGGCCGCGCGCGCGGTGGCCGGTGAAAGCTGGCGGCCGCTCGTGGAGCCTGCGCGACGAGCCGCACGGCGGCTGGTGGCGGATGGCCGGGTGGAGATCACGCAGCGGGGAAGGGTCGTCGATCCGTCCACCGCCCGCGGTCCGGTCCGCGTGCGCCTGGTTTCGTAGAAGTGCTGTGGATCGGAACGCGGGTACGGGGGCGGGCGTGGGGAGGCCGCCCGGCCGTGCCACAATGGAGGCGATCATCGTCCTGGCGTGCAGCGCACCCCGAGGGGAGGGGAGCATGAGGAACCTCATCACGATCGTCGTCGTCCTGGTTGTCGGCCTGGTGGCCTTCAACTATTTCCAGTCCGGCGAGTTCAATCTGCTGCCATCGTCGAAGAGCGACGAGGAGCAGGAGGTCAACCGGCTTCGGGGCGAGTTCCGGCGGGTCGCCCAGGACTTCCGCCAGGCCGGCCGCGCCGCCGGCTTGAGCGGCATGGACACGACCGCTGCGGCGTCGGCGGCCGCCAGGAGCATCGAGGGCATCGAACGCGACCTCCAGAAATTGCGGCGGGCCACCGACGAGGACAGGGTCAGAGACGAGATCGACTCGGTGATGGCCGAGATCGCGGAGTTCAAGGAGAAGGTCTTCTGAGACCAGGCCGGCTGAGGACGTCGGCCGGGCGGTCGTCGCTCAATCCTCGCGGCGGGCTCTGGCCGCGTCGATACATCGGGCCAGGACAGCGCTTCCCTGTGGCGTCATGGGATGTTGGATGAGACTGGAGCTCAGCTCCTATTGATATTCACAATGCGCAATCCACCATTCAAAATCGAAGATCGGGTGGGGGCCGCGGGATCAGTGGCGGTGAATGTCCTTGTGCATCAGCTCCCGGGTGGCGGTCAGCCGCTCCTCGGCCGGGAGCTTGACGAACTCCGAGTTGAGGGCCTCGTCATTCTCCTGCCGCAGCAGCTCGATCTGGTGGTCGATGACGGTCTTCGGAAAGACTCCGAAGTCTTCGTAGAGCGCGCGTCGCTCGTCCAACAGCCGCGCGCACTGGATGCAGCTTGCGGGAAGCGGCTCGAGGTGCCGCATCCTGGACTCGTCGGCGAAGACGTTGCCCTCGACGTTGGTGTCGGCGGCCAGGCGCAGCGAGTCGTCCGAGGTCAGGCCGTGTTCGGCGGCGATCGTGATGCCGGCCAGCAGAAGGTGGAACGACGCCGATCCGTCCGGCGAGCGCAGCTCCACGGTCTGCCGGCCGCGGGAGTCCTCGTAGGGCTCGGGGTCATGGGGGTTGACCACGCTGGCGAGGTCGGACCGCGAGGCCCAACCCAGCGGCACCCGGATCAGCGCCGAGCGGTTGTTGTGGCTCCAGCAGATGCGGGTCGGTGCCTCCTGGTTGGGCACCAGCCGCAGAAATGATGAGGCGACCGTGTTGCCGAAAGCCGACAGCGTCGAGGCATAGTGGACGAGGCCGCCGATCAGCTTGCGTGCGTGCTCGGACAGCACCCCGTCGTCGCCGGTCATGATGTTGTGGCCGTCGCGCACCAGCTCGAGGTGGAAGTGCAGCCCGTTGCCGGCGACCCCCTCCTCGATCTTGGGTGCGAAGGTCGCCAGCATGGCGTGGCGGTGGGCGACGTTGCGAACGATCCAGCGCGCGAGGCCGACAAAGTCGCCCATCTCTTCGATCGGCCGCGTCAGCAGCTCGATCTCGTGCTGCTCGGCACGGCGTCCAGCGAGCAGCGGCAGGTTGGAGCGAACCGAATCGATGTAGCCCACCTCGGCGTGGGCGTACTTCACCGCTCCGGTGATCTGCGCCAGGTAGCGGACCATCTCGTTGACCACGTCGCCGCCCTTGAAGAACGGAGAGGACGCGTGGTACCCGGTCTGGCGCTGGGCAGCGAAGTACTCGGGTCCGCCCTCGCGGACGAGAAAGAACTCGAGCTCGCCGAGGGCGTGCAACTCCAGCCCCGTGCGTTCGCGGAACCGGCGGTGGGCGATGGTCAGGATGTTGTCCGGGGTGAACGGGGCCAGCTCGCCGTCGCGGTCGAGGAAGCGGCAGATAAGGTTGAGGCTGCTGCTGTCGAACGGGCTCAGGAAGGCGGAGGCGTAGCTGGGGACGACATAGAGGTCCGACGATGCGGTGTCCACCAGCCCGGGAAACAGCGACGAGCCGTCCACCCGCTCGCCGGAGGCGAGCACCTGCTCGGCCTGCCGGCGGTTCGAGATTGGCAGCTTGAGCTCGCGCAGCTTGCCGTCGAGGCTGGTGTAGTGGAACGTCAGGCGCTCGATGCCTTGCTCCTCGATCACGCGCAGCAGGTCGGCGCGGGTGAAGTCGCGGCGGTCCTTGTCGAGCAGGCGCATCAGCGGGTTGGCGAGGGCGAGGTTGTCGATCACGGTGCTGCCTCCGCGGATCAGATTCGGCCCGGCTCCCCACTGTACGGCAGCCGGTGGCACAGTTGAAGAGAAGAAGGTTATCGTGGTGGTGCGACCGACATCGTCCCGAGAGGAGCAGATCATGAGTTACGACCCGGCCGACAGCCGTCTTGCCGATTCACCGGACGTCCGGATCGGTGAGAGCAGCCGCGCGGTGTTCATCACCCGGACCTACCTCAACCTCTTCGGCGCGATCATAGCCTTCGTGCTGATCGAACTCTTCCTGTTCCAGAGCGGGCTCGCGGAGCCCATCGCGCGCTCGATGCTCGGCGTCAGTTGGCTGCTGGTTCTCGGCGGTTTCATCGTCGTCAGCTGGATCGCTTCCCGCGCCGCCCACACCGCATCGTCGCTCGCCGGCCAATACGCGGCGCTCGCTGCCTTCGTGGTTGCAGAAGCCCTGATCTTCGTGCCGCTGCTGTTCATGGCCTTCGCCTACGCTCCGGGCGCCATCTCGAGCGCCGCCACCGTCACCCTGATCGGCTTTGCCGGCCTGACCGCGGTCGCCTTTCTCAGCCGCAAGGACTTCTCGTTCCTCGGCGGGCTGTTGAAGTGGGGCGGCATCCTCGCGCTGGTGGCGATCGTCGGTGGCGTGCTTTTCGGCTTCAACCTCGGCACCTGGTTCTCGATTGCCATGGTCGGGCTGGCGGGAGGCGCCATCCTCTACGACACCTCGAACATCCTCCGCCACTTCCCGGAGGACCGCTATGTGGGCGCCGCTCTCCAGCTCTTCGCCTCGGTGGCGCTGATGTTCTGGTACGTGCTGCGGATATTCCTGGCGCGCGACTGAGGCGGGGCCTCGCACCCCTCGCCGGCCGGCCCCGCGCCCTGCCGCGGTGCGGCGCCGGCGCCGCCTGCAAGACTTGAAGGATTGTTCAGGTCTTGTTGCGGTGCCCCAATTTGAGATCGGTGCGCCAAAGCGGGACAGCGAACCGACTCCTGGAAGCACTCCAGTACGCCGCACCGTGGCATTGCTCTTGCAAATCGTCGGGCTCACGGCGAGCAGCACCCTGCTCGGCCAGCAGAGGGTATTCAGCGCCATCTGGCGATCTCGTGAGCAGCCGCATGTGGGTCGGGACGAGGTGCGCCCGGCCCGGTGGGGAGAACGACTTGAAATGGAGAGCATTATGAGACGTCGTGGTACCGGCTCTACTCGGCGACCGGGCCGCGCGCGACGTGGGCGCTCCAGGAGGTCGACCTGTCGCCGTGGAAGGCTGTCACCAACCTCCGGATCCGTTTCACCGTGAGGACCTGGGGCAGCGAGGCCGACGAGGGCTGGTACATCGACGACCTGTCGGTGGCCGATCACGCAGGGTCGGTGTCACTGCCGTTCTATGACGACTTCGAGGATGGCTCGGGGGACTGGCTGACCAGCTCGTGGGCGCTGTCCGGTGATGATCCGCACTCGGACGTGGCGTCGATGCGTTCGACGGAGAGCGGGCTGATGAGCACCTACTCCGAGCTCGCGATGGAGCTCGGCGGCGAGCTCGACCTCTCCGAAGCTATCAACCCGCAGCTGACCTTCTGGCTGCGCGGCAACGTCGGCAACGACGGCGGCTTCACCGCCCAGGCCTCGACCAACGGCGGCGTCAACTGGACCTCGATCCCGGGCGCCGGCATCGGCGATTACTGGGAGGGCGGCTGGACCCGCTTCCAGGTCTCACTGAACGGCTACCTGCAGAGCGGGGTGCGGCTGCGCTTCGTCAACACCAACGGCAAGTACGGCGGCCAATCGAACCTCTTCGTCGACGACGTCGCCATCGAGGAGATGCCGCAACCGGTCACTCTGAATGTGCCGGACGAGGTTGCCATCCAGTCCATGCGACTGAGCTGGAACAACGTCAACGACTCGGACTTCGCCGCCTACGCGCTCTACCGGTCCGAGACCTCGACGGTCGACACCTCGTCCGAGCTGGTGGCCACGATCACCGACCAGGCGGCCACCGAGTTCACCGACACCGCGCTGCAGGCCCGAACCACCTATTACTACCGGGTGTACCTCGTGAACACCTCATCGGTCTACTCGCCGTCCAATAGCGTGTCGGCAACGACACTGGGGCCGGCGCTGCCGTTCACCGATGACTTCGAAACCGACAGCGGCGTGTGGACGCTGAGCGGGGACTGGGGACCGGTCGACGCCGCCGGCGTCGGCAACTCCATCAGCCTCGGCGATTCGCCCGGGGACCTCACCCCGAACCTCGACGCCTTCGCGGTGACCGGGGTCGATCTCAGCGGTGCGACATGGCCGGTGCTGACGTTCCTCGAGCGCCACGACTTCGGCGGCCACCAGGGACGCCTCGAGATCTCGTCGAACGGCGGCGCCGGGTGGACGGTTCTGTACGGTGCCACGGGAAGCCAGACCGAGTGGGTGGAGCGCCGCTTCGACCTCTCGCCGTGGCGCGGCCAGGGCCAGGTCTGGATCCGCTTCTTCGTCGACGCCAACAGCGGCGTTGCGGCCGACGGTTGGCATATCGACAATCTGTTCGTCGGCGAGAACCCGCTCGCGGGGTCCTCGGCCTACCCCTTCTTCGACGGCTTCGAGGAAGGCGCAGGCGACTGGCTCAACGGGTCGTGGACGGTAACCGATGACGATCCCTACGAGGGTGAGTCCGCAATCCTCGACACCGTCGAAACCCGCCTCGGGGGCTCCGAGCTGTGGCTGGTCTACGGCAGCGAGCTCGATCTCACCGGAGCAAGCGACCCGCTGCTGACCTTCCAGGTGCGCGGGTATCTCCCATACAGAACACACTTCCGAGTCGAGGTCTCGGTCGACGGCGGCGTTACGTGGCAGGACCTGCCTGAGCTTCAGCTCAACTACTACTGGGGTCCGAGCCCGTGGGTGCGGATGCAGACCTCGCTGTCGGGCTACCTGGTGCCGAACCTGCGGCTCCGATTCCGCGGTACCGGTCCGAACGGCGGCGACGAGAACGTCTTCCTCGACAGCATCGGCCTCGGCGAGGAGCCTCCCAGTGCGCCAACCATCGAGTCGCCGGTCGACAACTCGAATGTCGATGACCTACGGCCGCTGCTCACCGTGGCCAACGCCCTCGACTACCAGAGTGATCTGCTGACCTACCAGTACCAAGTCTTCGATGACGCCGAGCTGACCACCATCGTCTCCGACGTGCCGGCGGTCGCCGGCGGCACAGGGACGACGTCGTGGACCGTCGGGGTCGACCTCGATCCCGAAACCCAGTACTGGTGGCGCTGCCGGGCCAAGGACGACTCGGAGCACACGGGGCCGTGGACGGATACCGCCAGCTTCTTCGTGTTCCTGGACAACCAGCCGCCAACCGTGCCGGTGCTGCTCGGGCCGTCCGACGGCGGCCGGCTACCGGATCTGACCGGCCGCCTGACCTGGCTGGAGTCGACCGACCCCGACGAGGGCAACCATGACTTCGTTGCCGGCTATCGGGTCCAGGTCGACGACGATCCAGCCTTCGGCTCGCCCGAGATCGACGTCGCGGATATCGCCCTCGTCTCCAAGGCGGCCGGCGGCATCAGCGTCGCGCTTTCGGAGCTCGCCGGATCCGGAAACCTCGTCCTCGGCACCCTCTACCACTGGAGGGTCAACGCCTCAGACAGCCACAGCCTCGCCTCCAACTGGTCGGAGTCACCGGCGCGCTTCGTGTTCGGGACCGACGAGCTGGCGCCGACCTGCGTGATCACCGCGCCGGCGGATGGCGCCACTATCACCGGCACCCCGATCACCATCAGCGGCACCGCAACCGACGACCTGTCGGGCATCGACGTGGTCGAGATCTCCACCGACGGCGGCACCGCGTGGACTCAGGCGGTGGGTGCGGAGAGCTGGACCCACCAGTGGTGGCCGCCCACCAGCGGCGACTACCAACTCAGCTGCCGTGCGAGCGACGTGGCCGAGAACGCGGGCGACGCGTCGGCGCCGATTACGGTCCACGCTGCCCTCGACCGCACCATGGCCTTCGCCGAGGGATCGGCGTCGGTCGGCGAGGCGGCAGGAACCTACGACGTGACCGTGCAGCTGAGCGCCGCGCGGGCGGTCGAGGTGACGGCCGAGCTCTCCGTGACCGGCAGTGCGCAGCACGGAGACGACTTCGACGTCCTGCCCGAGGTGGTTCGTTTCTTCCCGGGTCAGACGGCGCTGGTGTTCCCGATCACGATCACCGACGACCCGGATCACGAAGGTGACGAGACGGTGGTCATCGAGCTGATGAACTTCAACCTGCCGGACGTCACGGCCGGCGGCACCGCGAGCTTGACGCTGACCATCGAGGATGACGACGTCGTGATCGAGCCGCACATCTTCAGCGACGGCTTCGAGGACAACAACCTCGACGCCTGGTCGACCGTCGTGCAGTAGGTGTCCGCTCGGGGCAGCTCCATCCAACGTTCCCCGCTCGCCGATCGGCGAGCGGGGGCTTCGTTCTCTTCGACGGGATCGAAGCTTCGCCCTCCCTCCGGGGCTCGAGGGAGGTGAGGCGGGTCGGGTCAGTCCTCCCAGCCTGGACGCGGTGGGATCTCCAGCGGGGGCCGGCCTACCAGTAGGCGCATCCGGTTGAGGGCCCTCGCCACCGCCGGGCGACTCGCCAGCCTGCGCTCGAGCGCGTACTTGCCCGGGAAGTTGAGCAGGGTCAGGCCGATCAGGATCGTCAGCAGGCCCTGGCCGGGAAGCAGCAGCATGACCAGCCCGGCGAGGACCAGCACCGCGCCGAACAGGTTCTTGAGGACGGTCACCACCAGCCACAGCGCCGGACGGCGGCGTATCAGCCGCGCGGGGTCGCGCCGCGGCTTCACGAAGTACCGCTGCGGCAGGAAGACGATGATGAGAGGGAAGACCAGCAGCGAGACCACGAACATCACCACCGACACCCCTGCCAGCCACTGCAGGACGATCTCGTACTCCTGGATCCAGCCGTAGATGCTCTGCATGAGCGTTGTCCTCTGCGCTCATAGAGTACGCTGTTTCTGGCCCGATCCAATGCGTGCAGAACAAAAGCCCCCGAGGAGGGGGCTGATCGGTGTGGTACGCCCGACGCGATTCGAACGCGTGACCTTCAGATCCGGAGTCTGACGCTCTATCCAGCTGAGCTACGGGCGTGAAAAATGGGGTGAGCGATGGGGATCGAACCCACGACCACAGGAGCCACAATCCTGTGCTCTACCAACTGAGCTACGCCCACCACAAAACAGTGCGGTGTTGGCCCGCCTGAGAGGACTCGAACCTCTGACCTACGGATTAGAAGTCCGTTGCTCTATCCAGCTGAGCTACAGGCGGAGGCGTCCAGCGGGTGAAGAGTCTTGGTCGGGGCGAGAGGATTTGAACCTCCGACCCCCTGCGCCCAAGGCAGGTGCGCTACCAGACTGCGCTACACCCCGACTGGGAGTCCACTCATCATTGCAAAGAACAACCACCCGAAGGCGGGGAGCGAGTATAGGGCTCAGTAGCTTGAGGTGTCAATGGTTTACGGACCGCCGCCGGTGGTCCGAGTTCGAAATTGTGAATTCCGAATTCCGAATTCCGAATTCCGAAACCGCACCTGTCCGTCAGGTGACCTGCAAGCCTATCGCCTCCAACCTCGGCCCCACCACCTCCCGCTGTGCGGCCATCACCTGCTGGGCGCCGTGCCAGCCCACGTCGAGCAGGGCGTCGAGCTGCTGGCGCGAGAACGCCTCGCCCTCGGCAGTTCCTTGAACCTCGATCAGGCGGCCGTCACCGGTGAAGACCAGGTTGAGATCGACGTCGCAGTCGAAGTCCTCGCCGTAGTCGAGGTCGACCCGCGGCTCGCCGCCGACCATTCCGGCGGCGACCGCGACGATCTGGTGGGTTAGCGGCCAGTCGGACAGCAATCCCTGCTCGTGCATGCGGGCGAGCGCGAGCACCATCGCGATCCAACCGCCCGAGATCGACGCGGTGCGGGTCGAGCCGTCGGCCTGCAGCACGTCGCAGTCGATGGCGATGGTTCGCTCGCCGAGCAGCCCGCGGCGGACGGCGGCACGCAGCGAGCGGCCGATCAGCCGTTGGATCTCGTGCGAGCGTCCGCTCGGCCTCCCCTTCTTGACCTCGCGGTCGGAGCGGGTGTCGGTGGCGCGCGGCAGCATGGCGTACTCCGCGGTCACCCACCCCTCGCCCGAGCCCCGCAGGAAGGGTGCGGTGCGGTCGAGCACCGAGGCATTGCACAGCACCACGGTGTCACCCGCGCGGTACAGCACGCTGCCCTCGGGGTAACGGATGAAGTCGGGCTCGATGACGATCGGTCGGACCTGGCTTGGCTCGCGGCCGTCTGGACGCATGGCATGCTCCCCCTCGCGATCGAGTATAGGGCGTCGCTCCCCGAGCCCGCGTCCGAGTCCGCGCCCGCGTCGGTTCAGATGTCGACCACCTCGATCCGCTCGGGCGGCTGGCGGAGGATCGCCTCGGCGATCCGGAGGAAGCGGTCGGACTCGTCCGTGAGCAGGATGCGGACCTCGCCGGAGGCGCCGTGCGCGGTGCGGACCAGCGGTTCGTGGTCGGCGACCACCTCGTCGGCGACCGCGACTGCCGAGTCCACCAGGTGCACCCCGGCACCGACCACGCGCTGCAGCGACGGCCGCAGCAGCGGGTAGTGGGTGCAGCCGAGGATCAGGGTCTCGGCACCCCAGTCGAGCAGCGGCTGCAGGTAGTGGCCCGCGACCTGGTCGGTGACCGGATGGTCGCCCCAACCCTCCTCGGCGAGCGGCACGAACAGCGGGCACGGCCGGGCCCGCACCTCCACATCCGGTGCGCGCTCGAAGAGTGCCTTCTGGTAGGACTCCGAGCGGATCGTGCCCTCGGTGCCGATGACCGCGATGCGGTCGGTTTTCGTCGACAGTGCCGCTCGGACTCCGGGGAGGACTACCCCGACCACCGGCGCCGGCACCGCGGCTGCGAGGGCGCCGAGGGCGTACGACGACGCGGTGTTGCACGCCACCACCAGCAGCTTGACACCGTGGGTGATGAGGTGGTCCGCGGCGGCGAGCGCGTACCGCTGCACGGTGGCGGCGGTCTTGGTGCCGTACGGGAGGCGGGCGGTGTCGCCGAGGTAGAGAAAACGCTCGCCGGGCATTCGTTGACGAAGCGCCCGCAGCACGGTCAGGCCCCCGACCCCCGAGTCGAAGATGCCGATCGCGCGGTCGTCGTCTCTCATGACGAGCCGATGAAGCGCTTGTTGAGGACCAGCGGCCGCGACAAATCGAGGTGGCCGGTCAGGGTGTCGACCTCGCGGCCGCCGAACAGGAGTTGGACGGCCGTCACCTCGGGGCAGTTGAGGATGATGGAGTCCACGACCCCGTAGACGAAGAGCAGCTCGATGCTCGAACCTTCGAGGCCGGCGGGCGGCGCGGTCAGGTCGACGTACGCGTTGCCGCCGTCGTCGACGAACACCGAGCGCATGGCGGCCTCGTAGGGCACGACGCTGGAGAGCCGCCCGCTGTTGGTCGGGCCCGCGAGCAGCTCGCGCATCACCACCTTGATCCGCTCGTGGACCTCCTCCGGCAGCGGCGCCGAGCGAAGCTCGGGGTACAGCAGCCCGTCGTGGCCGGCAAACAGCAGCATGATGCGCTGCTCGGGCGCCGGGGTCGGGGTGGATAGCACCTCGGTCGGAAGACCGGCCCGTGGGCTGCGGCGTGGAGTCGAGCCCAGGAACAGCCACAGCAGCACCGAAACCACCGCCGCGACTGCAATCAGGATCCAGATGATCCGCCGCTCCATCACCGCCTCACGAAGTCCTCGACGCCGGCGGCGATGGCCTCGGCAAGGCGCTGCTGGTACTCGGTCCGGGACAGCTTGCCGGCCTCGCCGGGATTGGAGAGAAAGCCCATCTCGACCAGGATCGCGGGCATCGTGGCTCCCGTCAGGACCACGAACGGTGCCTGTTTGACGCCGCGGTCGCGGGTCCCGAGCTGCTCGTTGAGGCGGCGTTGGACCGCGAGCGCGAGCTCCGAGCTCTCGTTCAGCACCTCGGCCTGAGCGAGATCCCACAAGATCAGATCGAGGGTGGAGCGTCCGGTGGACTCGACCGCTCCCCGATTCTCGACATCGGCGAGCCTCGCCGAGGCGGCATCGCTGGCACCGTCGAGGCTCATGTAGAACGTCTCGGCCCCGGTGACCGACGAGTGGGCTGAGGCGTTGGCGTGCAGCGACACGAAGACCGTGGCCTCGAGGCGATTGGCGAGGGAGGTGCGGTCGGTCAGTGCCCGGTTCTGGTCGCCGTCGCGGGTCAGTCGCACCGCGTGTCCGCGTTGCTCCAGGATCCGAGCCAGCCGCCGCGCGACCGCGAGAGTGAGATCTTTTTCGACCACTCCATCGGACGATCTCGCGCCGAAATCGTCGCCGCCGTGACCCGGATCGATTACGATCGGGCGGGGCCCGGTTCTCGCAATGACCTCGCGGCGGACCGGCGCCGGCGTCGGCGTCAGCCGGGCGGGACCGAGCTCGATGGTCAGCCTCGGCGGCGACTCCAGAGCGTGCCACGCGAGGAGGCCGATCCCTTTCGCGAGCTCGACCTCGAGGGTGCGCTCATCTGTCCGCAAGGCGCGAACCCGTCGTGACCGGAGGGGAATCCGGCCGTCGAGCTGCGGGGAAGAGTCCGCGAAGACCACGCGCAGCGATCCACCGTCATCCTCCTCCACGGTGGCGCGGGCCGTGCGGTTGAGGGTCAGCACGAGAGTCGTGGTGGCGTCGAAGTCGGCGGCGGCGGCGCGAACCGTGACCGGCTCCGCGAATCGAGCTCCGCGCTGGATCCGATATCCGGCCGGTTCCGTTTCGAGATAAAAACCCAGCGGGCCGAGGAGGTTGCGTTCGAGGTATCGCGGGCTGACCGCGATGCCTCCAGGTGATGCGATCGGTCTCTCGTCGGCTTCGAGGAGCTCGCCGTCGACCAGCAGGTACTTGAGATCGGCGCCGAACTGGATCACGTGGTCGCGGTAGACCACGCCGTAGGCCTTGGCGGAGAGCGAGTAGTGGACGTCCGCCCCGATCAGCTCGAGCACGGGTACCGCCTCCACCCGCTTGGCGCCGAACGTCGGCACGACGATTGCCCGTTGGTCGAAACGGAACTCGACGGTGCGGTTGTAGTCCTGGGCCGACACGGAGCCGACGGCGAGTGTCAGCGCCATGGCGAACAGTGGCAGTCGATGTCTCAAGGCTCGTGGACCTCAGTCCGCTCCGGCCGTTCGCTGCGAAGGGCACGGCAGCAAGGGGCATTCCGGTCTGTCGTGTGCTGGGTGGGCGCGGCCGGAGGCTGCCCGACCCATGCGTCGGCCTTATTGTACCCGGACCGTGGTTGCAGATGCGGCTCGGATCCTGCTCTGTACCAATTCACCGCGGCTGCCTGCGCAGCCGCGGTGATTTGGTTGTGGAGGCGGTGGGAATCGGCACTCGGCGAGAGGCAGCCGTCCATGGCCGGCGCCGCGGGGCGGATGGATGGAGGCGGCGTCCGGACATCGGCTGGCTCCGACGAGACGCCGCGGCCCAAGGGGCCGCGAGCAACCCACGGGTGAGATTCCCGAGCCGGAGCCAGCAAGAAGAACGGCCGCGCGGT
>CAZSTH010000036.1:14471-31848 GCA_964609835.1 uncultured Thermoanaerobaculia bacterium
CAACCCACGGGTGAGATTCCCGAGCCGGAGCCAGCAAGAAGAACGGCCGCGCGGTGGGGCGGCCTGTTCGAAAGATGCTGGTGGAGGCGGTGGGAATCGGCACTCGGCGAGAGGCAGCCGTCCATGGCCGGCGCCGCGGGGCGGATGGATGGAGGCGGCGTCCGGACATCGGCTGGCTCCGACGAGACGCCGCGGCCCAAGGGGCCGCGAGCAACCCACGGGTGAGATTCCCGAGCCGGAGCCAGCAAGAAGAACGGCCGCGCGGTAGGGCGGCCTGTTCGAAAGATGCTGGTGGAGGCGGTGGGAATCGAACCCACGTCCGAGGAACTTCGGTTGCCGGTTTCTCCGTGTGCAGCCGGCTATTTCATCTCACCGCGCGGTCGGTCAGCAGGCAACCCTCCACGCGGCCAGCCCGAGGAGATCTCGACCGCCGCCTTCGGGCGCGACGGCGATCCAGCCCGTCTGACAACGTCCCACCCAGACCGACGGGCCGAGCCTCGGGAAGGACGTGGCTACTTACGCAGCCAGTGCGTAGTTGTTATCGGCAGTTGTGATTGCCTTCACCCGATTAACGAGCGGATGACCCTCGACACGCTGCCGACAACCGAAACCGTTCCCCGTCGAAACCTGGACGCCCCCAGCTTCGACATTCGAGGGGAGTGTAGCACCAATGTCCCGTGCTCGCGTTCGCTTCCGCCTCCGTGCCCGATGTCCTCGGGGCGCGAGGGGAACCGGAGCCGTGCCACAGGAAAGTGCTTTTCCCTCATCCATACATACGTTCGAGATGGGCTCGAGATTCCGGGCGGCCGCCGTTGTTTCCGGGCACGGACACGGAAACGGGCGCGGAAACGGGTTGACGCGCGCCGCGGGCCCTGCCATCCTCGAGCTGTTCCACGCTGTACAACTGAAGGAGAGTTGCATGTTGGCGAAGGCATACTCTGCGACGCCGCGTGGCGTGGACGCGCTGTTCGTTACCGTAGAGGTCGACCGCATCCGGGCCCAACAGCCGTCCGTGACCGTGGTCGGGCTCCCCGACACCGCGGTCCGCGAGTCGCGCGAGAGGATTTTCACGGCCATCCGCCACCTCGGCCGGCGCTCGGAACCGGCCAACATCGTCTTCAACCTGGCGCCTGCGGACGAGCGCAAGGTAGGCGCCCTGCTCGACCTGCCGATGGCGGCCGCCTTGCTCGCCGCCACTGGCGACCTACCTCACGAGTCGCTGCTGGGTCGGATCCTGATCGGCGAGCTGTCGCTGGAAGGACGGCTGCAGCCGGTGCGGGGGGTGCTGCCGATCGTGCTCGCTGCCCGCGACCGGGGGGTGTCCGAGGTGGTGCTCCCGGTTGCCAATCGCGAGGAGGGCGGGGTCGTGTCAGGTGTCCGCGTGGTGGCGGCGGCGAGCCTCGCTGAGGTGGTCCGCTACCTCCGCGACGGGATCGAGCCGGAGCTGGTGGCCGAGCGGTTGCATGATCCGTCTCCGGCCGCCGCCCGCCGGTCCTTCGATCTCGCTGACGTGATCGGGCAGGAGCAGGCGCGGCGGGCGCTCGAGGTGACCGCTGCGGGCGGCCACCACCTGCTGCTGATGGGCCCGCCGGGGAGCGGCAAGTCGATGCTTGCACGGCGCCTGCCCGGGATCCTGCCGCCCCTGACCGGCGACGAGGCGCTCGAGGCCACCTGCGTGTACTCGGTCTCGACCCGGGTCCCGAGGCCCGAGGGCCTGCTCGAACGGCGCCCCTTCCGGGCGCCGCACCACACCGCCTCATCGGCGGCCCTGATCGGGGGCGGTGCCTCTCCGCAGCCGGGAGAGGTCTCGCTGGCGCACCACGGGGTGCTCTTCCTCGACGAGCTCACCGAGTATCGACGGGACGTGCTCGAGGCGCTGCGGCAGCCGCTCGAGGATCGCGAGGTGACGGTGGCGAGAGCGCAGACGACGCTCACCTTCCCCGCCAGCTTCCAGCTGGTGGCGGCCGCCAATCCGTGTCCGTGCGGGTACCTCGGTGACGAACGGCGGGACTGCTCGTGCACGCCGGCGGCGGTCATGCGCTACCGCGCGCGGCTGTCGGGCCCGCTGCTGGACCGAATCGACCTCCAGGTGACGGTGCCGGCGGTGCCATGGCGCGAGCTGTCGTCGGACCGTCGCGGGGAGCCGTCCTCGAAGGTCGCACGGCGGGTCGCCGACGCGAGAGGAACGCAGCGTGAAAGGTACGCCGGAAACGGTCTCAGCGCCAACGGTGAGATGGGGCCGGACGCGATCCGCCGCTGGGCGCAGCCGGATGGCGACGGACGACGCCTGCTGGAGCACGCGAGCCGCGGCCTCGGGCTTTCGGCGCGGGCCTACCACCGCATCCTGCGGGTGGCGCGGACCATCGCCGACCTCGCGGCCGAGGAGCGAATCGGGGCCGTCCACATCGCCGAGGCCATCGCGTACCGCAGCCTCGACCGCGAGCCGAGCCGTCTCCCCTGGACGCCGGGGGAGACGGCGGCTGGCGGGCGGTGACCGTCCTATCGCTCGCTGCGAGCCTATGGGATTGACGGCCAATGACTTGTGAAAAATTGACAAGCGGTGATCCATCGTTAGAATGATCGGGTTCGACTGGAGGAGGGGCATGGACCACTACGTCCCGATCTTGATCTACTCCCTGGTCGCCATCACCGTGCCGATCATCATCATCTCGATTGCCAAGGTGGTTCGGTTCGGATCTTACGACCCGGTGAAGGCCGAGCCGTACGAGTGCGGTAACCAGGCAACGAGCTACGCGCTGGACTCGCGGTTCTCCATCAGGTACTACCTGATCGCTGTCCTGTTCGTGGTCTTCGATGTGGAGACCATCTTCCTGTTTCCGTGGGCGGTGATGTTCGATCGGCTGGCGCTCTTCGGGTTCATCGAGATGATGGTGTTCCTGGCGATCCTGCTCGTCGGCTATGTCTACGCGTGGCGAAAGGGGGCTCTCGAATGGGCCTGATCGAGGACCGCTTTTCGAAGAACATCATCACCACCACCTACGACGCGATTTTCAACTGGGCGCGCCGGTCGTCGTTGTGGCCGATGCAGTTCGGACTCGCCTGCTGTGCGATCGAGATGATGGCGACCCTCGACTCGCGGTACGACATGGCCCGATTCGGGGCCGAGGTGTTTCGAGGCTCGCCGCGCCAAGCGGACATGATGATCGTGTCGGGCACGGTGACCGAGAAGATGGCGCCGATGGTCAAACGGCTCTATCAGCAGATGGCGGAGCCCAAGTGGGTGATCGCGATGGGGTCGTGCGCCATGTGCGGCGGTCCCTACCGCACCTACGCGGTGACCCAGGGCGTGGACCGGATCATTCCGGTGGACGTCTACATTCCGGGCTGCCCGCCGCGCCCCGAGGCGTTGCTCTACGGCCTGATGCAGCTGCAGCGCAAGATCGACCACGAGACCATCGCCCGCCAGGCCTCCTGAGGTGATCTCATGACCGACGACACGCCGAAGACTCCGCCCGATGACGTCACCGACGGCAACCACCGGGAGCCGGCGGGCGCTGACGACAGCGAGCGGACGAAGCCGCAGCTGACGGAGGAGGAGAAGGCCGCGAAGATCGCCGCAGCCAAGGCGAAGGCGGCTGCCAAGAAGGCGGCCGAGGCGGCCCAGCCGAAGCATCCGTGGGAGGAGAAGCCGATCCCCCCCGAGCACGAGGATGCGGCCGACGACGGCGACGCGGTTGCGCTCGCGTCTGCGATCGATGGTGCCGTGATCTCCGCGGTCCGCTTCGCTGGAGAGGTGACGCTGACTGTTCCAGCAGCCAAAATCGTGGACATCTGCCGCTACCTCAAGATCGAGCGCGGTTACAGGTTCCTGGTCGATCTCACCGCCGTCGACTGGCCGGAGCGGGAGGGCGGACGCTTCGACGTGATTTACTGGCTGCATCGCCACGACGATTCCAAGCGGCTGCGGCTGCTGGCAACCCTCGACGGCGAGACGGTGGCGACCGTCTGCGACGTCTGGAAGGTCGCCGACTGGATGGAGCGCGAGGTCTACGACATGTTCGGCATCCTCTTCGAGGGCCATCCCTCGCTCGAGCGCATTCTGACCTGGGAGGGCTTCAACGGTCATCCGCTGCGCAAGGACTTCCCGGTCGAGGGCATCGATACCGGTGCCGCCATCTACCCCGACATCTATCCCCTGGGAGGTGGTCCGAAGGAGCCCGAGGCCGAGGAAGAGGAGGCGTCATGACGACGCCCGACCGCTCGCTCTTCGACGTCGAGGAGATGGAGATCAACTTCGGTCCCCAGCACCCGGCGACCCATGGCGTGCTGCGGGTGAAGATGAAGCTCGACGGAGAGAAGATCATGGAGGCCAAGCCGATCATCGGCTACCTCCACCGCGGCACCGAGAAGCTCTTCGAGCAGATGCCCTTTCCGCAGTGCATTCCTCACACCGACCGCATGGACTACGTGGCGGCGGCTACCAACAACCAGGGCTTCTGCGTCACCATGGAGAAGCTTCTAGGCATCACGATTCCGCCGCGGGCGGCCTACCTCCGGATGATCCTCGCCGAGTTGCAGCGGCTCGCCTCGCACCTGGTGTGGCTGGCGACCCACGCCGTGGACATCGGGGCAATCACGCCGTTCTTCTACACCTTCCGTGAGCGCGACGCGATTCTCGACCTCTTCGAGGCCTACTGCGGGGCGCGCCTGACCCTCAACACGGTGAAGATCGGTGGCGTCCCGTTCGAGCTGCCGGAGGGTTGGGTCGATCGCTGCACGGAGTTGATGTCCGAGTTTCCCGGCCACATCGACGAGTACGAGAACCTCCTGACCGAGAACCGGATCTGGAAAAAGCGCACGATCGGCATCGGCGTGGTATCGCCGGAAGACGCCGTCGAGTGGGGGCTGACCGGTCCACCCCTCCGCGGGTCGGGCGTCGAGTGGGACATCCGCAAGGTGTTCCCTTACGACCACTACCAGGAGATCGATTTCGAGATCCCGACCGGCTCGAACGGCGACACCTACGACCGCTACCTGGTGCGGATGGAGGAGATGCGGCAATCGGTCCGGATCATCCGCCAGTGTCTCGACAGGCTGCCCGACGGGCCGACCATGGCCAAGGTGCCGAAGATCCTTCGCGCCAAGGACGACTCCATGGTCTACGGCGCGGTGGAGGCCCCCAAGGGCGAGCTCGGCTACTTCATCGTCGCCACCGCCCGCGGCACCGAGCCGTACCGCTGCCGGGTCCGCCCGCCGTCCTTCATCAACCTGCAGATGCTGCCGGCGATGGTCGAGGGCCACCTGGTGGCCGATCTGGTCGCCGTCATCGGCACCCTCGACATCGTCCTCGGGGAGATCGACCGATGAGCACGGAGATTTCGGATTTCGGATTTCGGATTTCGGATTTCCGCCCACCCGCCCGCCGAGCCGTTCTCCGGGGGGGCGGTGGTCAATCCGAAATCCGAAATCCGAAATCCGAAATTCTCGATCGAGCTTCGGGTTGGCGGAGATCGCCATGACGGATCCACTCATGAGCTACGTGGTCATTCCACTGATCAAGATGATCGTCATCATCGGGCTGCTGCTGCTGATCGTCGCCTACCTGACCTTCGCGGAACGCAAGTTCCTGTCCTTCATGCAGCACCGGATCGGTCCCAACCGGGTCGGGCCGAGGGGTTGGCTGCAGCCGATCGCCGACGGGCTCAAGCTCTTCGTCAAGGAGGACCTGGTGCCGGGGCGCGCCGAGCGCTTCGTGTTCATGCTCGCGCCGATCCTGATCTTCGCCCCCGCCCTGCTGGTGTGGGCGGTGATCCCGTTCGGTGAGCCGTTCACCGTCGCGGGCGTGACGGTCGAGCCCTTCCTCGCCGACATCAACATCGCGGTGCTGTACGTGCTCGCGATCTCGTCAGTCGGCGTCTACGGCATCATCCTTGGCGGCTGGGCGTCGGACAATAAGTTCTCGATGATGGGCGGCCTGCGGTCGGCGGCGCAGATGGTCTCGTACGAGGTTCCGATGGGCTTCGCCATCGTGTCGGTGCTGCTGATGGCGGGCACCCTGTCGCTGGTCGGGATCGTCGAGGCGCAGCGCGACGCCGGCCTGTGGTTCATCGTGCCGGGCATCCTCGCCTTCGGCATCTACTTCATCTGCGGTGTCGCCGAGACCAACCGCAACCCCTTCGACCTGCCGGAGGCCGAGGCCGAGCTGGTGGCGGGCTTCCACACCGAGTACTCGGGGATGCGCTTCGCGCTGTTTTACCTGTCCGAGTACGCCAACATGCTGGTGGTGTCGTCGCTGGCTGTCATCTTCTTCTTCGGCGGCTGGCTGCGGCCGTTCCCGAACGTCGAGCTCCTGGGCTTCCTCGATGTCGTGCCGCCGTTTCTCTGGTACCTGGCCAAGGTGCTCGCCTTCATCTTCCTCTACATCTGGTTCCGCGGGACCTTCCCGCGCTACCGTTTCGATCAGCTGATGCAGATCGGGTGGAAGTGGCTGCTTCCCCTGTCGCTCGCCAACATCGCGCTGGTGGCTTCTGGCGTGCTGATCGCCAACGCCCTGAAGGGATGATTCATGAGCGTGAGTGATTTCGTGAAACGACTGATTCCCACCGATCTCTTCGGCGGGATGAGCGTGACCGGTGGCTATCTGTTCCGCAAGAAGGTGACCATCCAGTATCCGGAGGATCGGATGCAGCCGCCGGACCGGTTCCGGGGCCTCTTCGGCTACGACCTCGAGCGCTGCATCGACTGCCACCTGTGCGCCAAGGCCTGCCCGATCGACATCATTTTCATCACCGACCACACCGAGGTGGAGGAGATCGACGGCAAGAAGAAAAAGAAGAAGATCATCGACCGCTACGACATCGATGTCAAACGCTGCATGTTCTGCGGTCTCTGCGAGGAGGCCTGTCCGACGACGCCCAAGTCGATTTGGCTGACCACCCTGAGCTACGAGGGCACGGTCTACGAACGCAATGAGGGCCTGTACTTCGACAAGGAGCGCCTCGCCAACTGGGAGGGCATGAAGGGCTTCCCGGGCGTCGTTCTTCCGATCGACGGACAGGACCCGTCGGCGCCGATGAAGAAGCTCGAGATGGAACCGGGTGACGATGACAGCGAGGCGTCCTGAGAAGGAGCGATGCGATGGATTTCCTGATCGAGAACTTCGCCGCCATCGTGTTCTACGCGGTCGCGGCACTGACCGTGGCCGGCGGCGTCGGCGTCATCGCCTTCCGCAGTCCGGTGCACTCGGCGCTGTCACTGCTCGGGACGTTCTTCGCGGTTGCCGTCCTGTTCGTGCTCGGGCACGCCGAGTTCCTGGCGGCCGTGCAGGTGCTGGTCTACGCCGGCGGCATCATGGTCCTCTACCTGTTCGTGATCATGCTGGTCAGGGTCAAAGAGCTGCGGCCGGAGGACGCCTTCCTGTCGGGGGTCGCTCCGCTTGCGGTGCTCGCCGGTGTCCTGGTCGGCGCGCTGGTTGCGATCGGCATCGTGCTCGGGTCGATGGCGGCAGGTCCGGGCGACGCCGACGCCATGAGGTCGGTGAGCGGCGAGATCATCGGCAACACCGAGGCCGTGGGGTGGGAGCTCTACACCAGATACCTGGTGCCGTTCGAGGTGGTGTCGGTGGTGCTGCTGGTGGCCATGATCGGCGCGATCGTCTTCGGGCGCCGTGACCCTCGGTTGTCAGGAAAGGGGGTGGAGTCGTGATCGGCGCCGCCCACTACGTCGCCCTGTCTCTGGTGCTCCTCGGTCTCGGTCTGGTGGGCGTCATGATGCGCCGCAACTTCATCACGGTGCTGATGTCTTTGGAGCTGATGTTCAACGCCGTCAACCTCAACCTCATCGCGTTCTCGTTCCGGCTCTCGGACCTCACGGGACAGGTGCTGGCGATCTTCGTCATCACCATTGCCGCTGCCGAGGCGGCGATCGGCCTCGGCCTCATCATCGCTCTCGTCCGGCTCAGGGGCTCGGTGGCGCTCGACGACGCCGACGCGATGCGGAGTTGACGCATGAAGCTCTATGACCTGATCTGGCTGGTGCCGCTCTTTCCACTGATCGGAGCGGCCTTCAACGGCCTGGTGTCGAACCGGCTCGGACTGTCGAAGAAGGTCACCCACGCCGTCGCGCTGCTCGGCGCGGGGGCGGCCTGGCTCTGGGGCTGGGGTGCGGTGCTGCAGTGGGCGCTGTCCGAGGACACCCGTCAGCCGTACGTCGTGGAAGCCTTCACCTGGATCTCCGGTGGGACCATGACCATCCTCGACGGCCGCGAGGTGGCGCTCGACATTTCGGCGTCGTTCCAGATCGATCCGCTGTCGGCGGTGATGGTCGGCTTCGTCACCCTGGTCGGCTTCCTGATCCACCTCTACTCGGTCGGCTACATGCACGACGAGTCCGATCGCTCCTACGCGCGGTACTTCTCCTACCTCAACCTCTTCATGTTCGCCATGCTGACGCTGGTCACGGGTTCGAACCTGCCGGTGCTGTTCGTCGGCTGGGAAGGGGTCGGGCTCTGCTCCTACCTCCTGATCGGCTTCTACTTCGAGAAGGACTGGTGCGCGGACGCCGGCAAGAAGGCCTTCATCGTCAACCGCATCGGGGACCTCGGTTTTCTGCTCGCCATCTTCGCCGCGTTCATGGCCTTCGGCACCCTCGAGTTTTCCGGGCTCCTCACGGCCATGGAGGCCGACCACCACGGCGACTTCGCGGCTGCTGCGACCCTCATCGGCATCCTGCTCTTCGTCGGTGCCATCGGCAAGTCGGCGCAGATCCCTCTCTACGTCTGGCTGCCCGACGCCATGGCCGGCCCGACCCCGGTGTCGGCGCTGATCCACGCCGCGACCATGGTCACAGCCGGCGTCTACATGATCGTCCGCTGCAACTACTTCTACCAGGCGAGCCCGAGCGCGATGCTGGTGGTGGCGGTCGTCGGGGGCGTGACCGCGGTCTTCGCCGCCACCATCGGGCTGGTCCAGAACGACATCAAGAAGGTCCTGGCGTACTCCACCGTGTCCCAGCTCGGCTACATGTTCCTGGCCGCCGGCGTCGGCGCCTACATCGCGGCTATCTTCCACGTCGTGACCCATGCCTTCTTCAAGGCCTGCCTGTTCTTGGGCTCGGGGTCGGTCATCCACGCCTGCGGCGGCGAGCAGGACATGCGGAGGATGGGCGGCCTCAAGAAGTACATGCCGACCACCTACTGGACCTTTCTGGTTGCAACCCTGGCGATCGCCGGGATCCCGCCCCTGTCGGGCTTCATCTCCAAGGATACGATCCTGGCCAGGGGCTTCGAGGCGGGTTACACCGACCTCAACGGCTTCGGCAGCATCTACTTCGTGCTCTGGGGTCTGGCGCTCGGTGGCGCCGGGCTCACCGCCTTCTACATGTTCCGCCTGGTGTTCATGACCTTCCACGGGTCCTTCCGGGGCGGCGACGAGGCCGAGCACCACCTCCACGAGTCGCCGTGGACCATGACTTTCCCGCTCAAGGTTCTGGCGTTGCTGTCGATCTTCGGCGGCCTGATCATCGGCCTGCCGGACCACCTCTTCCACCACGCGGGCTGGAACTTCATCGACCGTTTCATGGCGCCGGTGATCCTGAGCCACGGCGAGCACGCGCACGCGGTCGGGCTCGGCATCGAGTACGGCCTGATTCTGCTCTCGCTGCTGGTCGTGGCGACCGGAATCTGGGTTGCCTACCGCATGTACAAGGTCGACATGGCCTTCGCCGGCGCCGGGGCGCTCGCCGACCGCTTCCCGCTCGCCTACAAGCTGCTGCTCAACAAGTACTGGGTCGACGAGATCTACGACGCGACGGTCGTGGCCGGTACCGTCAAGCTGGCACGCTTCCTGTGGGAGTTCGACGCGCGGGTCGTGGATGGCGTCGTCAACGGCACAGCCCTTTCCACCGTCGGTTCGTCGTTCGTGTCGGGCATCTTCGACCTCCGGGTGGTGGACGGCGCGGTCAACCTGGTGGCGCGGATCTACGACGTCGCCAGCCGCTGGTTCCGGCGCCTCCAGGTGGGTTTCGCCCAGGGCTACGCCATGGTGATGGTCTTCGGGGCGGCGGTGCTGCTCGGCATCTTCTACGTCTTGAGAATGAACTAGGGGACGGTGATGGACTTTCAACTCGGCTGGCTGCTCAACCTGATCGTGTACCTGCCGCTGGCGGGCGCGCTGCTGATCATGGCCTTCGTCGACAAGAACAACTCGAAGGCGTTGAAGTACGGCGCGACCGTGGTCGCGGGCGTCGACTTCCTGCTTTCGATTCCACTCTGGTTCCTCTACCGGCCGGACGGGGCGGAGTTCCAGTTCGCGACCCGGTTCGACTGGATCCCATCGGTGGGGGTGGAGTACCTGTTCGGGGTCGACGGCTTCTCGGTCCTGCTGATCCTCCTCACGACGCTGCTGGGTTTCATCGCCGTCTACTGCTCTTTCACAGCCATCACCGAGCGCGAAAAGGAGTACTACGTCTTCCTGCTGCTGCTGCAGACCGGCATGCTCGGGGTCTTCTGCGCGCTTGATTTCATCCTCTTCTACGTCTTCTGGGAGGTCATGCTCGTTCCCATGTACTTCCTGATCGGCGTCTGGGGGGGGCCGCGCAGACTGTATGCGGCCATCAAGTTCTTCCTGTACACGCTGGTCGGATCGGTGCTGATGCTGGTCGGCATCCTGACGCTCTACTTCTACAACGCGGACGGCCTCGCCGCGGTCGGACTCGAGGGCCTCGGCAATCCGGCAACCTTCTCGATCCCGCACCTCTTCACGATCGCGCCGGCGATCCCCGACGGGGTCCAGTTCTGGGTCTTCCTGGCGTTTTTCGTCGGCTTCGCCATCAAGGTGCCGATGTTCCCGTTCCACACCTGGCTGCCGGACGCGCACGTCGAGGCGCCGACCGCCGGATCGGTGATCCTGGCCGCCGTGCTCCTCAAGATGGGCACCTACGGTTTCGTGCGGCTGGCGCTGCCGATCCTGCCCAACGCCACCGTCGAGGCCGTGGGCTGGATCGGAGTGCTGTCGATCATCGCCATCATCTACGGCGCGCTGGTGGCGATGGCGCAGAAAGACATGAAGAAGCTGGTCGCATACTCGTCGGTCAGCCACATGGGCTTCGTGATGCTCGGGATGTTCGCACTCAACGACGCGGGGCTGCGCGGGTCGATCCTGCAGATGCTCAACCACGGCGTCTCGACCGGCGCCCTCTTCCTGCTCGTGGGCATCGTGTACGAGCGCCGACACAATCGCATGATCGCGGAGTACGGCGGGCTCGCCAAGGTGATGCCGCTGTATGCCACCTTCTTCCTGATCATCACCCTGTCCTCCATCGGCCTGCCGACCCTCAACGGCTTCATCGGCGAGTTCACGATCCTGATCGGCGCCTACAGCCACTCCTGGGTGTGGGCGCTGTTCGCGGCCACCGGCATCGTCCTCGGGGCCGCCTACATGCTGTGGCTGTACCAGCGGGTGTTCTTCGGAGAGCTGTCGAACGAGAAGAACAAGGACCTTCCCGACCTCAATCGTCGCGAGCAGTGGACGCTGATACCGCTCGTCATCATCGCGTTCTGGATCGGGCTCTACCCGAAGCCCTTCTTCGACCGCATGGCGCCGACGGTGGACCGGGTGCTCGAGCGGGTGGCGGTGGCGATGCCGGCCGGGGTCGAGACCGCGGCTGCCCAGGCTGCCGAGATCGCGGTGGTGCCGGAGGAGCGGGCCGACGGCGCGCGCGGGGAGTAGGCCATGACCATGTCGCTCGAGCAGTTCGTGCCGTTCGTGCCGGAGATCTCCCTCGCCGGTGCGGGCCTCCTGATCCTGCTGCTCGGCCTGTCACCGCGGCTGCGTGGTGTCCGCGGGTTGTCGTTGGCGGGGGTCTCGGCACTGGCGGTGACCGCGGCGCTGGTGTGGCTGTTCGGCCGACCGGTCGACGGGCCGGCGGCGATCCTCGGCGACATGCTGTTCGTCGACCAGCTCGCGGTCTTCGTCAAGCTGTTGGTGCTGGCGGCCTCGGCAGTGGCGCTGCTGATGTCGGCCGACTTTCTCGAGCGTGCGGGGTACGGGGGGGGCGAGTACGTGTCGCTGGTGCTGCTGGCCACGGTCGGCATGATGATCATGGCCTCCGGCGCCAATCTCGTCAGCCTCTACGTCGGCCTCGAGCTGATGGCGTTGTCGGTCTACGTCCTGGTCGGCTACTTCAAGCTCGAGCTCAAGTCGAACGAGGCCGCGGTCAAGTACTTCGTGCTCGGGGCCGCGTCGTCGGCCATCCTGCTCTACGGTATCTCGCTGGTCTACGGCGCGTTCGGCTCCCTCGACCTGGCGACGATCCGCGGCCAGCTGGGCTCGGTGCCTTCTTCCAACCCGATGCTGATGCTCGGCATCGTCCTGGTCGGATTCGGGATGTTGTTCAAGGTCGCGGCGGTGCCCTTTCACGTCTGGTCGCCGGACGCCTACGAAGGCGCGCCGACCCCGGTCACGGCGTTCATCTCGGTTGCCCCCAAGGCAGCCGCGTTCGCCATGTTCGTGCGCCTGTTCCTGGACGCCTTCGCTCCCGAGGTCGATCACTGGCGGACAGTGATGTGGGTGGCGGCGGCGGCGACCATGATCTACGGCAACGTGGCCGCCCTGACGCAGGACAACGTCAAGCGCATGCTGGCCTACTCGTCGATCGCCCATGGCGGCTATGCCCTGATGGGCATCGTCGCCGCCAACGCAACCGGGGGCTGGGCTCTGTTGATGTACCTGGTGGTGTACGCCTTCATGAACCTGGGCGCCTTCGGCTTCGTGATCCTGCTCGAGTCCAAGGGTTACGCCGGCGAGGTGATCGGAGACTACGCCGGCCTCTCGCGGCGCCACCCGGCCGCCGCTTTGGGAATGCTGATCTTCATGCTCGCGCTGGCCGGGATCCCTCCGACCGCCGGGTTCATGGGCAAGCTCTACCTCTTCGCGGCGGCCGTCGAGGCCGGCTACGTGCTGCTGGCGGTGATCGCGGTCGTCATGTCGGCGGTCAGCCTCTATTACTACTTCCGGATCGTGGTCCAGATGTACCTGCGCGACGGTGACGAGGAGGAGGCGGCACCGGCGGAGATGCTTCGGGACCGCTGGACCGAGGCCATGATCGGGTTGTGCGTGGCGGTCACCCTGGTCGTCGGTATTTTCCCGCGGCCGCTGGTGGGGTGGGCGCAGGACGCGGCCGCCATCTTTGGGAAATGAGGGGGCGTGTGAGATCGGCGGCGCGTCCCGGGGAGGCGCGCGTTCGATGAGCCGTCGCAAGCAGCAGTTGCGCCGGGCGCGCCTCTGGCTCGACGTCTCGATCGTCGGCATCCAGTTTCCGGTCTCGATCGCGCTCGGCTTCTTCTTCGGCCGCTGGCTCGACGGACAGTTCGGAACGGAGCCGTGGCTGATGATCGTCTTCTCGCTCTTCGGCATCACGGCGGGCTTTCTCAACCTGTTCCGCATTACTTCCCAGGCCGGCCGGGCCGAGCGGCAGCTGGACGCCCTCGAGGCCGCTGAGAAGCACGCAGAGGACGGCCCGGATGCCGCCCCTTGAGCGAGATGATTTCTCATCCCGGCGGGTGCTCCGGATCGCGGCGTGGTTGGTGCTTTTTGGAGCAGCCATCGAACTTGTGCTTTTTCGCACATGGATCGGCGCTTTGAGCTTGACCGCGGCGGGACTGGTGGCTATGATCAATTTTCGTTGGCTGGAGGTGATCGTGAACCGGCTGGTCCAGCCCGGTAGGACACGGCTCGACCGCTGGACCGCGTTACGAATTTTCGGTCGCCTGATCCTCTTGGCTGGCGTGTTCGCGGCACTTCTCATGGTGCCTCGGGTCGATCCGGTTGCGGTGGCGCTCGGTTTTTCGGCTCTGGTGGTGGCGATCGTGATCGAAGGCCTTCGCCAGGTCCGGGTCGGGGGAGGTTGAGTTGGAGCACTACTATTCTTTTCTCTTCGAGCCGGTCAACAAGCTGCTCATCGCGCTCTTCGGCCCCGCTCCTCACCGCTTCCAGGAGTTGATGGGCGTTCACTACGAGGGCTACTGGCTTCCCGATCACGTGGTCATGGCGATGCTGGTTGTGGTCCTGGTGGCCGCGGTGCTGATACCCACCAGCCGCCGCCTGTCGATGGATGCCCCGGGCAAGCTGCAGCAGATCTTCGAGGTGCTCCAGATCGGGCTCGTCGACCTCATCGAGGATGTCGTCGGCCACGGCTTCGGCAAGCGCTTCCTGCCGTTCATCATGGGTCTGGCGGTCTTCATCTTCGTCGGCAACATTTTCGGGCTCTTCTATTTCGTGCAGCCGCCGACGGCCAACCCGAACACCACCTTCGCGCTGTCGATCACGGCATTCCTGTTCTACAACGTGGTCGGCATCCGCGACAACGGGCTGTTCCCCTACCTCAAGCACTTCGCGGGACCGCTGCCGCTGCTGGCACCCCTGATGGTCCCGATCGAGATCATCTCCCACCTGGCGCGGATCCTGTCGCTCGCCCTGCGCCTGTTCGGCAACATCTTCGGCGAGCACACCGCCACCGGGATCTTCTTCGGGCTGTTCCCGCTGATTCTCCCGTGGCCGATGATGGGTCTCGGCATCTTTGGCTCGTTGCTGCAGGCCTTCATCTTCATCATGTTGACAATGGCGTACCTCAATGGAGCGGTCGCGTCCGAGGAACACTAACGGCTCTGAAAAAACTCTCGAGGAGGTAGTTACATGAATCGACGGCTTGCAGTTTTGGCACTGACTTTGGCAGCACTCGTCGTGGCCGCCCCGGCCATGGCGCAGGAGCACGGCGAGGCGGCAGGGGGCTCGGACAGCCCCTGGGGTCTTTTCGCGCCGGCACTGGCGATCGGTCTGGCAGCGGCCTTCGGCTCTCTCGGCCAGGGCCGTGGCCTGGCGGCCTCGGTGGAGGCCATCGGCCGCAATCCCGGCGCCGTGGGTCCGATCCGGATCACCATGATCATCGGTCTCGCCCTGATCGAGTCCCTCGTCATCTACGCGCTCATCATCGCCTTCCTGCTGCTTCCCTGAACGCGTTCTCACGCCGTACCGAGGAGCCCTTCGCGGGCTCCTTTTTTCTGTTCTTCGAGCCCCGACTTCCCAGCAGCCCGCTCCTGGGGCCCACGGCCCGCAGCGAATCGCGGCATTTACCCGCGTCCTGGTGCTCGACGTACTTTCGAGTGTGACTGCGCGCCCCTGGGGTCGGAAGCGCCGGATCTCACAACCGCTGGACGACCTCACCTTCCAGTCTGGTGAGATCTGCAGGAAATTTTCAATATTGAAACGTAATTGAATGCCCCGGCAAAGGAGAAGATGAGCTTGACAGGAATGTTTCAAACCTGTAGCATCCGTCGGTGGAGGTCAGCGTGGCAACAACATCCAACCCGACAATGTGGGACTTCTCGACCGGGACCCTTCCATACCGCGAGCAGCTTTACAAGAGTGCGCTGCGGATGACGCGGTCGGTGGAGGACGCCGAGGACCTGATTCAGGAGACCTACCTCAAGGCGTTCAAGTACTACGCGCGTTTCGCCGAAGGCACCAACTTCAAGGCCTGGCTGTTCAAGATCATGAAGAACACCTTCATCAACTCCTACCGCAAGAAGAAGCTGCAGCCGCCCAAGGTCGACTTCGACGAGATTCAGGAGGGCCTCGAGGAGACGCTGATGGAGCAGGCGCAAGCCTCGCTCGCCGATCCGGAATCGTGGCTGATGTCGATCGAGATGGATCACGAGGTTCGCGAAGCGCTGCTGTCGCTCCCCCACGACTACAAGATGGTGGTGCTGCTCGCCGATCTCGAGGGGTTCGCCTACAAGGAGATCGCCGACATCCTCGCGGTGCCGGTCGGCACCGTCATGTCGCGCCTCTACCGCGGCCGCCGCATGCTGGAGAAGGCGCTTCTGAGCTTCGGGTGCCGCTACAACTACGTGACCGCGCCGCCCGAGAAGCTGCGTGATACCAAGATCGACCTCGACGAGTTCTTTCAGTCGACGAGCTCGACCAACTGACGGGTTCGCTCGCCATTTTGGCCGCCGGAAAGGGCTCCTCCTTCCTCCTCCCCGGCGGTCTTTTTTTGCGGCGCCGATAGGCGCCGCTTCCGATGTCGGCCTTCATTGTCGGGGCTCTCTTCCTTCGGCAGCTGGGATACCATGCGTGGGCTCTCGTGAGCTGATCAACGGGAAGGCCGAAATCGGAGAAGACGACGATGAAGCAGGTATGGATTCCTCGGGCCGGTGAGCCGGGAGTTCTCGAGCTTCGCGAGGCGCCGGACCCGGCGCCGGCGCCCGGCGAGGCCCGGGTCAGGGTCGAGGCCGCAGGCATCAACTTCGCCGACATCCTCGCACGCATGGGACTCTACCCGGACGCGCCGAAGCTGCCGGCAGTAGTGGGCTACGAGGTCGCTGGAGTGGTCGATGCGACCGGCGGGGGTGTCGACGGGCTGGTTGTGGGCGACCGTGTGGTGTGCCTGACCCGCTTCGGCGGCTACAGCGACCTGGTGTGTGTGCCGGGGGCCGCGCTGCGCCGGATCCCGGACAGCATGTCGGCGGTGGATGCCGCTTCGGTGCCGGTCAACTACCTGACCGCCTGGCTGATGCTGGTCCGACTCGGCCACGTGCGCGCGGGTGAACGGGTGCTCGTGCACGCCTGCGCCGGAGGCGTCGGTTTGGCGGCAGTTCAGATCTGCCGCCACTGCGGGGCGGAGGTCATCGGCACCGCCTCGAGCTCGAAGCACGAGCGACTTCGGGAGATGGGCGTGTCGGCGTGTATCGATTACCGCTCCCGAGACTTCGAGGATGAGGTCCGGCGCCTGACTGGCGGCCGCGGCGTCGACATCGTGCTCGATGCGGTCGGCGGGGCCTCCTTCCGGAAAAGCTACCGTTGCCTGGCGGATCTCGGCCGGCTGTTCCTGTTCGGCGTCTCCGGCCTCGCGCCGGGCACGAAGCGCTCGCTGCTCGCGGCTCTCGGTGGCATGCTCAAGATGGGTTCATTCAGGCCAATCCGACTGATGAATGACAACAAGGGCGTGTTCGGCGTCAACCTCGGCCACCTCTGGCACCGCGGCGACGAGCTCGCGCAGATGCTCGACGAGATCCTGGCGCTGTTCGCCGCCGGCACCTTCACACCGGTGGTCGATCGCACATTTCGTTTATCGGAGGCCGCCGCCGCCCACCGCTATATCCAGGAGCGGAGGAACTTCGGCAAGGTGGTGCTGACGCCGTAGGGGCGTGTGGCTTGGGGCCTGGGGCATGAGCTCGCCCACCCGACCGGGCGTGGGGCTTGGGACCTGGGACCTGGAGCTTGACACCCTCAGCGCAGCGATCTGTCAGTCGTTGTCTCAGGCCCCGAGCCCCGAGCCCCGAGCCTAATACGGTACCGGTAGGACGCCGGCCGGAGGCCCGATCACCACCGGCGGCGGCCGGTAGTAGCCGCCCCAGCCG
>CAZSTH010000037.1:0-12704 GCA_964609835.1 uncultured Thermoanaerobaculia bacterium
GACCGCGGTCCGCGACCGTGATCCGCGACCGCGACCGCGACCGCGACCGCGACCGTGAACCGCGACCGCGATCCGCGACCGCCACCGTCACCGCCACCGCCACCGCCACCGCGTCCGCCACCGTTGACCACCACCGCGTCCGCGTCCGCGACCGCGACCGTAAACCGCGACCGAAACCGGGACCGCGATCCGCGACCGTGATCCGCGTCCGCGATCCGGGACCGCCGACCGCGTCCGCGACCGCTGACCGCGATCCGCGACCGCGACCGCGACCGCCACCGTCACCGCGGACCGTCACCGCGGACCGTCACCGCCACCGTCACCGTCACCGCCACCGTCACCGCCACGGCCACCGCTGACCGTCACCGCCACGGCAGACCGTCGACCGCGTCCGCGACCGTGATCCGCGACCGCGACCGTGGACCGCGACCGTGAACCGCGACCGTGAACCGCGACCGCTGACCGCTGACCGCGACCGGGACCGCGACCGGGGCCGCGACCGCCACCGCCGACCGCCACCGCCGACCGCCACCGCTGACCGGGACCGCGACCGGGGCCGCGTCCGCCACCGTTGACCGCCACCGCGTCCGCGTCCGCGACCGCGACCGTAAACCGCGACCGGGACCGCGATCCGCGACCGCGACCGCGACCGCGACCGCGACCGCGACCGCCACCGTCACCGTCACCGCCACCGTCACCGCCACCGTTGACCGCTACCGCCGACCGCCACCGTCACCGCCACCGTCACCGTTGACCGCCACCGTCACCGTCACCGTCCACGGACGCGGACCCCGGATCGCAGGGGTGCGGATCTGGAGCGCGGAGGCGCGCTGCTCAGCCGCCGAGGACGAGCTGTCCGATTGCGCGCAGATGGTCTTCCGGCGTGTTCGGGTACGCGGGCATCGCGATCGGGTACTGCTCGTCGAGGTATGACAGTCGGGGATTCGACTGGACGAAGGTCGCGGGATCCCTGAGGTAGGCGATCAGCTCGTCCTCATGCCAGCGCTCGGCGAGATTCCGCAGCGGCGGACCGGAACGCATGCCCTCGCGATCCTCGCCGTGGCACTTGGCGCAGCCGAACTCCACGTACAGCGCCTGCGGACTGCCGGCATCTGGCGTGTTGCCGCCGCAGGCGGCCAATGTGATCACCGCCGCGAATCCGAGGATGCAGACGGAAAACGTCCAACGCGTCGCGTTCATCTGTCCCCCCCGATTGGTCTCAATCGCCGACGAGGTGGTCGACCTTGGCGGAGCAGATGAAGTCGTTGAGGGAGATCCCGCCGATCGAGTGGGTGCTGTACCGCAGGCTGCAGGTGTTGTAGCCGACCACCATCTCGGGGTGATGGTCCTCGCGATGGGAGATCCACGCCGCGGCATTGACGAACGCCATCGTCTGGTAGTGGTCTTCGAACTGATAGGTCTTCACGAGCTGGCCGTCGTCGAGAGTCCATCCCTCGGCATGGCTCAAGCGGTGCTCGAGATCGTGTCCGGAGAGAGGTTGGGTTCCTTCCGGAAGGGGCTGGCAGGTCATCATCAGTAGTTCGTTGTCGCACATAGTTCCTCCATCGTCATCATAACCCATCTGTCGCCGACGTTCGGTGTTGTGGATCGTCGGGAAATATTTAGGGCCGCCTAAAAATTCTTCACGTCATGGCACCGACCGGATTGACCGAGGCACAGGAAGACTACCTCAAGCAGATCCTGATGCTTGAGGGCGAGTCGGGCAGGGTCGGCACGCAGGCCTTGGCTGAACGCATGGGAGTGCAGCCGGCGTCCGCCACAGAAATGGTGCTCAGGCTGGCGCAGCTCGGCCTGGTCGAGCACGCGCGCTATCAGGGCGCTCGGCTGAGCGAAGCCGGGCGCCGGGTGGCGCTCGAGATGGTGCGCCACCATCGCCTGCTCGAGACCTTCCTCGTCGAGCGTCTGGGCTACTCCTGGGATCAGGTTCACGAGGAGGCCGAACGCCTGGAGCACGTCATCTCCGAGCGGTTCGAAGCTCGAATCGCGGAGGCGTTGGGGCATCCGAGCCACGATCCTCACGGTTCGCCGATTCCCGACACCGAGCTCGTCATGCCGGGGTCCGGCCCCCGTCTGCTGTTGGCCGATATGGCGCCTGGCACGGTTGGCCGCATCGTGGAGCTGGCGACCGACGATCCTTCGGAGCTCGATGCGATTGCCGCCCTCGAGCTCGCGCCCGGGGTGGAGGTCGAAATCGTCGCCAGCAGGGACGAGTGGGTCGGGGTGCAGCGGCACGGAGAGGTTCGCTCGATTCCACGCTGGATGTCGCGGATGCTCTGGGTCGAAAGAAAGGGCGGTAGGATATGAGAGATTTCAGAGGGGTGGCCTTCCTAGCACTGGTGTCGGCGGTCGGATGCGCCGGAGGCGAGGCCCCTTCCACCGACGACGGTCGGTTGCGTGTGGTCGCCACGACGACCATCGTCGGGGATCTGGTGCGTTCGGTCGCGGGTGGAGCGGTCGACCTCGAGATCCTGATGGGGCCTGGCATCGACCCGCATCTCTACAAGGCCTCTGCCGGCGACGTTCGCCGCATGAGCGGCGCGGATGTCATCGTGTACAACGGTCTCCACCTGGAGGGCAAGATGGCGGAAATGCTCGCCGAGGTTGGCCGGCGCGGCGTGACCACGATCGCGGTCGCGGAGTGCACCGACCGGGACGACCTGCTCGCCCATCAGGGTTACGCTGGGCTCTACGACCCGCACGTCTGGTTCGACGTCGATCTGTGGTCGCAGACCGTCAGGTGCCTGGTCGACGGCCTTTCGACGGCCGATCCGTCCGGAGCGGCGGAGTTCAAAGAGCGGGGCGGAACATTCGTCGGCGAGCTGGAGGCGCTCGATGCATGGGTTCGGCAACGGGTCGACGAGCTTCCGCGCGACCGCCGGGTCCTGGTCACGGCCCACGATGCGTTCTCCTACTTCGCCCGCGCCTACGATTTCGAGGTCCGCGGACTGCTCGGCATCAGCACCACAGCGGAGGCCGGTGCCGCGGATGTGCAGGAGGTCGCGGACTTCATCGTCGCCCGTGGCGTACCGGCGGTCTTCGTCGAGACCTCGGTGTCACCTCGGTTCGTGGAGGCACTGCAGGAAGCTGTGGCGGCGCGGGGGGTCGACGTGGCAATAGGAGGCACCCTTTTCTCGGATTCCCTCGGCGATGCCGACGCCGCCGCCGGCACCTATGTCGGCACCGTGCGTGCCAATGTCGAGACCATCGTCAACGCTCTCCATGGAGGAGAGCGATGACTCTCGGCACGCCAAAGCGTCGACGCATCCTGCCCACCGCGATCGGTGATTTCGAAAGCTCGAAGCTGCAACCGGTGGCGGTCGCTGCGGTGAGCTGGGGACTCGGTCAGGGGAGCGGTTTCGTCCATCTCCTGTCGAACGATCTCCAGCTCGATCCTCGCGCCGCGCGGCGGCTGAGCGATGATGGTGTGGACCTGTCGCTCGGCGCCGGGGTCTCGTGCCGATGGGGGAGGAATCGATGACGAAGTCCGAGCACGAGTGGGCCGTGGAGGTCGAAGACCTGACGGTCGCGTACGACGATCAGCCGGTGCTCTGGGACATCGATCTCCAGGTGCCCGCGGGCATCAAGATGGCCATTGTGGGGCCCAACGGGGCCGGGAAAAGCACGCTCGTCAAGGCGTCGATGGGCCTCATCAAGCCGGTCGCCGGCGAGGTGCGGATCTTCGACCGCCCGGTCGATCGCGCGCGTGGCGAGATTGCCTACGTGCCGCAGCGCGCGACCCTCGAGTGGGACTTTCCGACCGATGTTCTGGACGTGGTCACGATGGGAACCTACGGTTCATTGGGCTGGCTGCGACGCAGCGGCAGGGAGCAGCGCCTGGCCGCTGAGGCGGCTCTCGCACAGGTGGAGATGACCGACTTTCTCAGGCGGCCGATTGCGGAGCTGTCGGGCGGCCAGCAACAGCGCGTGCTGTTGGCGCGCGCGCTCGCCCAGGCCGCGCCGATCTACATGCTCGACGAGCCGTTTCAGGGTGTTGATGCGCCCACCGAGCGTGCCATCATCTCGGTCCTCGACCAACTCGCGCAGCACGGCAAGACAGTCCTCGTCGTCCATCACGATCTGCAAACCGTGCCCGAGTACTTCGACTGGGTGCTGCTGCTCAATGTGCGCGCGTTCGATTTCGGACCGGTCGACACGGTCTTCACGGAGGCCAATCTGCGCGCCACCTTCGGTGGTCGGGTCGGGGTGCTCGAGAGCGGCGCGGCGGTCGGGAGATGATCGAGCTGCTGAGCGACCACACGCTCCGCATGGTGGCCTTCGGTTCCGCGGTTCTCGGGGCGACGAGCGGCGTACTCGGCTCGTTCGCCTACCTCCGGCGCCAGAGCCTGCTCGGCGATATGGTCAGCCATGCGGCCCTGCCGGGGATCGCCATCGCGTTTCTCATCACCGGCGCCAAGTCGCCGCTGGTCCTGATGGCCGGCGCCGCGGCGGCCGGCTGGCTCGCGTCCATCGCAGTCCGGCACACGGTGGATCGGTCGCGGGTGCCCTTCGACAGCGCGCTCGGCATGGCTCTCGCGGTCTTCTTCGGTTTCGGGCTCGTACTGCTCTCGTACATTCAAAAACAGCCGAACGCGGCGCAGGCAGGTCTGGAGAGCTTTCTCTTCGGACAGGCGGCATCGCTCCTGCGCCGGGACGTTGTGACCATGGCGGTGCTCGGTTTCGCTGTGCTGGCGGTCGTGCTGCTGCTGTGGAAGGAGCTCAAGCTCCTCAGCTTCGACCCGGATTTCGCGGCCAGCACCGGCCTGCCGGTGCGTCGGCTGGACGGCCTGCTGACGCTCCTTCTCGTGGCTGCGATCGTCATCGGTCTGCAGACCGTCGGCGTGGTGTTGATGAGCGCGATGATCGTGGCGCCTGCTGCCGCGGCGCGGCAGTGGAGCCGGCGCCTCGGCCCGATGGCGATGATCGCTGCGGCGGTCGGCGTCGTCTCCGGGGTGGCCGGTTCGGTGGCGAGCGCGATGGTCGGCCGGTTGCCGACCGGTCCGAGCATCGTCGTTGCGCTCAGCGTGGCGGTGGTGGTGTCGTTGTTCGCTGCGCCGCGCAGGGGGCTGTTGTGGCGGTGGCTGCGGCTCGGGCGCATTCGGCGCGAGCCGGACATCGACCCGGTGCTGATGCACCTCTACGCGCTGTCGCTGCAGCACGAAGCCGATCCGTCGCACGGGCACCCGGTTGCCGTCCTGCGCACCATGAGCCCGCGCGAGATCGATGTTAGGCGATCGCTCGGGCGCCTGCAGAGGCTCGGCCTCGCCGAGGACAGCGGCTCGGATCTGTGGGCGCCGACCCCGTCCGGCCGGCGCCGCGCCGAGCGGATCCTCGAGCGGCAGTCGGGTATGGACTCATGAGTCCGGAAATCGAGATCATCCTGATCGCCGTGGTCACCGCGGTGGCAGCGTCCCTGCCGGGCACCTACCTGGTGCTGCGCCGGACCGCGTTGGTTTCAGATGCCATTTCACACGCCATCCTGCCGGGGATCGTGGTCGCTTTCCTCGTTACCCACGATCTCAACTCGCCGCTCCTGCTGGTGGCGGCAGCGGTGACGGGGGTGCTGACCGTCTTCCTCATCGAAAGCCTGCTGCTGTCACGGCTGGTCCCCGAGGATGCGTCCATCGGGCTGGTATTCCCGTTGCTGTTCTCGGTCGGTGTCATCCTCATCTCTCGATTCGCCGGCGACGTCCATCTCGACACCGATTCCGTGCTGCTCGGCGAGCTCGCCTTCGCTCCCTTCGACCGAATGCTCATCGCCGGGCTCGATGTCGGACCGAGAGCGCTGTGGACGATGGGCACGATCTTGATTCTGAACGTCGTCTTTATCGGCCTGCTGTGGAAGGAGCTGAAGCTCGCGACCGTCGACCCGGGGCTGGCGGCACTGCTCGGCTTTTCGCCGGTGGCCATTCATTATTCGCTGATGGCGATCGTGTCGCTGACAGCGGTCGGTGCCTTCGATGCCGTCGGGTCGATTCTCGTCGTGGCACTGATGATCGCACCACCGGCGACCTCGTACCTGTTGGTGGACCGATTCCCGACCATGGTCCTGGTGAGCGGTGTGATTGCAGCGATCGCGGCCGTGGCGGGTTACGTCGGGGCCGCTCTCTTCGATGTCTCGATTGCCGGCGGGATGGCGGTCGCCTGCGGCGCGGCATTTGCCGCGGCACTGGCCGGGGCACCGCGCCGAGGCCTGTTGGCGCAGGCGAGGCGGCGCAAGGAGCAGCGCCTGGATCTCGGGCTGCGGATGCTCGTGGTCCACCTCCTGCACCACCAGGAGACCGAGGCGGAGCGCGAGGAGTGCCGGCTGTCCTCGTTGTACCGCCACTTGCAGTGGAGCGAGAGCCGTACCCAGCAGACGGTTCGCGAGGCCGAGCGTCGGGGGCTGGTGAGACGCGTGGATGACCTGGTGCTGGCGACTGCCGCAGGCCAGCAGCTCGCGGATCGGGCGGTGATCGGCGAGCGCCCGCTGTCGCCAGCAGTCGACAGTGGTCACTGATGACGCGGTTTCGCTTCGGGGGTGCGGAGGGCGTCCGGATATCGGCAGCCGTTCACGGGAAACGCGATACAATGGCCCCTCTGGAGGGCCTATGAAGGTTCTTGAAGGACATCTCGATGCCCAGGGCCTGCGGTTCGCGCTCGTCGTCAGCCGATTCAACGAGGCCCTGACCACGCGACTCGAATCGGGAGCGGTGGACTGCCTGCTGCGGCACGGTGCCGCGGACGAGCGGATCACGATCATACGCGTTCCCGGCGCGTGGGAGATTCCCCTCGCCGCGTCGAGGCTGGCCGCCAGCGGGTCTTTCGACGCCGTCATCAGCGTTGGCGCGCTGGTGCGGGGCGGCACGGCCCATTTCGATCTGATCGCCGCCGAGGTGGCGAAGGGGCTCGCGCAGGTCTCGATGAGCTCCGGTGTGCCGATGACCTTCGGAGTCATCACCGCCGACACCCTCGAGCAGGCGGTCGAACGCGCCGGCACGAAGATGGGCAACAAGGGATGGGAGGCGGCGCTGTCGGCCATCGAGATGGCCCGCCTCGCGCCCCAGCTCGACGGGAAGAACGGGTGATCGGAGAACCGTTTTCACCTCGCCCGGCGACGGGGATCTTCTGACATGGGATCCCGGCGCCGGGCACGCGAGCTGGCGCTTCAGCTCCTGTACCAGTACGAGCACGCCGCTTCCAGCCCGGAGGAGATGCAGGCCGGCTTCGAGGAGTGGCAGAACGCAGGCGAGGGAGTTCGCGCCTTCGCTGACCGGCTGCTTCGGGGGACCCTGACGCGACTCGCCGAGATCGATCGCGAGCTCGGACGCCAGACCACGAACTGGCGCCTCGAGCGGCTGGCTGCGGTTGATCGCAACATCCTGCGCCTCGCCCTGTACGAGCTGATCTACGAGTTCGAGACTCCACCGCCGGTGATCATCGACGAGGCGATCGAGATTGCCAAGAAGTACGGGGCGAAGGACTCGGGTCGCTTCGTGAACGGGGTGCTCGACGGCTTCGTCAAGCGGCGGGCGGACGTCGGATGAGGTGGATCGCCGCCTGGTTCACGGCTCTGGTGTCGGTCGCGATCGCGGTCGCGGCGGAGGAGGCGGAGTATCTGGTCTGGGGTGGTGATGCGCCGGTGGGCCACGCGTGCAACGGCTTCGTGCAAGAGGTGCAGGCCGGCAGCGATGGGGTGCTGAAGGTCCACGTGGCGACCTCGCTGGCGCCGATCGGCGCCGGCGGACGATACGATGGTGCTGCGGTGGATCGGGCGCGGATCCCGGACGGCTTCGAGCTGCCGCGTCGGCTCGGCAAGCGGCTCATGGTGGCCGACGATCCCTGGCAGGCGGCAACCGATGTGCTGGAGTGGGCGTCGCGCGAAATCGCCGTCCGTACGTCCGACACCGGTCCTCAGGACGCCCGTTCGGTGCTCACCCGCGGCTACGGGCGCTGCTCGGGTGTCGCCAACGCGACTGTGGCCTTGCTGCTCGCGGCGGGCTTCGAGGCGCGCACCGTCAGTGGCGTTCTGGTGGCAAGCGGCGGGCAGGTGCTGCCGCACCGTTGGCTCGAGTGCCGGTTGCCCGGCGCGGGATGGGTGGGCAGCGATCCGACTCTCGGGCTGTGGACGGTCACGCCGCGCCACATGGTATTCGGTGCGACCGTTGGGGCCGTCCCGCAGATCGAGGTTCTGGCAGCCGAAGACGACGGGTTGCAACGGCTCCCGACCCGAAATGGACGGGTGGTGCGGCCCAATCTCGGTGCCGATCTCGTGTGCCGCCTTCCGCACGCCCCGACCCAGCCGCCTCCGGTGGTCGTCTTGCGCGGTGGTGGCGGCGAGGTCCGTCGGTCGCTGCTCGATCCCGAGGCACGGTTCGCAGGGCTTCTCCCGGGGCGGTGGGTCCTCGAGGTGGAGGTCGAATCGGGTGTGGTAGAGCGCAGGGACCTGCTGCTGAAGGCCGGCGACCTCCGGGTCTATACAGTCGAATCGATCGAAGCCGACGAGCGATGGGACTCCGGATCATGAAGCGGATTCTCTCGGGCAGCCTCGAACACCTGACCCCGACCTCGCTGCTGCGGTTGGTGTCGGCGACGTCGCCGAGCGGTGTGCTCGAGCTCGACACCGAGCAGGGCGCGCTCAGGCTCGAGGTGCATCGCGGACGGGTCGCGGTGCCGTCGAGGGACGATCTCGTCGAAGCCGGCCGCATACTGGCCTGCCGCGTAGGGAGGTTCCGTTTCCTGCCAGGCGAGATCGAGCCGGTCGAGGGCGACTCCATCAGCCTTTCCGGTTTCGCGGACGCAGCGGGCGGGGCCGCGTCGGACGGCGCCCTGGACCGGCTGCTCGAGGTCGAGCTGTTGCAGCCGGCCCAGATCCTCGAGCCGGCGAAGATCAACGTGCTGCCGAGCGCGCCGCCGGACAACCCTCTCGATGATCTGATGACCGATCTCGAGATCGGACCGCTGGAGCAGCTGCGGGCCGCCAGCATCGTGGTGATGTCACAGGATCCCCGCTGGTGGCGGGGACCCCTCGAGCGCCAATGGCAGCAAAGAGGGTGGAGCCTGTTGCATCGGCGGCTGGCGGACGGCGCCGACCTCGAGGAGGTGGACGTGCTCGTCGTCCACCATCAGCAGCCGTCTTCGCTGGTCGGCCAGGAGACGGCGTGGATCGAGTTGCTGGAGCGTGCGGCCGCCCATGACCCGCCGGTGCCGGTGATCTGGATCGGGCCCCTCAACGATCCATCGTGGGTCGATCGTCTCGTGGGTGCCGGGGTGGCATTCCTGCTCCCCGCTCCGCAGGGTGACGTCGGCGAGCCGATGACCAGGTTCGCGAACGCGCTGTCGACGGTCGTCGATCGACAGCTGAGCGCTCGGCCGATGTCTGACGGGCTCCCGACCGGGGTCGCCGACCTGGTGGGTGCACTGCTTTCGGAAACCGAGCCGGACCAGGGAGTCAGCTCGCTCCTGCAACTGGCCGCGGAGCACTTCGTGCGCGGCGCTGTCCTGTTGGCGGAGGAGGAGTGCCTGCGCTGTCGGGCGGGATTCGGTTTCCCACTGGATCGAGACCACACGAGCCTCGAACGAGGGATCGAGCGACTCGAGCGGGTCGTTGGTGATGGCGAAGCGGTGACCGAGATCGAACCGGGTACCGAAGAGGAGCGGCGGTTGTCCGAGGTGCTCGGTGTCGATCGCCTTTCGCCGGCCACGGCCCTGATCCCTCTCGGGCGCAGCGGCGCGGTGGCCGGCCTCCTGGTCGCCGATCGCGAGGGAGCCGTGTTGCCGGACCTCGCTGACCTGGTCCGGCTCGCGGGCCGCCTGGGAGGCGCCGTGGTTCGCTGAAGTTCGGCGCCGGACAGATGTGTCGAAGGTCACTGCGAGATCCGGTTCCGCCCGTGTTGGTGTGTGTGAAAGATTGACAGCCGGTGGTTCGGGCAATACCCTGATCAGCGAGGGTGTCCGGCGAATGTACTGCGGAGGCGGCGGGCTGCACCGTCACCCCACAGTTCGTGCGATCGGGTGCCATCCGGGCGGTGTCGAGCCGCGGAGGGCGGTTGTTCAAGCTCGCGATTGACTCCGGCAGCGGGACCGAGCGCTCGTACGAGCTCGGCAGCGAGAGTGTCTCGATCGGTGCATCGAGCGCCAACGACGTGGTCGTCACGGCGCCCGGAGTCGCTCCCACCCATCTCGTGATCCGCCGATCCGGAGATGCATACACCTTCGTCAGCCAGCCCCGGCAGATCGTGCTTCTCAACGGTATCCGGCGTGCCCGTGGCGTACTCGCGGCCGGCGACAAGATCCGTCTCGGAACCACGACCATCACCTTCAGCGGGACTGCCGAGGACGAGACTTCAGACGAGGCGCTCGATCCGGTCGGCGGGGACGAGCCCGCCCCGGTGCCGACGCCCGACGGGAGGCCCGAGACGCCTCGTGCGGAGGTCGCTCTCTTCAATGAGCCCGAGCGCCTCGCGCGAGGCCGGCGCGCTGCTCTAGAACTCTTCCGGTCCGCCGTCCAGACGGACATGGTGGGCGGCCTCGAGGATTACCTGGCCCGCGTTTTTCCTGCGGCTCGAACCATGCTCGCCTGGCTCGACCAGAAGGGCGCGCTGCAGCCGATCGTGAGCACCTGGGCCGGACCGGTTCCCCAGCTTCCGAGCCGAACCTACTCCGAGCTCGCGGTCGGCGGCCGGATCGCCGTGCTGAGAGGCTCGCGGCCCGAGATCCTGATCTACCCGGTTCCGCTCGGTGAAGGAGCCAATGTCTACCTGCTGGCCGAGACCGATGCCGAGCGTGCCGACGAGGACCGGATTCTGCTCGCAGAGCTGGCGGTGATGCTGGCCCTGAACTGGGACAATGTGTCGGGCTCGAGCGCCTTCTTCGGGCGCTGGGAGCAGGACGCCGCGCGCCGGCTCGAGGCCCGCCTGCCCGGAACCTCGCAGGCGGTGGTGGACCTCAGGCAGCAGATGCTCGCTGCGGCCAGGTCGGCTTCGCCGGTGCTGCTGTACGGGCGTCCCGGCGGCGGGCGCGCCTATCTGGCGTCGTTGATCGCCTCGCTGTGCCCGACCGGCAAACCGTGGATCCGCATCGTCCAGGCGTGCAGAGATGACGAGGCTTCGGTCCGCGCAGAGCTCTTCGGGTCAGAGTCGGCAGTCGGAGTGAGAGGACTCGCCGAGCGAGCGGGAGGCGGCGTCGTGGTCGTCCGCGATGTCGATGCTCTGTCCGCGGAGATGCAGCAGGATCTGGCCGCAGCGGTCCGCTCGGATTCCCGCTCCGGGTTCGGTCCGAAGGTGCGCTGGATCCTGACCGTGGGCGAGGCGGGGCTGGGACTGGCCGCGGAAGGCCGGCTCGACGAAGGGCTCGTGAAGGCCACCGAGAGGCACGCGATCGGCGTCCCGAGGCTCGATGAGCGACGTGAAGATCTTCCGATCGTGATCGTGCGCGCTCTCGAGACGGTCAGCGCCGAGCAGGGGAAGAAGGTCAACGGCATCGCCCTCGAGACTCTCGATTCGTTGCTCAGCCACCCGTTCGAGGGGCAGATGAAGGAGCTTTTGAGCGAGCTCCGGCGGCTGGTGACGGCGACCCCGGACGGTGAGATGGTGAAGGGCACGGTCGGCACGAGCTCGTTGGAGGCGCCACTGGCCGCGGCGGTGGAGGGCGATGCCGCTGACGCCGTGTCTTTGCTCGGCCGGGACAATCTCAAGGTCGTGATTCCTGCCGTGGAGCGGATCCTGATCGATCGCGTGCTGCGGCGTTCTCTGGGCAATCAGAGCAAGGCGGCGCGCGACCTCAATCTCTCTCGGGGCGCCCTGATTGCCAAAATCAAGGAGTACGGAATTCCCGACTACCGGTCGCTGAGACGAAATCGTTAGTCAGAAGACGTCCACTTCCGTTTTTCATGACGTGTTGTCAGGAAAATGGCGTACAGAAGGTCGTTGATCTGGCTCAACCCCGGATCAGCTGGAGATCGTCGCGTAGCTCGGTGATCGAGCCGTACCGGTCCGCGGGCTCTTTTTCCAGGCACCGCAGGATGATGTGAGCGAGCTGCGGGTCGAGCTCGGGCACGAGATCCAGGGGGTCCGGGGGCAGGGCCTTGAGGTGGGCATCGATCACGTTACCGGTGTGGTACGGGGGCCGGCCGGTCGCGAGATGGAAGGCGGTGGCGCCGAAGGCGTAGACGTCGGTTGCCGGTGTCGGCGGCTCGCCTCGGATCTGTTCCGGGGCCATGTAGAACGGGGTCCCGCTGATGGACCTCGGCTCGTCTCCGGACCGATCGAGCCGGGCTGCGATTCCGAAATCGAGGATCTTGACCTCGAGCTGGGGCGTGACGAGGATGTTACCGGGCTTGAGGTCGCGGTGGATCACGCGATGGCTGTGGGCGTAGGCGATCGCGTCGGCCACCTTGACCAACAACCGCTGCAGGTGCTGTTTCACGATTGCCGGATCCCGCTTCATCAGCACGTCGAGAGGTTCCCCGGGGACGTACTCCATGGCGATGAAGTAGCCGTCAAAACCCTCCTCGAAGTCGTGGATGGTAACGATTCCGGGATGGTTGAGGGTGGCTGCCGCGCGCGCCTCCTGCCCGAGGCGGGCGGCCTCTTCAGGCGATGTCGTGCGTAGCACCTTGATCGCCACGTCCCTCTCCAGCCGCGTGTCACGGGCCTTGAAGACCACGCCCATGCCGCCGCGGCCGAGCTTGGTCAGGATCTCGTACC
>CAZSTH010000037.1:12714-31339 GCA_964609835.1 uncultured Thermoanaerobaculia bacterium
TTGGGCTTCGATCTCGCGCGAGGCCGGGGTTGCTCCGGCCTGCCCGGCGCCGGACGATCGAGCCCCGATCTCGGCCCGCAGGCGCCGGGCGGGCTCGTACGAGAAGTCGAAGGCGAGGATACGCTCGAGCTGGGAAAGCGCTGCCTCTCGCTCTCCGGCGCTGTGGAGCGCTCGTGCGAGGGCGATCGCGGGCTCGAGCCTGCCCGGTTGGAGTGCGACGCCGATCACCGCCCGCTGCAGGCAGGAGATGGCCTTTTCCGGTGACCGGTTGACTCGTGCCCACTCGCCAAGGTCGAGGACAACCTTGGCGACGTCAGGGATCGGCCCGGGATGCTGTTGAAGGACCTCGAGGGCCTCGCCGTAGAGCCCGTCGCGGTGCAGCTCGACCAGCGCGTCTTGGAGGAAGCCGAGCCGAGCCATGCAGTGCGCGGTTCCCAGCGCGTTGCCGAGGCTCCGGTACAGCTGCAGCGCGCGTTCGAATTCTCCCGCCTCTTCTGCACACCGCGCGGCCGCCTGGTTGTCTCCGGCGAGCTCGTAGAGATCGCTCGCCTCGCCGAATCGGCGAAGCCGTTGGAGGATCGGCGCCGCGAGATGCCACAGCTGCGCGCTGATGGCGAGATCGACGGCCTCCGCCTCCTCGTTCTGTTGGACCAGTCGGGCGACCGACTCCTCGGCCCGCCCCGACGCGACGATGACATCGATCATCTCGCGCCGCATTCCGAGCTCGGCGAGGATCGGGACGAGCTGATCTTCCTCGGCCTCGACCTTTTGCGCCAACGACTCGGCGTCACCGCGACCGGCATCCCCGCGGGCCCGCGCGAGCGCCAGCCGTTCCCGCCTCTTCTTCAGCTGCTGCAGGCGGATCTGTGCCGCCTCCCGCGGGTGTCCCGCTGCCGATTCGGCCACGGCCGCGTCGTGCATGTGGCCGGCCTTGCGGAAGATGTCGGCGGCGTGCGCGTTGTCGCCGGCAGCCCGCCATGCGTGCGCCGCCTCGTGCCAGTTGCCGGCGATCTCGTGCAGCCTGGCGAGGGTGCGATGGTCGTTCACCTGCTCCACCGCTCTCCGGGCCATCGGCAGCGATGGGTGCGACGAGCTGAATCGTCCCTCCTCGACCGCGATTCGGGCGGCGCCTGCGGCCCGCTTGGAGTCCCCCGCGCGCATCCAGGCCTCGACCGCCTCCTCGTAGCGGCCGCGGCTGGTCAGCCAATCGGCGAGGTCGCGATCGCAGCGTTGCGCGCCCGAGATGTCGCCACAGCGACGGAACAGGCGGCCCGCCTCGGCGAGGTGGTGCCCGCCCGCCCGGCGGAGCAGCTCGGCCGCCTCGTGGTCCCGGCCGAGTTCGAGGGCCACCCTTGCAGCGTCGCCCCATGCACGGCCCTTCTGGTAAAGAGCGAACGCATGCTTCAGGCGGCCCTCGCTGGCCTGGATCTGCGCCGCTCCAATGAAGTCGCCGCGACGGATCAACGTGTTCACCAGCCGCTGGTTGGGGCTGGCGCCGAATACCAGCTGCACCAGGCCCCAGACGACGAGCAGCCCGGCGACGACATTGACGACGGTGAGCACCATCGGATCGGTCAGCGCCCGCGGCAGCGATCGACTGGCGAGCTCGGAGATCTTGAGGGACGCCGCGAGCCACGGGAAGTTGATGAGTGCGCCGACTGCCAGCCCTGCTGCCAGCAGTCCGATAGCCCGCCAGGGTCGGACCCTCATGGCTGTCCGCACCGCGTTCCGGCGACCGGTCGCTCATCCATAATGATATTTTACGGCAGCGGGCCGGCCGGCCACGATTGCCGTCGGCTCGGACCGTGAATCGACCACACAGACACCGCGGACGGTGGGCCGCGGGCATCGCCGGTTGAAATCTCGAGGATTCTCGACCATATTTCTTCTGGTTCGAGGCCGCCGCCGGGGTCAGGGATGGCGCCGACCGCGGCTGGGCAGGAGGTACGGTGGCAGCTGACTACTACGGCGTTCTCGGGGTCGATCGCTCGGCAACAGCGGCCGACATCAAGAAGGCCTACCGGAAGCTGGCACGCCGATATCATCCGGATGTCAACCCGGACAATCCCGAGGCCGAGGCCAGGTTCAAGCAGATTCAGGAGGCGTACGCTGTCCTGTCGGACAGGGAGAAGCGAAAGCAGTACGACACCTTCGGTCGCGTCGACGGCGATCCGGACGTCGGCTTCGATCCTTTCCGCCAGTCCGGGACGTCATGGGAAGGCGGCCGGGGCTTCCGATTCGACGTCGAGGACCTCGGTGGCGCCGGCGGTTTCCAGGACCTCGGCGACATGTTCGGCCACTTCTTCGGAGGTCGGGCGGAGAGACGGGCCCCTCGCCGGCCCCGCCGGGGAGCGGACCATGAGGTGGAGTTCGAGATCTCGTTCGAGGACGCGATCCGAGGCACCTCGGTCACGATCCCGATCCAGCGCCAGGTGCGCTGCGACAGCTGCGGCGGCCGCGGCAACGTCGACGGGCGGGTGTGTGGCCAGTGCCGCGGTTCCGGCGTCGTCGTGAGTACCGAGCGGCTGCGGGTCAAGGTCCCTGAAGGTGTCGGCGACGGCCAAAAGGTTCGCGTCGCCGGTAAAGGGGCCGAGGGGCGCCAGGGCGGTGGTGCCGGTGACCTGTTCGTACGCGTGCGGGTCAGGCCCGACCCTTTCTTCAAAAGGGAGGGCGACAACATCCTGACCACGATCCCGATCACGTTCGCCGAGGCGTACCGGGGAGCGGAGATCGAGATCGGCACCGTACACGGCCCGGTCCGGGCAAAGGTGCCGCCGGGAACCGATTCCGGGCGCACGTTCAGGTTGCGCGGCAAGGGAGCTCGAAACACCAGGACTCGGGCCTTCGGCGACCATCTCTACACGGTCCAGATCGTGGTCCCGAAGGTGGTGTCGCCGGCGGGCGAGGAGACCGCCCGCCACGTCGCAGACCTCTACCAGTCCAACCCGCGGCAGGGGCTCCCGAGCGGGCTGTGAAGAACCCTCATCCGGCCGTCTGCGCAGCAGACTGCTGCCAGACTCCCAGCGTGCGCATCTTGGCGACGCGGCGCAAAAAGAGGCGCTTCTTCATCCCGCGAAGGTGGTGCACGAGCAAGATGCCGTCGAGGTGATCGATCTCGTGGCAGACGGCTTGCGCGAGCAGACCGTCGGCTTCGAACTCCCGCCAGCCTCCCGCAGCGTCCTGGGCGCGGACCCGAAGCGAGGTCGGGCGCTCGATGGTCGTGAAGAGCCCTGGAAACGAGAGGCACCCTTCCTCGAGGCTCGCGCGCCCGGCGGGAGCGAGGATCTCGGGATTGGCGAGCACGATCTTCGCGCCCGGATCCTTCCCGATCGACAGGTCAACGACCGCGAGGCGGATGTTCACGCCTACCTGCGGCGCGGCGACTCCGAGCCCCGGCGCCCGCCAGCCGGTCTCGAAGAGGTCGTCGATCAGCTCCTGCAGGCCGCTGTCGAAGGAGGTCACCGGATCGCTCGGCTGCTCCAGCCGGGGATCGCCGTAGATCAGGATCGGCCGTACGGTCATGCCTCGGGCGCTTCCTCGTCGGGATCCCCGAAACGGATCACCATCTTCTTCGCGGGCTCGACATCGCCCCGGAGGCGTCCGATCACCGCCTCGACGGTATCGCGCGCCCGGCGGGTGCAGAAGTCCTCGAGCACCGTGCGGACTCCCGGATGTCTCCCCGCGATGCGATCCACGTCTGCGCGGTCGAGCTCGATCGCCGTGACCTCGGTGCGCGCGGTGATGGTGGCGGTGCGGGGGCGCCCGGACAGCAGCGAGACCTCACCGAAGAAGTCGCCGGGCCCGAGCTCGGCGAGCGGCAGGTTGACTCCGTCTTCGGTCCGCGTGAAGACCTTGACCGTGCCGCCGACGATCGAGAACAGGCTCGAACCCCGCTCGCCCTCGGTCACGATGATGTCGCCCTCGTCGTACGAACGCAGCTCGGTGGAGGCCAGGACCTCGATCAGGCTCTCGCGCTCGAACGAGGAGAAGAGCGTCGACGCCTGCAGCTCCTTGACCTCTCCGTCGGTGGCCGCGGCGTTCTCCTCGAGCGAGGCCTTGACGTCGCGGTGACGTCGTTCGGCGAGCTTGGCCTGTCGGTCCTCCTCGATCAGTCGTGCGAGGTCCGAGTGCACGTCCTGTTCAGGGTCGAGGCGCAGCACCTTCTTGTAGATTGCGATGGCACGGGTGTAGAAGCCGTCCTTCGCCTGCGCCTCAGCGATGTCACGATAGATGAAGATCGCCTTGTCACGGTCTCCCTTGAGATCGAGGATGTCGGCCTGGCGAAGCCGCAGGTTGAGCTGGTCCGGGTTCTTCCACAGCTCCTTCCTGAGGACCTCGAGTGCCTGGTCATAATCCCTGGCGGCGAGGTAGCGATCGAGCCGGTCGATGCCTCCGCGGGACGAGCCGATCTTCATGCGATGTCCTCCATCCTTCGCCGGGTGGCGTGCCACGCCGCGCTGATCCGCTCGCGAAGGGCGTCATGGTCGACATCCGCCAGGCGCCCGTCCTCGACCAGAACCCGGCCGGCGACCACGGTGTAACGCACGCCCCGGGGCTCGCATCCGTAAACGATCCTGGCGGCGGGATCGCCCCCCGGAAGCATCGACCACTCGTCGAGAGAAACCACGATCAGGTCTGCGGCCTTCCCGGGCTCGAGCGTACCGACGGTGTCGCCGAGCCCGAGTGCCGTCGCGCCGCCGCGGGTGGCCATCTCGAGGGCGCTCCAGGCATCGAGGGCGTCCGGTCCGTGGCGCATCCCGTGCAGGGTTGCCGCCAGGTACATTTCGCGGAACATGGACAGCTGATTGTTGCACGGCGGTCCGTCGGCACCGAGGCCCAAGCGCACCCCGTACGCGACGAGTCGGGGGACGTCGGCGATGCCCGATGCGAGCTTGAGGTTGGCGCCGGGGCAGTGGCAGATCGTGGTGCCGGTGTCGGCGAGCAGCCGGACCTCGTGATCATCGAGGTGGACGCCGTGGGCGAGTACCACATCCGTTCCCGTGAGGCCGCGGCGGTGCAGGAATTCGATGTTGCTGCAACCGAACAGGCGCTCCACCTCGGCGACCTCGAGCCGGTTCTCCGAGGCGTGGCTCTGCAGCAGCCATCCCTGGCGCCGAGCGAGCGCCGCACAGCCCTCGAGGAGGGATGTCGAGCACGACAGCGCGAAACGGGGGGCGACCGCGTAGCGGAGGCGGCCCTCCGCCGCGCCGTGCCACCGCGTTCCGATCGCCTCGGCCTCGGCGAGCGAGCGGTCGGGGTCCTCGATCAGGATTGCGGGCGCTTCCTCGCCCATGTCCATGTGGGTCTTGCCGGAAACCAGGCGAATGCCCATCGAGTCGGCGCTCTCGAAGACCCGGTCGTGGTCGTGGGTGGTTCCGAAGTCGAGGGCGGTGGTCGTGCCGCCGGTCAGGAGCTCCGAGATCCCCAGCTCCGCCGCCGCAGCGACCCCGTCTCCGTCGAGGGCGGCTTCGTACGGCAGCGTGCGCAGCCGGAGCCAGTCGAGGAGCTCGAGGCCGTCGGCCTGGTGCCGGAGCAGCGACTGCACGACGTGAACATGGCACTGAACCAGGCCTGGCAGCACGGCCGCTCCCGCGGCGTCGATCGTACGGTCGGCATCGACGCCGCGTCCGGCTTCGGGACCTACGGCGATGATCGTGCCTCCCCGAACCACCACGTCGCCCGTGAACCACTCGCGGCCGCCGATCATCGGCAGGACCAAGCCATCGCGGACGATCAGGTCAGCGCGGCCTCCCATCGGGGTCGCTTCCGGTTGCTGCCCCTGTCCGAGGGCGGTCATTGGTTGTCCCGGGAGAACAGGGGGAGCGTGGGCTCGAGCGCCGGCAGCATCGTGTCCACGATCCGCCGGCTCCACCCATCGCGATCATTCGCGGCCAGCCGCAGCGGCGCGATGCCGCGGGTGGTGATCATCCCCTCGAGCAGCAACTCAATGCGCTGCTGGAAGGACGGATCGACGGCTCGGATTCCATCGAAAGCGGGCTGGTCGGTGATCGGCACCTTGACCAGCACGTCGTAGGTCGGGATCCACGCATCCAGGAAGCGCTCCCACGCGGAGACCGTGCCGGCGGCCTGCACGAGGTAGCAGTAGTTGTCGAGAGCGGAGCGGTCGCACAGGACCACCTCGTGCTCGGCCGCGGCGTGGATTTCGGCCGCGATCTGGGTGTGGAGAATCCAGCTCTGGGCGTCCGTCGTCGTCTCCTGATTGATTGGCAGTGGGCAGCTGCGCGCAATCTCGCGGACCATCTCGACGTCGGCACCGCGGCGCTTGAGCTCGGCGGCGAGCTCGTAGCAAAGCGTCGTCTTACCGACTCCGTGACTGCCGATCAGAGCGATTTTCATTGGCGCAGCATTTTAGTCGATCTGGCCGCTGTCGGCTACGGGTGGCATCGACCTGCGGGCTACGGACTGTCGGAGTGGCGACCTCGAGGACTCGCCCTTGCTGTCCCGACCTCGAGCCTCGAGCCTCGAGCCGCGGGCGGTCGTGGGGGGGGATCAGCGGCCCGCTGGAGCACCCGTCGGCCGCAGCGCCCCCGGCAGGCTGGCTGCGGCCTCGAGCATGGCGCCGTGGATGGCCTGTGCGGAGTCGGCCTCGAGCAGACGCGTCAGCCGTGCGGGAGAGCGCACGATCCAGGCCAGCCGCGACAGCCAGCGCAGGTGCAGCGCGTCGTTGCGCAACGCGAGCAAGAAGAAGACGTGGGTCTTCCCCATGTCGGGCGATCCGAAGACGACCCCGTCCCGCGAGCGCCCCATGGCGATGAACTGCTTTGGAAACTTGTCGGCGGCGCGCCGCCGGGCATGGAGAAAGGCCACCCCCTCGGGAACCGCGGTGGGGACGAGTCGCTCGCGTGCCGCAAGCGCCGCCTCCAACCACGACTGGTCTTCCACCAGACCGAGCCTGGTCACGTGCTCCGACATCGCGTGAATCACCTCGGGGCGGCTGCCGACCTGGAGGTCGGGGATGATCTGGTCGACCGTGAAGATCTCCTCCATCGGCGCGTCGATGACCTGCTTGGGGGCGGTGCCCGAGGTCGCCACCGACTCCGACGCGAGGGTGTCCAGGTATTCGTCGAGCAGGGCGCGCCGGAAGCGCCACTGGCCGCCGATCTTGACTCCCGGAATCTTGCCCTCGTGGGCCAGCCGCACCAGGGTGCGCTCGGCCAGTTTGAGGTAGTCCGCGGCTTCCTTGGCGGTCAGATACGATTCCATTGCGCCCCTCCTCCTCCGCCGACCGAATGCGGCTTTAAATGGCTGGATACTCCTTTTTTGAAAAGATGTCAAGGCGATTGGAGGCTCTTGCGCGCTTTCACGCCCTGTGCTATCACGTACTGCGTTCAGGTGCGGGTCGAGAGTGCGGATGGCGCGCGACTTCGAGGAGAGGTGAGGGTCCGGCGATGCCAACGGGCCGTTGACGGCCCGTCGGTGGTCCGGATCGGCATTGTACGACCAGTCGGGAGACAGAGGAGGGATTCGTCATGGATGTGGAAGCCAAGGTGAAGGAGATCATTGTCCAGCAGCTCGGGGTCGACGCGGCCAAGGTGTCGCCAGCGGCCTCGTTCGTGGATGACCTGGGTGCGGACTCACTCGATGTGGTGGAGCTCGTGATGGCTTTCGAGGAGGAGTTCGGGGTCGAGATTCCCGACGAGGCGGCGGAGAAGATCGCGACCGTCAAGGATGCCATCGAGTTTTTGAAGCAGAACCTGGACGGTTGATGTCCCGCCGCGTCGTGGTGACCGGAATCGGCCTGGTTTCGCCGCTGGGAATCGGGACCGAAGCCACCTGGAACGGTTTGGTGGCCGGCACCAACGGTGTCGCCACGATCACCAGGTTCGATGCCTCAGACCTTGCAGTCCGCATCGCGGCCGAGGTTCGAGGTTTCGAGCCGACCGATTGGATCGAGCCGAAAGAGGTCAAGAAATTCGACCTTTTCGTGCATTTCGCCCTGGCCGCGAGCCGCATGGCGCTCGACGAGTCGGGGCTCGAGATCACAGAGGCCAACGCGGATCGGGTCGGCGTGGTGATCGGCTCCGGCATCGGGGGTTTCCCGTTCATCCAGCGACAACATCAGGCCCTGTTGGAGCGCGGCCCCCGCCGGGTGTCGCCGTTCTTCATTCCCGGTGCGATCATCAACATGTGCTCGGGCCTGATCAGCATCCAGACCGGTGCCAAGGGCCCGAACATGGCGACCTGTACGGCGTGCTCGACCTCGTCCCACGCCATCAGCGACGCCACCCTCTACATCCGCCACGGATACGCCGACGCGATCCTCGCCGGCGGCTCGGAGGCGGTCATCTCGCCGCTTCCGATCGCGGGCTTCGCGTCGATGCGGGCGCTGTCCACCCGGAACGACGAGCCGGAAAAGGCGTCGCGGCCGTGGGACCGCGATCGCGACGGTTTCGTGATGGGTGAGGGAGCGGGCATCGTGCTGCTCGAGGAGTACGAGCACGCCCGCAGGCGAGGCGCACCGATCTTCGCCGAGGTGCTGGGCTTCGGGATGTCGTCGGACGCCTTTCACATCTCCGCTCCGTCCGAAGACGGTGACGGTGCAGTGCGCGTGATCCGCGCCGCGCTCGACGACGCGGGGATCGCTCCGGACCGGGTCGGATATGTCAACGCCCACGGCACCGCCACACCGGCCGGCGACACCATCGAGACGATCGCGCTGAAGAGGGTCTTCGGCGACCACGCCAGGAAGCTGCTGGTGTCGTCCACGAAGTCGATGACAGGCCACCTCCTGGGTGCCGCCGGAGGGCTCGAGTTCGCTGTCGCCGTGTTGGCGATCAGGAACGGCGTGGTGCCGCCGACCATCAACCTCGACAACCCCGATCCCGAGAACGACCTCGACTACGTTCCCCATACCGCGCGCGAGGCGCGGTTCGACATCGCGGTGACCAACAGCTTCGGTTTTGGAGGGACCAACGCCTGTCTGGTGGTCGGTTCCATCGATCGGTCGCCGTGATGAAACCAGCGAGGCGGAACGCCTGACGGATTACCGGTTGCGGTGATGTTCAACTCCTGGCTCAAGGCAATCGCGCGTCTGTCGGCCGGCGTCGACCTCTACAACTTCGGCCGCTGGCTGCTGCTGGCGCTGCTGGTCGGTGTGGTTGCCGGCCTCGGTGGCGCCCTCCTGACCTGGGGCGTCGAGGGCATCGGCTCGGTGTTGCTCGGAGGAGTCGTCGGTTTCCACGTGCCCGGTCATGGCGTCGCGGGCGAGAGCGGCTGGAGCGCTCCCGACCGGCCATGGCTCCTGCTGCTGGTGCTGCCGCTGGCGGGGCTGGTGGTCGGGTGGATCGTTCAGACCTTCGCTCCCGAGGCCGAGGGCCACGGAACCGATGCGGTCATCAACGCTTACCACCGCGGGCGGGCGGTGCTGCGGTCGCGGATCGTGCCGGTCAAGCTGATCACCTCGATGCTGACCATCGGCTCGGGCGGTTCGGCCGGCCGCGAGGGTCCGGTCGCCCAGGTCGGGGCCGGATTCGGATCCTATCTGGCCGACCTCCTCCGGCTCGGCTACCACGACCGGCGGGTGCTCGTCATCTCGGGCATGGCGGCAGGTGTCGGGGGCATGTTCCGGGCGCCCCTTGGCGCTGCCCTGTTCGCGGTCGAGGTGCTCTATTCCGATCCGGATTTCGAGTCAGAAGCTCTGATCCCGGCGATCATCTCATCGATCGTGTCCTACGTCGTGGTGGCGTCGTTGACCGGGTGGAACTCGATCTTCGACACCGCCGATATCCGTTTCGCGCGTCCGCACGAGCTCGTCGCCTATCTCGCGCTCGGAATGGTGCTGGCAGTTGTCGGCGTCATCTACGTCAAGGTTTTCTACGGTATGCGCGACCGGGTTTTCCGGCGGCTGCCGATCCCGGCGTGGACCAAGCCCGCGGTCGGCGGTCTGCTCCTCGCCATCCTCGCCCTCGCCGTGCCCCAGGTGCTGGGTGGCGGGTACGGATGGCTGCAGCTCACCCTCGACAACCAGCTCCCGCTGAAGGTGCTGGTGCTGCTGCTCCCCGCGAAGATCCTGGCGACCTCGTTCACGATCTCGTCCGGCGGCTCGGGCGGCGTCTTTGCGCCGTCGCTGGTCATCGGCGGCGTGACCGGCGCGGTCTTCGCCGACCTCGTGCAGCGCGCGGTGCCGCAGCTCGCCCCGCAGCCGGCGGCCTGCGTGCTGGTGGGGATGGGCGGGTTCTTCGCTGGCGTTGCCAAGGTGCCGATCGCCTCCCTCATCATGGTCGCCGAGATGAGCGGCTCCTACGGCCTCCTGGTACCGATGATGCTGGTGTCGTCGGTCGCCTACCTGTTGATGCGCAGCGTCTCGATTTACGAGGCGCAGGTTCCCGGGCGCATCGACTCGCCAGCTCACATCGGCGAATTCCAGATCGACGTTCTCGAGCAGCTGACGGTGCGTGACGTGATGGAACCCGGCCAGAAGGTGGTATCTGTGCTGCCGGGGGCGTCCTTCGAGAGCGTCCTCGATCTGGTGGCCGACTCGGACCAGGAGGCCTACCCCGTGATCGACGAGCATGGGGTCATCGAAGGCATGTTCAGCCTCAACGATGTGCGCCGCGTGATGGCGACCCCGGAGGTATGGCCGTTGCTGGTGGCATCGGACCTCGGGGTCACGGCGCGCGGAATGGCGTATCTCGAGCCCGACGACGATCTCCACTCGGCGCTGCAGCGATTCACCGCGTTCAAGCGCGAGATCCTGCCGGTGGTGGACGGCGAGCCGCCGGCGCCGGTGATCGGCATGCTGCGCCACCACCAGGTCATGGAGGCCTACGACCGGGAGTTCCAGAGTCTGCGAGAGGACATGGCAGACTGACGCCTCTCCATTCTCCGCCTCAGCTTCCGTCTCGTTTTCGGCTCGGGTGACAGATCGCGGCGCCGCGTCGGGACGGCAGCGGAGTCGGAAAGGAGAAGTGGTACACTCCTGCGGATGAATGACCATTCATTCCAGCGACAACTCAGCGAAGGAGGCAAGCCGTGAACTGCATCGTCTGCGTGGCCAGCGTGCCGGATACGGCGTCGGTGATCAAGATCGGCGGCGACGGCAAGGGGATCGAGGAATCGAGCATCAAGTGGATCGTCTCACCCTTCGACGAGTATGCGCTCGAGGAGGCCCTCAGGATCACCGAGGACAAGGGCGGCGAGGTGACGGTGGTGACCTACGGTCCCGACCACGCCGAGGCCACCCTGCGTGATTGCCTGGCCCGCGGCGCTCACCAGGCGGTGCATGTGCTCGGCGGCGAGGCGACCCTCGGCGACAGCCTGACCATCGCCAAGGTCCTGGCCGCGGTCATCAAGGACCGCCAGCACGACCTCGTCCTGTGCGGCTTCAAAGGCGTCGGTACCGACAACTCTCAGGTCGGGCAGATGCTGGCCGAGCTGATCGGTCTGCCGCACGTCGGCAATATCACGGCGCTGGAGCTCGGCGACGGTTCGCTGTCCGCGACCCGCGAGGTGGAGGGCGGCAAGGAAACGGTCGAGAGCCCGCTGCCGGCGCTGCTGACCTGCCAGAAGGGGCTCAACGAACCCCGTTACGCTGCCCTCAAGGGCATCATGGCGGCGAAAAAGAAGCCCGTTGACAAGGTGGAAGTGGCGTCCCTCGGGATCGACGAGGATGCCGACGCCTTCTATCGCGTCGAGAAGCTCGAGCTGCCGCCGGAAAAGACCGCGGGAACCGTCATCCAGGGCGAGGACGACCCCGCGACTGCGGCAGCGGAGCTCGTGAAACTGCTTCGCGAAGAAGCGAAGGCGATTTAGGGAGGCGACAATGGCTGGCATTCTGGTTTTTGTGGAGCAGCGCGGAGGAGAGATCTCGAAGGCCTCGCAGCAGGCGCTGTCGGAGGCCAAGCGCCAGGGCGGTGCCGGGGGTGCGGTGACCGCGGTCCTGCCGGGGTCCGGCATCGGTGACTCGGCGGCCGGCCTCGGCGCCTTCGGGGCGGAGAAGGTCTTTGTCGCCGACGACCCGAATCTGGAACTGTACTCGTCGGAGGGCTATGCCGAGGCGGTGATGAAGGCCCACGAGGCCGCACAGCCGTCGGCGCTGTTCTTCGCAGGCACCGCCATGGGACGCGACCTGGCGCCGCGGGTGGCGGCGAGGCTCAGCGTCAGCGGGTTAGCTGACGTCGTCGACCTGACGCTGGACGACGGCGGCTTCACGGCTCGGCGGCCGGTCTACTCGGCCAAGGCCTTCGCGACCGCCGGCACCGCCGGCAGCACGCCGCAGGTCATCACCCTGCGGCCCAACGTCTTCGCCGCTGAAGAGACCGGCGGAAGTGCCGAGGTGGTCGATCTCGACGGCCTCGAGCTGTCGATCCGCGCGGTGGTCAAGGAGCTGGTGTCGACCGCCGGCGGCGAGCTCGATGTGGCCGAGGCCGACATCATCGTCTCGGGCGGCCGCGGCATCAAGGGCCCGGAGAACTTCGCGCTCATCAAGGAGTTGGCCGACGCCCTCGGCGGCGCGGTCGGCGCGTCGCGTGCCGTGGTCGACGCGGGCTGGATCGACCACGCGCACCAGGTCGGCCAGACCGGCAAGGTCGTCAGCCCGTCGCTGTACGTGGCGTGCGGTATCTCGGGAGCCATTCAGCATCTCGCGGGCATGAGTTCGTCGAAGGTGATCGTCGCCATCAACAAGGACCCGGACGCGCCGATCTTCAAAATCGCCGACTACGGCGTCGTCGGCGACCTCTTCGACGTCATTCCGCCGATGGTCGAGGCCGTCAAGGCCCTCTGACCCCCAGTCAACCTCGACACCCCGCGGCGGGCCTCCGGGCCCGCCGTTTTTCGGCGGCCGGTTTCGTGGCCGACGAACTCGCATCCAGGTCCGTCAATCAAGGGACCGCGATCCGCGGCGGCTCTCCGCGGCGGCTCTCCGCGACCGCGATCCGCGACCGGGGCCGCGACCGGGGCCGCGACCGTTCACCGTCACCGTCACCGTCACCGTCGACCGCGACCGGTACCGCGTCCGTGGACCGCGACCGGTACCGCGTTCGCGATCCGCGATCCGCGACCGTGAACCGCCACCGTCACCGCCACCGCCCACCGTCACCGCCCACCGTCACCGCCCACCGCCTACCGCCACCGTCACCGTCGACTGCCACCGTCACCGATCACCGCCACCGCCACCGCCACCGCCACCGCCACCGCGGACCGCCACCGCGGGCCCGTGACCTCCAAGCCGTATCGCATTCTCCGAGGGCGCGGATGGTGGGACGCACCGAATTCCGATAATTTCCCCTCAATCCCGCCCTCGTGGTATATTTCCGCCTCGCGCGGCGACCTCGGAGGCATGGTGGACCTGCAGTCTCTAATCCTCGATCTCCAACGGTATTGGGCCGACTGCGGTTGCCTGATCCAGCAGCCGTACGACGTCGAGATGGGCGCTGGGACCATGCACCCGGAGAGCTTCCTGCGCGTCGTCGGCCCGGAGCCCTATCGGGTCGCCTACGTGCAGCCCTCTCGGCGCCCGGCCGACGCCCGCTACGGCGAGAACCCGTTCCGGCTCGGCCGTCACCTGCAGCTGCAGGTGATCCTCAAGCCGTCGCCCGATGACGTCCAGGAGCTGTTCCTCGACTCTCTCGGGGCTCTCGGCATCGACCGCGCGGTGCACGACATCCGGTTCGAGGAGGACAACTGGGAGTCGCCGACGCTCGGCGCCTGGGGTGTCGGTTGGCAGGTGCTGCTGGACGGCATGGAAATCACTCAGTTCACCTACTTTCAGCAGGCGGGCGGCATCGATCTGGAGCCGATCACTGCCGAGCTCACCTACGGGCTCGAGCGCATTGCCATGTTTCTGCAGCGCCGGGACTCCATCTACGATATCGAGTGGGGCGGCGGTCTGCCGTACGGGAACGTGCGGCTCGAGGACGAACGCGAGTCCTCCGTCTACGGTTTCGAGGTGGCGGACGTGGAGATGCTGCGCCGCCACTTCGAGGACTGGGAGCGCGAGGCGGCGCGCTGCCTCGAGCACGAGCCGCCGCTGGTGATACCGGCGCTGGAGGCGACGCTCAAGACCTCGCACCTCTTCAATCTGTTGGACGCCCGTGGTGCGGTGTCGGTCACCGAACGGGTCGGACTGATCGCCCGCGTTCGCCGCAACGCGATGGCGGCGGCCCGGGCGTGGATTGCACAGCGCGAGGCGCTCGGGTTTCCGCTGGTCCGTGCCGCCGCGGGCGGATTACCGGGGGGCTGCTGATGGCGGAGCTCCTGCTCGAGATCCGCACCGAAGAGATTCCGGCGGCGGCGCTGCCGGCGGCGCGCCGGCAGCTCGCGGAGCTGTTCGCGGGCCGGCTCGAGGATGCCGGATTGGGCGAAGCGACGATCTCCGTGTACTCGACCTCTCGGCGGTTGGTCGTGGCGATCTCCGGACTGCCGCTGCGCCAGCCCGACCGCTCGGTGGTGGTGACGGGCCCGCCGGTCCGGGTAGCGGTTGGCGACGACGGCAACCCGACGCCGGCCGGCGAGGGCTTCGCACGCAAGGTCGGCGTGCCGTTCGCGGAGCTCGACCGGGTCGAGACCGACAAGGGTGAGTACCTGGTGGCGTCGGTGACGTACGAGGGCCGCCCGACCGCTCGGATCCTCTCCGATGTCGTTCCCGAGATCGTGTCGGCGCTTCGTTTCCCGAAGATGATGCGGTGGGGCGACGGACGCCACAGCTTCGTCCGGCCGGTCCACGGCGTGGTGGCGCTGCTCGATGACGCGGTAATTCCGTTGGAGCTGTTCGGCGTGGCAGCGGGCCGGACCACGGTCGGGCACCGGGTCCACGCTCCGGAGGCGTTCGAGATCGAAGGCCCTTCCGGCTACATCGAGGCCATGGCCGATCGCGGCGTGATCGTCGACCCGCATCGCCGGCGACGCGAGATCGAGTCCCTGGCTGAAGAGCTGGCAACAGCGCGCGGCGCCCGCGTTCACCATGACACGATGCTGGTGGCCGAGCACGTCGAGCTGGTGGAATGGCCCGGGCTGCTGGACGGGTCGTTCGCCGACAGTTACCTGGAGTTGCCGCCGGAGGTGGTCATCACCACCTTGCGGCATCACCAGAAGTGCCTCGTGCTCGAGAGCGACGAAGGAGCGCTCGAGCCCGGCTTCATCGCCGTGGCCGACCGCAAGGACGACCCCGAAGGCCTGATTCGACAGGGCAACGAATGGGTGATCGGGGCCCGTCTGGCCGACGCCGTGTTCTTCTTCACCGAGGATCGGAAGCGTCCCCTGCGATCGCTGGTGCCGGGCCTGGCACGCCTCGAGTACCATCGGGTGCTGGGCTCGTTGGCAGACAAGGCGGAACGTGTGGGGTCGCTGGCGGTGGCCTGTGCGGACGAGCTGGGATCCGCCGTTGACCGTGAGCAGCTGCGGGAGACCGCCCGGCTCGCGAAGGCCGACCTGCTGACCGGCATGGTGGTGGAGTTTCCCGAGCTGCAGGGCATCATGGGCGGCCACTACCTGCGGCTCGAGGGTGCAGACGAGGACGTGTGGACTGCGGTGCGCGACCACTATCGCCCGGTTGGCTTCGAAGGTGAGGTTCCGGTGTCCGAGACCGGCCGACTCATCGGGCTTGCTGATCGGCTGGACACGGTGGCGGGTCTGTTCGCGGTGGGCGAGCGGCCCTCGGGCTCGAAAGACCCGTTCGGGCTTCGCCGTGCCGCGCAGGGCGCGGTCAAGATCGTGGCCGCCAGCAAATGGGACCTCGACCTCGGCCGGGTGATCGAGAAGGCGGTCGGGCCTGCGGCCGGATACTCCGAGCAGGAAGGGCCCACGTTGACGGCTGTGGTGACCGCGTTCGTCGAAGAGCGGGTTCGCCGCTGGCTGATGGACAACGTCGGCGTGGCGTTCGACACCGCTGACGCCGTCATGGCGGTCGGTTGGGGGCGGTTGCCCGCGGCCGAGGAACGCGCGCGGGGCCTCGAGAGGGTCCGCGAGGCGCCCACGTTCCGCAGCCTCGCCCTCGCCTTCAAGAGGGTCCGCAACATCACCGAAGGCCAGCCCGAGGCGGAGGCCGACCCCGCGCGTTTCACGGATGACGCGGAGCGGTCGCTGCACCGGGCCACCAACGAGTTTCGATCGGCTCTTGCGGAGCTGCTGCCGGAGCAGCGGGTCGAGGAGGCGTTCGCGGCGATGGAACCGCTGGCCGACGTGCTCGAACAGTTCTTTGTCGATGTGCTCGTGATGTGCGAAGATAGTCAGCTGCGGTCCAACCGGATCGCGCTGCTCAAGGATCTCGGACGTGAATTTTCACGACTTGCAGACCTCTCGATGCTGCAGGTCGAAGGAGGCGAACAGTGAGTGATGCGAAGTATGTCTACTCGTTCGGCGGCGGCACCGCCGACGGCACCAGGGAAATGAAGAATCTGCTCGGCGGCAAGGGAGCCAACCTCGCCGAGATGGCGAACCTGGGCATTCCCGTCCCCGCCGGCTTCACGCTGACAACCGACGTCTGCACCTTTTACTACGATCACGGTCGTCAGTACCCCGACATCCTCGAGTCAGAGGTCGATGCCGCTCTCTCCAGAGTGGAGGATGTGATGGGGAGCCGTTTCGGCCACCCCGACGATCCGCTGCTGGTCTCGGTCCGTTCGGGTGCGCGCTCGTCCATGCCGGGCATGATGGAGACCGTGCTCAATGTCGGTCTGTGCTCGGCCACGATTCCCGGGCTGATCGCCAAGAGCGGTAACCCGCGCTTCGTGTGGGACGCCTACCGGCGGCTGATCATGATGTACTCGGACGTGGTCATGGAGAAGGCCGCCGGGGTCGAGGTCGCCGAGGGCCAGGGCATCCGCCAGCAGCTCGACCGCATGCTCGAGGAGCTCAAGAGGAGCAAGGGCTACGCGACCGATGCGGAGATTCCCGCCGATGACCTCGAAGAGCTCGCCGGCCGGTTCAAGGCCAGGGTCAAGGAGGAGCTCGGCATTGAGTTCCCGGACGATCCGAAGGAACAGCTGTGGGGAGGTATTGGCGCCGTGTTCGCGTCGTGGAACGGCAAGCGGGCCATCGCCTACCGTCGCATCGAGGGTATTCCGGACGACTGGGGCACAGCGGTCAACGTCCAGGCCATGGTCTTCGGCAATATGGGCGAGGACTCGGCCACCGGTGTCGCCTTCACCCGTAACCCGGCCACCGGCGACAACAAGTTCTACGGCGAGTGGCTGGTGAACGCCCAGGGCGAGGATGTGGTGGCGGGAACCCGCACACCAAACCCGCTCAACGAGGACACCAAGAACGAGCAGAACGAGCACCTGCCGTCGCTCGAGGTCGCCATGCCCGAGGTGTACGAGCAGCTCTACCTGATCCGAAACCAGCTCGAGAACCACTACCAGGACATGCAGGACATCGAGTTCACGATTCAGGGCGGACGGCTCTGGATGCTGCAGACCCGGGTCGGCAAGCGGACGGGCACCGCGGCTCTCAACATGGCGATGGACATGCTTTCGGAGAGCCTCATCGACAATCAGACCGCGATCCTGAGGCTCAAACCGGAGCAGCTGGACGAGCTGCTGCATCCGATTGTCGATCCCGCCGCCGAGAAGAGCGCGAACCCCATCGCCAAGGGCCTGCCCGCCGGGCCGGGCGGTGCTTCGGGCCAGATCGTGTTCACCGCCGATGCCGCGGTGGAGTGGACCAAGGCCGGCAAGACGGTGCTGCTGGTGCGTGAGGAGACGAATCCCGAAGATGTGGAGGGGATGCGGGCGGCCGTCGGCATCCTGACCGGCCGGGGCGGCATGACCTCGCACGCCGCACTGGTCGCCCGCGGCTGGGGCAAGTGCTGTATCGTCGGTGCCGGCGCGCTCGACATCGACGTGGCGGCGCGGAAGATCGAGGTCGACGGGCGGACGTTCAACGAGGGCGATATGCTGACCCTCAACGGTACGCGCGGCCTGGTCTACGAGGGCGAGCTGGCGATGATCGACGCCACCGAGAACCCGCGCTTCGTCGACTTCATGGCCCTCGCCGACGAGGTTCGGGTTCTCAAGGTGCGCACCAACGCCGATACTCCGGCCGATGCGCGCACCGCGATCGACTTCGGAGCCGAGGGGATCGGCCTCTTCCGCACCGAGCACATGTTCTACGGGACGGGATCCGAGGAGCCGCTCTTCATCCTGCGCAAGATGATCATGTCGGGCTCGGAGAGCGAGCGGCGTGCGGCCCTCGACGAGCTCTTCCCCTTCGTCAAGCGCGACGTGAAGGCGACCGTGGAGGTCATGGGCGAACGTCCCGTGACCATCCGTCTCCTGGATCCGCCGCTGCACGAGTTTGTGCCGCAGTCGGAGGACGAGCGCGCCAGGCTCGCCTCGGCGCTCGGTATCGCCATCGCCGAGCTCGACCGCCGCGCGGAGGAACTGCACGAGATGAATCCGATGATGGGGCACCGCGGCGTGCGGCTGGGCGTCACCTTCCCGGAGATCACCGAGATGCAGATTCGCGCGATCCTCGAGGCCGCCGTGGAGCTGCGGCAGGACGGCAGGGCGTGCTTCCCGGAGATCATGGTGCCCGTGACCGGGATGAAGACCGAGCTCGAGGATCAGCTCGAGATCGCCGAGGCGGTCCACGCCGAGGTCTGCGAGAAGTACGGTGTCGATGAGGTCGAGCACGGCAGCCTGGGCGCGAAGGGCCTGCTCGTCGG
>CAZSTH010000038.1:0-31169 GCA_964609835.1 uncultured Thermoanaerobaculia bacterium
GCCGGTGTGGCCGAACGACCGAGGGTCCAGCGCCCGGCCCGCCGAACACCCCGGCGACCGTGCCAGCTGCCACCCAAGCCCGCGGTGCTGCGCGAGCGCGGGCGTGTGATCGGAGACGGCGACCGCGATCTCGCCCTCGGCGAGCAGGCCATTACCGTCGCCGAGGTACTCGGCAGCGATCCGAAAGACGCCGGCCGCCGTCCCGAAGAGCCCGGAGTTGCCGGCCGCCCCACCGAGGAAGCGCGCGTTGCCGTCGTCCGGTGCCGACCGGGCGGGCGGCGGGACCAGCGCCGGATCACTCCCGGCTGCCGCCGTCTCGCGCTCCTCGACGATCGCTCGCGACGCGCCGCCGGCGACCATCGCGGCGCGAGGGAGGTCGAAACCGATCAGGTGTTCGACCCCGAGCGGTCGCGCGACCACCCGACGGAAAAGCTCCCTCAGCGAGGTTCCGGCCACCGCCTCGAGCATCAGGCCGAGCACGATGAAGCCCGGACACGAGTAGATGACCGCTTCGCCCGGGCGGCTCTCGAGGCCGATCTGCGCCAGCCGCGGCAGCAGCTGCCGTGGATGCCCGCCGGCGAGCGCGTACAGCGGCAGCCACGCCGGCAGACCCGAGGTGTGGGTCAGGAGCTGTTGCACGGTCGCCGCGCCGGCCGCCGATCCGCGCAGCGCCGGCAGCCGGCTCTCGGCGCGGCCGTCCAGCTGCACCTCGCCGCTGCGAATGGTCAGCAGGGTCAGCGTGGCGGTCGCCAGTGGTTTGGTGAGCGAGGCGAGGTCGAAAAAAGTGGAGCCGCTGGCCGGCTCCGCGGCAGGTTTGACCACTGCCCGGCCGACGGCCACCTCGCGGGCCGGTCCGTCGATCCTTCCCCACCGCGCCACCAGCGCCGGCGCCGTGCCCGCGGCGGACGCACGAGTCAGCAGACTGCGGATCCGATTTTCGGGGTCAGCCATCGTTCGCCGCCGGCCGGTGATCGATCGGCGCGGGCCGGCCGTGGTCGTCGATGTTGACGTAGGTGATCTCGGCGGCCGTCACCCGTACCACCTCGCTGCGGTCGCTCCTGCGGGCGGCGTCGACCGTGACCCGAACGGTGATCGAGGTGCGCCCGATGCGCAGCAGTTCGGTGTAGAAGGACACGAGGTCGCCGACCAGCACGGGCGCGTGGAACACCACCTGCTGCATGGCCACCGTGACCACCCGTCGAGCGCCCCGGTAGAGCGCTTCTTCGGCGCCGGCCTGGTCCATGTAGGAGAGGATGACCCCGCCGAAGATGGTGCCGCCGGGGTTGGTGTCGCGCGGCATCATCAGGACCCGTGTTTTCGGCTGCACGCGGCTGTCCCCCATCGGCCCTCCCCTTCCGGTGCCGGAAGTATAGCCCGTTTGTCTCACAGGGTTTCGAAGCGAGGGCAGCGATTCGCTGTCCGCAGCCGAGAGCCTGTGAGATGAGCGGGACAGCGCTGCCTTCGGTGGGGCAGCCTGACGTTGCTTTGACTCCGCCCTCGGTTCCGCTCCATACTCGGGCCCATGCGCTGGCTTCCCGAATCCGCCCGACGCCTTCCCGACCGCACCGTCCGCTTCGCCTACCAGGTGCCGGCCGCAGCGCCGCCGCAAGACCCGGAGCGGACCGTGGCCGAGGCCCTCCGGGCGACCTCGCTGGCGGCTGACGGCACCGCGGCCTCTGGTTGGAAAGTGAGTCTCCCTCACCGGACCTGGGTCTACGGTGTGATCCGCCGCGAGGTCGACGAAGAGGTGGCTCTCCGGCTCGACCGGCGTCACGACACGTGGCAGCTTTCGCTGAGCTGCCTGCCGGTTCAGAGCCACGCCGCGCACGCCGCCGGCGTTGCCGGCGTGATCGTGCTCGCGGCTGCAGCGTGGGTGGCGGGCGGAGCCTGGGCGGGCCTGCTGCCGGCAGTCACCACCACCGCCGCCGGCGTGCTGGTGGTGGAGGTCACCCGCCAGTGGGCCCTGACCGCCCTCGAACGGCGGCTGCGCCGCCTCGTGGGCGACATCGGCAGCGCGCTGTGGCCGGACGCTCCGGCACAGATCACCGACTGCTCAGGACCGCGTCGGGACTGACAACGCCGGAGGCCCTACTCGAGGGGAGAGCTCTCGTCGTGGACCAGCTGCTCGGGGTCGGGGAGGTCCTCCGCCCGTTCGAGCCCGAAGTGGACGAGGAACTCGCGCGATGTGCGGTAGAGGAAGGGCTTGCCGACCACCTTCTTCCGCCCGGCCATGCGCAGCAGTCGGCGCTCCACCAGCGTACGCACCACGCTCGACGAGTTGGCGCCGCGAATGAAGTTGATCTCCGGCAGCGTGACCGGCTGGCGGTGGGCGACGATCGCCAGCACCTCGAGTGCCGCCTGCGACAGCCGCTGCCTAGACACGACGCCGAAAAAGGCCCGCAGGACGGCATCGAGCCCGGGCGGGGTGGTGCTGCGCCAGCCGCCCGCCACGTGCTCGAGGCGGACGCCGCTGTCCGGTCGCTCCCAGCCGTCACGGATCTCGTCGAAGAGCTCGTCCAGCGCCTTCTCGTCGGGCGCGTCGTCTCCGAGGGCCTCGGCAACCGCTGGTGTCGTCACCGGTCCGGCGGCGGTCAGGACGATTGCCTCGAGGGCCGCCTTCAACCCGGGCCTATCCACAGGCTTCACTTCCGCGCAAGCTGAGTTCGTCGACTCCCAGCTCGCGATCCCCAGGCCTCAGGTAGATCTCGGCGAAGGCTCGCCGCTGCTCGGCGAAGACGCCGCGCATCCGCACCAGCTCCAGGGTGGCCACCATCACTGCTGCCACCTCCTCAGGATCCGTTCGCGAGTTGAGATCGCGCAGGAGCGGCAGCAGACCATCGCTCCGGACGCGACTGTACAACGATGCCATCTTCTCCTCGACGGTGTAGCGCAGCGGCAGCACCTGCAGCGGCGGCGGGTGCGACGCCTCGAACCGCTGCATGACCTGCAGGTAGGCCTCGGCGAGGACCCTCAGGTCGACGTCCTCCCAGTCGATCTCGATCTCGGAGGTCGGTGTCGGAGAGGTGGCGATGCGAGGGATCCACAGGCATCTCCGGACGATCTCCTCGTCGTAAAGGTACGACGCGAGCTCCTTGACCCGGCGGTATTCGAGGAGCCGCTCCACCAGCTCCTCTCTGGGATCTTCCTCGCCCTCCGCCACCCGCGGCAGGAGCATCTTCGATTTCAGGTGCAGCAGCCAAGACGCCATCCAAAGGTAGTCGCCGGCACCGTCGAGGTCGACCTCCCCCATGGCGCGGATCCGCTCGTGGTACTGGTCGCAGATACTGGCGATCGGGATGTCGTAGATCGACACCTCGTTCTTCTTGATGAGGTGCAGTAGCAAATCGAGCGGGCCGCTGAAGACCTCGAGCTCGACCGCCGGGCCGTGAAGCTCGTCCGTCGGCTGGATCATTTCGTCGCGAGTATACCCCGGAGCCGCAACCGCGGTCCGGTCCCCGCTATCAGCGAGAACGTGACGCGGTCTCGGACACCGCTCCCGCGCCGGGCACCGTCATCGCGCCCCCATATCTCACCGGGTTTCGTCGCGAGGTCGCCGAGGTGCTGTGTACGGTTGGGTTTTCGATTCGACGGGCGCGCAGGCGTACTCGACAGTACCTCGAGCACCCGGAGATGAGAAAACACTGCCGGATGCGGTGCATCGGCGGCCGCAGCAGGAAGCTGGAGAGATATGCGGGCGAGGGTCCGGCACCGCGTTCCCGGGGCCGACCAGACCTCTCACCTTCCTGCTACACTTCCGCCCGCCGACCGGCACCAAAGGAGGTCAGATTGGAACAGTGGGACGGACAAATGGGTCTCTTCGAACCCAACCCGCAGCGCGAGGTCCCGCGTGACCAGATCGTGGTCGTCTTCGATCTCGAAACCCAGAGGTCGTTCGCCGAGGTCGGCGGACGCAGCCAGTTTCACAAGCTCGGCCTTTCGGTGGGCGTCGCCTATCGCTTCGACACGGACGCATACCTCGTGGTCACCGAGGATACTGTCGGCGAGCTCGTCGATCTCCTCTTCGCCGCCGACCTGGTGGTCGGCTACAACATCGCCGGCTTCGACTACGAGGTGCTGCGGGCCTATACCGATCGCGATCTCCAATCGCTTCCCACCTTCGACCTCATGTTCGACCTCCAGGAACGGCTCGGGTTTCGCCCGAAGCTGGAGAGCGTCGCCTCCGCCACCCTCGGTTCGGGCAAGAGCGCGGACGGCCTGCAGGCCCTGGAGTGGTGGCGGCGTGGCGAGATCGAGAAAATCGTCGACTACTGCCGGGACGACGTCAGGGTGACCAAGGAGCTGTACGAGTTCGGGAAACGGAACCGCTGGGTCCAGGTCGAGCGCTTCGGCGGAAAACCAAGACGCATTGATGTCGAGTGGTAATATTCTCAGAAACAATTTTAGTGTTGAGAACATTTGATCAGATAAATTAATCTTTCACGACAGACGATTTCGAGCAGCTCCCGTTGCGGGACTCCCGCCCGCCCCGACAGGACCGGCGCCGGTGCGTGCGGATCGTGCAGCGACGACATCACCGACCGGTACTCGCGCTCGGCCCGGCGCCACCGCCCACCTTCCTCCAGCGCCCGCGCCAGCAGAAAGCGGATGTCGTATCTCGACGGCTCGAGATAGAGAGCCGCGCGATATGCCGCGACCGCTGCCTCCTGATCGCCGGTGCGTTCACGCAGCAGCCCCTCGACGGCATGCACCGAGGCATCCTCGGCGAACCGCCGGCGCAGGCGGTCCACCGCGCTCAGGTCGCGCGTCGGAGCGCCGCGCTCGAGGTCTTCGAGCGCGGCCGCCAATGCATGCGCAAACTCCTCGTCGACCGTCTCCACGGCGCTCTCCCCGCCTGCCGGCCCGTGAACCACCGGACACGGCTCACCCGCGGTGCCCGCCGTCGGTGCGCTTGCCGGCGGCTGCCGGAGCGACGGCGTGGAGGCGCCGCCTCCTTGGCGGTGGCACCAACATGCGCCGAGGTCCTGCACCTCGAGGCGGGTTCCGAGATGGTGCAGGCTCTCGCTCGGTCCCAGGAACAGTCGGCCGCCATTGGTCAGCGAGGCTTCCACCGCCTCGACGACGCGGACCTTCACGGGCTGCCGGAAATAGATGAGAACGTTGCGGAGGAGCACGATGTCGAAGGCGGCCCAGGGGGCTTGCAGCGGCTCTGCGGCAAGGTTGAGGAAGCGGTACTCGATGTTCTGCTGCAGGCGCGGTCGGAGCTCGAAGCTGTCGCCGCAGCGGGCGAAGCCTCGCTCGATCTCCTGCTTTGGGACGCGTGCCACGGCGCGCCTCGTGAAGATCCCCCGGCGCGCGTCGGCAAGGGCCGCCTCGTCGACGTCGGTGGCGAGAATCCGCCACTCATCGTGGCCGAGCCCGGGAACTGCATCCATCACCAGCGCCAGCGTCGCGGCCTCCTCACCACGTGCGCAGCCGGCCGACCACAGGCGGATCGGGCGCCGGTCCGTCGAGCCCATGAGTTCCGGGACCACCAGGTCGCGGATCGCCTCGATCTGCGCCTGCCCGCGGTACAGGAACGACTCCTTGTTGGTGATCGAGCCGAGGAGTCGGCGCCATTCCCCCCAGCCGGGCTTCCCCTCGAGGCGCCTGACGTACTCCGCCGGCCCGTCCATGCCGATTGCCGCCGCCCGCTCCCGCGCCAGATCTTCGAGTCGGCCGAGGTCATGGTCCGCGACGACGAAGCCACCCGCGTCTTCTATCAGGCGGGCGAGTTCACGAATCGAGTCGCCCACCGGGCTCACCGTCCGCTGGCCACCCGCCGGACCAGAGCCACCAACTCGCGGGCGTCGAGACTCTGCTTGGCGATGTAGGCGTCGGCTCCACTCTCCAGTCCGGCCAGGCGGTCGGCCGGACGGTCCCGGGTCGACACGACGATCACCGGCAGGTCCGCTCCCCCGGGCCTTTCGCGAAGCTTTCGGGTCAGCTCCAACCCGTCCATCCCCGCCATCTCGATGTCGGTGACGACGCAATCGAAGGGCCGGTCATCGAGGGCTCCCAGCGCCTCCTCCCCTCCCGCCACACCGGTGACGGCGAAACCGGCGTCCTCGAGCAACCGGCGCAGCATCTCCCGGGTGACCTTCGAGTCGTCCACCAACAGGACGCTGACCCGGCGATGCCGCCTCACCGGCGCGGCGTCGTAGGGTGTCGCCTCGAGGATGCCGATCCGCGATGCGGCCATCACCGCCACCGTTCGTCCATTGGAGAGCAGCGCGATACCTTCGATTCCCCGCGGTGCTCCTGCCGCCCGCGGCAGCGGTCGCACGATCACCTCCTCGTCGCGGACGATGTCGTCGCCAACCAAACCGAACACCGTGTTCCCCACCATCATCTCCACCATCACTCCGCTCGCGGACGACGGTTCACCCAGCACGTCGGACAGGAATCGGGCCGTCAGCTCACGGCCGTTGCCGTCGACCGCCCGCCGCTGCGGCCCGTCGCCGGTCACCGACACCCGCCGGAAGGCCACCACCGGCGCCGCCGGTAACGCGAGTTGGTGCTCCCCTACCGACATCACCACCACCCGCTCCCCGCGCCGGGCCATCGGAACATCGACCGTCACCGTTGTGCCGCGGCCGGGGGTCGACTCGAGCCAGAGGTCGCCACCCACCGACCGCACGGCAGCGGCAACCGCGTCGAGGCCGATGCCCCGGCCGGAGATCTGCGTCGCCTCCTCACGGGTCGAGAACCCCGGCTCGCACACCAGCTGGAGCACGGCCCCCGGATCAAGTGCCGCCGACGCCTCGCGGCTGATGACACCCCTCGCGACGGCGGTCTCGAGCACCGAGCCGCCGTCGATACCCCGCCCGTCGTCCTCGACGCGGACGCGAACCCGTGTTCCCTCGCTCGCAGCGTGGATGCGGATGGTCCCGACACCCTGTTTGCCGCAACCGGTGCGCTCGGCCGGTGGCTCGATCCCGTGGTCGACGGCGTTTCGCACGAGGTGGATGAACGCCTCCCGGAGTGTGTTGACGATGCGGCGGTCGAGCTGCGCCTCCCCGGCGTCCACCACCACCTCGATGTGTTTGCCGAGCTCCGATCCGAGCTCGCGGGCATGGGCGGCGAGACCCCGCAGGAAGGGCGTCAAGGGCCGGATCTGGAGCGACAACAGGGTCTCGAGCTGGCGGTCGGAGAGTCGGCGGAAGATCCGTTGCCCGTTCTCGAGATCGAGCCCGACCTGGCGCAGCGAGGTGGCGAGTGCGGCCAGCACCTGGCGCGGCTCCGGCTCGGCGGCCCCGTGCTCGGCGAGAGTCGCGAGGCGGAACACCCTGTCCGCCAGACCCTCGGCTGCGATCGCCACCACCCGCAACCTGGTTCCGCGGTCGGCTAGATCGTCAACCATCTCGGACGCCACCGTCAGCTCCCTCCCCTTCCGGTGGTGACGGGCATCCGGCCGCGGCGATGCGGCGGCGGTCGCTCCCGACCCGGTGTGGTCGCCGCCGAGGGACGCGAAGGCGTCGTACAGCCGGGCCAGCACCTCGAGCAGGGCGTTCCGGTCCACCCGGTCGTCACCGGCGATCAGGTCTTCGGCCTGGTGGCTGAGCCCGGCCATCGCCGTCAGCCCCAACATCCGGCTGGATCCCTTGAGCGCGTGCAGCTGGCGGCGCAGTGCGGTTCTCGCGTCGTGGTCACGATGCGCGCGGTCCTGCAGTGATCGAATGTCATCCAGTCGTTCCACCGCCTCTGCGACGTACAGCGCCATCAGCTCGTCGTCAGGCTGCATCCCGCTGGGCGCCCCGCCGGCGTGACGGCATTCCGACCACCAGATCCCCGTCAGATCCGGGTCCAGTTGGGCAGGTTGACGTCGGCACCGAGCGTTCCCACCATCTCCGACTCTTCCCCCCGCACCGCGACCGCGATCGTGAAGCACCGATTCCCGGTCAGCAGCGAGGTGTAGATCGGCGTCACCACCGATCGCTCGTCCCGGCTGACCGCCTGGAACCAGGGCCTTTCGGCGTAGCTGTGGCCGACGGCCACTTCGCCGGGCACCTCGGAGCCGGCGATCAGGTCGCGGTTGACCACGAATGCCACCATGATCCCGCTGGTGTCGACGAGGTAGAGCAGCTCGAGGTAAGGACAGGCGGCCGCGAGCTCCTCGAGCACGCCCTGGACCGCTTCGAGGTTGCCCGCCACGTCGTACAGACGGCCGGCCCATCCCGCCAGCTCATGCTTGAGCGAGTGCGGCGAGTCGATGCGGAAGCTCTGGGTCAACAGCTGGATCGAGAGCGCGAGCTGGTTGAGGGTGTCGGCGGCATGGGTGTAGCGCTTGAGGCTGTCGGCGATCCGTTCCACCGCCTGGCGGACCTCGTGCAGGGTCTGTACCACCTGCTCGGACGCGGTGCCCTGCTCGCGAGTCGCCATCGAGATCTCCCGAGCCGCCTGGGCGGTGTCCTTGAGGGCGGCCCGCAGCTGTGAGATGGCATCCTGGGCCGAGCGGCTCTGCTCGAGGACCTGGGCCGCGGCCTTGGTGCCCCCCTCGGTCGCAACCACCACGCCACGGATCGCACCGGCGAACTCATCGAGGTGCGAGCGCACCGAGTCGACCGACTCCCGCGACCGCTCGGCCAAGCGACGAACTTCTTCGGCAACCACCGCGAACCGGTCGCCGTGCTCCCCCGCTGCCGAGGCCTCGATCGCGGCGTTGAGGGCGAGGATGTGGGTCTCCTGCGCGATCTCTGTGATCAGGTCGAGAATCCGGTAGATTTCGCGCGACCGGCTACCGAGCGTGTCCGCTCTGGCGGCGATCGCGTCGACGTGCTGGCGAACAGCGTCGACCCCGGCCACCGCGGCCTCGACCGACTGCGCGCCGAGATCGCCCGCCTGCTCCGAGACCGAGGCGAGCTCGGCCTGGCCCGACGCGTTGGCGGCGATCTGGCCGGCGGTTCGCGCCAGCTCCTCGGTGGTGGCGGTGATCTCCACCACCGCCGCCGCCTGCTCGCTCGACGCGGTGGCGAGCTCGGCGGAAATTCGTTGCACCGTGGTCGCGGCGGTTGCCACCTCAACCGACGACCCCTGGATCTGCTGAACCAGCGCGGCCAGCGCCCGCGTCGTCGCGCGGACCGCATCGTTGAGCTCTTCCGGCAGCTCCTCTCCCGGCGTCGCCGCGCGCACGATGTCGCCGTGCCGGAGCTCGTCGAGCACGCGGTCGAGGGCTCGGTGCTGACGGCGGAGCCTGTCCTTCAACTCCACCAGCTCGGCGAACTTGCGCCTCGCGGGGAGGTCCACCAGCACGACGTAAGCCACGACCGCCAGCAGCCCCACGACCAGAAACGCCCGTGCGTACCGCTCCTCGGCGAGCTCGTTGGCGGTGATCTCCAGGAACGCTCCGGCGACCAGGAGCGACAGCACGAGGATCAGCAGCCCCAGTCGGCTCCGTACCCCGGCACCGCCGCGGTCAGGCATTTCCGCTCCCCTCCGCGTGCCAGCGATCGTCGAAGAGCACCTCCGGATCCAGGACCGCAACCTCGACTCCGCGGCTGAACGAGGTCCCGACCACCAGCCTCGGCGGATCCCGGGGACAGGGCTCGGTCGAGAGCCGGAAGACGCCCATGGCCTCGTCGACGCCGAGGCCCAGACGCGCGGCGGCCGGGACCGACCGCGGGGTCACGATCACTGTCGCCTGCGGGTCCGCTGCCGGCGGCTGTCCGGTGACCAACGCTCTCAGGTCGAGGATGGCCAGCGGCTCGCCGCCGTACTGGCCGAGACCGATCAGGTGCGGCCGCCCGCCCGGGAGAGGAAGATGTCCGATGTCGCGTGCCACGCGGCGGACGCGCGCCGCAGGCACCGCGCAGTGGAGTTCCGCCGACCTCACGATCAGGAAACGCCGACTGCCGTCAGCGGGCGGATGCCCCGGATTCATCGGAATAGGATATCACCGCGCCGGCGGGGCTTCCTGGAGCGAACCGCTCGTCCCCACGGTCTCCGTCGACCAGTCGAGCTCGGAGCCGCGGGTGCTGTGGGGAATCAGGAACACCCCCATCATCACGGTCCAGCCGAGCGCGACCGCGGCCCGTGAACGAATCCCCCGCGCGGCGAGGATCGTCGCCGGCAGCCACGCCAGAATGCCGATCAGGGTCTTGGTGTCGGTGAGGTCCCCACCCACCGGCCAGCCGGTCCACCACGCCCCGAAGGCGTACTTCTGCACCACCGGTCCGAGGATCAGGCCGCCGATTCCGAGCAGCACCATCGCCACCATCACCAGGGTTCGTCCGGTGCTGCCGCCCGGCCGTACGACCTCGAAGACGGCACGTGTCGCAACCATCATGCCGAAGAACATCGTCAGGATGTGCGGTATCAGCACGGTCGCCGGGACCTGACCGCGGAAGCGCGCCACCACCGCCTCCCGCCGGGGCACGGCGATGGCTCTGCCGACATCACGCACGATCAGCCGGTACTCGACCTTTCCGGCTGCGGGCTGTCCCGGAATCACCGCCTCGGCGCCGCCACCGGGAACCGCCTCCAGGGGCACGGCTCGAAAGGGCTCATCCGTGGGATACCGTCGCCACTCCAGATCGACCGCGGCACCCTCGGGGACCTCAGGCAGTCCCACCACCAGCTCGCCACGGCCCTGGTCCGAGCGCGGCAGCCGGTAGCTGATATCGGTGCCGTTGTCGAGGCGAACCTCGCCGCGCAGTGGATAGCTGGGCCCGGTGGCCCGCTGGAAGAAGGCGAGCAGCACCGTGACCGCGAGCGCCGCCAACCACAGCGCCGCCGGCAGCAACCGTCCGGACACCACGTCTCAGCCTGCGCTGACCACCCGCGCCAGCAGCTCCTCGATGACCCCGGGCTCGACCTCCTCGAGCTCGTAGCGGACGTTCGCGATCGGCTTGTCGACCGTAATGATGCGCTCGAGGTCGATCGGCGTGCCCTCGACGACGACGTCGGCCTCCGCCGCGTTGATGGTCTCCTCGAGCTCGCGGACCTGCTGGTCGCCGTAGCCCATCGCGGGCAGGATCCTGGCCGCATTCGGGTACTTCGCGAAGGTCTCCTTGATCGAACCCACAGCGTAGGGCCGCGCGTCCACGATCTCGGCCGCTCCGGCCTGCTTGGCGGCGAACCAGCCGGCTCCGTACTCCATCCCGCCATGCGTCAGCGTCGGCCCGTCCTCCACGACCAGCGCCCGCTTGCCCTCGATCAACTTGGGGTCGTCCGCCGTGATCACGGACCGGCACTTGATGACGCGGGCCTTCGGGTTGGCCTCGTGACAGGTGTCGATGACCTGTTCGACCTTGACCGGGTCCGCGGTATCCACCTTGTTCACGATCAGCAGATGGGAGATCCGGAGGTTGGTCTCTCCGGGGTAGTAGGTGACCTCGTGGCCGGCGCGATGCGGGTCTACCAGCGTGATGTGGAGGTCCGGGCGGTAGAACGGCGTGTCGTTGTTGCCACCGTCCCACAGGATCACGTCCGCCTCCTTCTCGGCCTCGCGCACGATCTTCTCGTAGTCGACCCCGGCATACACGACGAAGCCGTTGTCGATGTGCGGCTCGTACTCCTCGCGCTCCTCGATCGTGCACTGGTGGCGGTCGAGGTCCTCGTAGGTCTCGAAGCGCTGGCATGCCTGCTTGGCGAGATCGCCGTATGGCATGGGATGGCGGATCGCCACCACCTTCTGGCCCATGTCCTTGAGGATCCGCGACACGTAGCGCGTGGTCTGGGACTTGCCGACCCCGGTGCGCACCGCCGTGATCGCGATCACCGGTTTGTCGGACTCGATCATGGTCTTGGTTGCCGAACAGATCCCGAAGTGCGGCCCCCACCCGATGATCTGACTGGCCTTGTTCATGACGTAGGTGTGGGGCACGTCGGAGTACGAGAACCACACCTCGTCGACGCCGTGCCGCTCGACCAACATTTCGAGGTCCTCTTCAGCAACGATTTCGATACCGTCCGGGTAGAGCGAACCGGCCAGCTCCGCCGGGTAGGTCCGCCCCTCGATGTCGGGGATCTGGGTGGCGGTGAAGGCCACCACCTCGACCTCCTCGTTGTCACGGAAGAGGCAATTGAAATTGTGGAAATCCCGCCCTGCTGCGCCCATGATCACGACTTTCTTGCGGCTCATGTGGAATCCTCCCGATGGGCCTCGTGCGGCCGACCCGGCCGCTCCGGCCCCGCGCCGCCGGGTGAAGCTGAACCGGCAGCGGCGGGATCATAACACCCTCCACCCGCCCGACCGAAGGCGGAATTGCCACCAGCCCACCCAGTTGAACCACGACGACACCGAATTCTGAAGTCTGAAGTCTTCGTCATTCCCACTCGATGGTGCCGGGAGGCTTGGCGGTGACGTCGTAGACCACGCGGTTGATCCCGGCGACCTCGTTGACCACGCGCCGTGCGATGCGGTCGAGGACCTCCGGAGGGAATCGAAACCAATCCGCGGTCATGAAGTCCGTCGTGGTCACCGCACGGACCGCGAGCACGTTCTCGTAGGTCCGGGAGTCGCCCATCACGCCGACACTCCTGACCGGCAGCAGCACGCACAGGGCCTGGGAGATGGCGTCGTAGAGCTGCGCAGAACGGATCTCGTCGATGACGATCGCGTCAGCCTCCTGCAGCCTCGCGACGCGCTCCCGGTCGACCGCGCCGAGGATGCGCACCGCCAGGCCCGGCCCGGGGAACGGATGCCGCCACACGAAGTCGTGCGGCAGACCGAGTTCCTCCCCCACCTTCCGCACCTCGTCCTTGAAGAGATCGCGGAGCGGCTCCACCAGCTCGAGCCCGAGGCGGTCGGGCAGCCCGCCGACGTTGTGATGGGTCTTGATGACCGCGGCGGTGCCGCGCACGCCGGAGCTCTCGATGACATCCGGGTACAGGGTTCCCTGCGCCAGGTAGCGAGCGCCCGGGATCCCGGCGGCCTCGCGCTCGAAGACCTCGACGAACTCGCGGCCGATGGTGCGCCGCTTCTCCTCGGGATCCTCCACGCCCTCCAGGGCGCCGAAGAAGCGCTCGGAGGCGTCGATCCTGACCAGCTCGAGGCCGAAGTCCGCGAACGCCGCCTCGACCTGCTCCCCCTCGTCCTTGCGCAGCAGCCCCGTGTCAACGAAGATCGGCACCACCCGGGCGCCGATCGCCTCGCGCAGCAGCACCGCCGTCACCGAGGAGTCGACGCCGCCGCTGACGCCGCAGACCACCTTGCCGTCGCGCAGCCTCCGCCGCAGTCCATCGATCAGCTCGTCGCGGATCGACGCGGGGTTCCAGTCGCGGCGGGCCCCCGCAAGGTCGATGAACTGCTCGAGCATCGTCGTGCCGTGCGGGGTGTGCCGGACCTCGGGATGGAACTGGATCCCGATCAGGCGCCGTTCGCCGTCGCGCATCGCGGCCACCTCTGTGGTGGCGGTGCGCGCGATGACCTCGAAGCCCAGCGGCACCTCGTCGACCACGTCGCCGTGGCTCATCCACACCGGCTGCCGCTTGGGAGTGCCGCCGAACGGCGGGCCATCGGACACGAGCTCCAGCTCGGCCAGGCCGTACTCCCGCAGCGCCGAGGAATGGACGCGTCCACCGAGATCACGCGCCATCAGGTGAAGGCCGTAGCAGATTCCCAGCACCGGCACACCGAGGTCGAAGACCTCGCGGGACACCTGAAGGGCGCCGTCCTCGAACACGCTCGCCGGCCCACCCGAGAGCACCACCGCCACCGGCGTCAGATCACGGATTCGCTCTTTTTCGAGGTCGCCGCGTTCGATGACCGTCTTGACTCCGAGCTCCCGCAGGCGCCGTGCGATCAGTTGGGTGTACTGTGACCCGAAGTCGAGAACCAGAATGACCTCGTGCTGCATGGGCTGGGATTTTACACTCCTTTCCAGCGTCCGCTGCCGCCGGCGCCGGAAAGAGGTGCCGTGCGATGATGGATTCGGAGGGCGAGGGTGACGAAAGGGCTTCAAGGCATGTACGCATGGCTGCGTCGGGTCACACCCGACCTCTTCATCGCCGCCGTGATCGCACTGCTGATCACGCTCGCACTCCACAAGCTCGAGGCCTACGAGGGCCGCCGCATCGCCGACGAGGCTGCTACGGCCGCGGTCGGCGGTCTCTCCCTCGACGAGCGCATCGAGGTGGTGGGCGATTCCATCCAACGCTCGACCAGGCTCTACATCCCGTTCCTGGTGGCGGTCGGAGGCGCTGCCGTCGGGCTCGCCTGCCGGCTCGAGAGGTGGGCCTCGCTGACCGCCGTGCTGGCCATCATCCCGGCACTGCTGACCGGCGCCAGCTTCCACATCGACCTTCCTCGCCGGGTCCTGGCGCTGACCGCCGTCTACGTGGTGACCGCGGGCGCCGCCGCCCGCCTCGTGGTGGCGCTGCGCCGCCGGCTGGTGGCGGCGCGGTCTTCCGGGCAAGGGCTTGGGCCGGACCGCCGGTGACGAGGCCTCAAGATGGACAATGCGGGCTAAGCTCAACGCCTCGATGAATTAGCGTCTCAGATCCCGTCCCCGAAGGATTTGATTTCGGGGTTCGGCATCGCTAGGATGCGGGCAGCGATTTCTGCAAGGGATGGCCATGGCGCACCAGTTCCTCCCGGTTCTGATCACGTTGGCGGGAGCCGCCGGGTTCGCCGCCGTGCTCCTCGGTTCGGCATTCGTCCTCGGCCAGCGCGCCCGCCGCCGGGGGGGCGCGAAGCACCAGCCCTACGAGTCCGGGATGCCCCTCATCGACTCCGCCCGCAAGCGCATCTCCGTCAAGTTCTACCTTGTCGCGCTGGTCTTCGTCGTGCTCGACGTCGAGGTCGCGTTCCTCTATCCCTGGGCCATCAACTACCGCCAGCTGTCCGCCGGCGGCTCGCTGCTGCCGCTGTACGAGATGGCGGCCTTCCTCGCGCTCCTCGCGATCGCCTATGCCTATCTGTGGCGCAAGGGCGTCTTCGATTGGGGCCGGCGCCGGCTCTCCTCCGAGGGCCGCGCCAGATGAGCAAGCTCGCGACCCGGCCGATCACCGTCGCCGCCGACGCCGAGATCCGCGACGTGCGATTCAGCCTCGAGATGGAGTCCCGCATCAACGACATCCTGACGCGCTACCCGAGCAAGGACGCCGCCCTGCTGCCGGTGCTGTGGCTGTGCCAGGAGCGCTGGGGCTGGCTTTCGGCCGGCGTCATGGAGGCGGTCGGCCGCCGCCTCGAGCTGGCTCCCGCCTTCGTCGAGGGTGTGGCCTCGTTCTACACGATGTTCCACCTCTCGCCCCCCGGCCGCCACGTCCTGCAGGTGTGCACGACCCTTTCCTGCCAGCTGTGCGGCGCCTCCGAGCTCGTCGAGCACCTCAAACAGCGGCTCGGGATCGACTTCGGGGAGAGCACGCCAGACGGGAGGTTTTCGCTGATTGACGTGCAGTGCCTCGGGGCCTGCGGCGAAGCGCCCGTGGTCCAGATCAACGACGACTACTACACCGACCTGACCCGGGAGGCGCTCGACGACCTCCTCGATCGGTTGGCAGACGATGACTGAGCGGATCCTGCTCGCGGCGCGCGGGGTGGAGGGCTCGCGAACGCTCGCCAGCTCCCTCGATCGCGGAGGCTACGTGGGCCTTCGCAAGGCGCTCGAGCTCGATCCGGGAGAGGTCATCGAAGAGGTCAAGCGCTCCGGGGTTCGCGGGCGCGGCGGCGCCGGCTTCCCGGCCGGCGTCAAGTGGGGCTTCGTCCCGCGCGACAGCGGCAGGTCCGTCTACATGATCTGCAATGCCGACGAGTCCGAGCCCGGCACCTTCAAGGACCGCGAGCTGATCCTCGTCGATCCCCACATGGTCCTCGAGGGTATCGTGATCTCGTCCTACGCGATCGGCGCCCGCGTCGCCTACATCTATATCCGGGGGGAGTTCGTGCGCGAGACCCGGATCCTCGACGAGGCGATCCGCGAGGCTCGCGAAGCGGGCTTCGTCGGCGACGACATCCTCGGCAGCGGCTACTCCCTCGAAATCTACACCCACCGCGGCGCGGGGGCCTACATCTGCGGGGAGGAGACCGCGCTGATCGAGTCCATCGAGGGCAAGCGCGGCCTGCCTCGCCTCAAGCCGCCGTTTCCCGCCGTGGTCGGGCTCTTCGGCTGCCCGACCGTGGTCAACAACGTCGAGACCCTGGCCTGCGTCCCGCACATCCTCGTCCGCGGCGGTGAGTGGTTCGCCGGCATCGGCACCGGGCGCAGCACCGGCACCAAGCTGTTCTGCGTTTCCGGCCACGTCGAGCGCCCGGGCGTCTACGAGGCGCCCATGGGCATCCCTTTCCGCCGCATCTTCGACGAGTTCTGCGGGGGCATCCGCGGCGGCCGATCCCTCAAGGCCTTCATCCCCGGAGGTTCGTCCGCTCCGGTGCTCCCTGCCGACAAGGTCGACACGCCGGCCGATTTCGAGTCCGTGGCCGAGGCCGGTTCGATGCTCGGGTCCGGCGGGGTGATCGTCATGGACGACACGGTGGACATGGTGTGGGCGCTCGAAAACCTGCTGGTCTTCTACGCCCACGAGTCCTGCGGTCAGTGCACCCCGTGCCGCGAGGGCTCGGACTGGTCCCTCGACGTGGTCCGGCGCATCCGCCGCGGGCGCGGGCGGCCGGACGACCTCGAGACGCTGCACCGGATCGCCAGATACGCCAGCCAGGGCATGACGATCTGCCCGCTCGGCGACGCGTTCTGCGGCCCGATCGCCAGCTTTCTCGAGCACTTCGGACACGAGTTCGAGGCCGCCATCCAGGGTGCGGCTGCCGCCGCTCCCGCCCGCACTCCGTTGCTGCCGGTGCGCTCGGACCGCGTGCTCTTCGGCATCGGTGACGAGCCATGATCACGCTCACCATCGACGGCCACGAGGTGACGGTGGCTGCCGGCACGAACCTGGTCGAGGCGGCCGCGAGGCTCGGCGTCGAGATACCCACCTACTGCTATCACCCCGGCCTCAGCATCGTCGGCCAGTGTCGGATCTGCTTCGTGGAGGTGGAGGGCATGCCGCGTCTGGTGACCGCCTGCTCGACGCCGGCGCAGGACGAGATGGTGGTTTACACCGACTCCGAGCGGGTGCGCGAGGCGCGGGCCGCGGTGATGGAGTTCCTGCTCGCGAATCACCCCCTCGACTGCCCGGTGTGCGACCAGGCCGGCGAGTGCGGGCTGCAGGACTACTCGGTGGAGCACGGGCTCGACTCGACCCACATGGTCGACCAGCGGCGTACCTTCCCGGGCTTCGAGCGCCGCCAGATCGGTCCCCACGTGGTCCAGAACCAGAACCGGTGCATCCACTGCACGCGCTGCATCCGCTTCACCGAGGAGATCTCGGAAACCTCCGATCTCACCATGAAGTCGCGCGGCAACCACAGCTACATCGATACCTTCGACGGCGGGCCGTTCGACAACCCGTGGTCGGCCTGCGCTGCCGACGTGTGCCCGGTCGGTGCGCTCACGGTCTCCGAGTTCCGCTTTCGCGCGCGGGTCTGGCACCTCGAGGAGACCGCATCGATCTGCCCGGGCTGCAGCATCGGCTGCAACACCGAGCTCGGCCATCTCGACGGCACGGTCCATCGTTTCGTGCCGCGGCACAACCCGGAGATCAACGGCTGGTGGATGTGCGACTACGGCCGGTTCCTCGCCGAGGGTTTCAACCGGCGCGACGTCGAGGTCCCGGTCCGCCGCACCGACGATGGGCCGCGCACCGTGAGCTGGCACACGGTGCTCGAGAACATCGCCGGCATGCTGCGGGTGAGCTCGAGCCCGCTGGTGGTCGCATCGGCGAATCTCAGCAACGAATCGCTGTTCTGCGTCAAGCGCTACCTCGTCGACCAGCTGCACCTGGATGTCGTGGTGCCGGTCCACCGCGGCGAGGCGCGCACGATCAAAAACGCCTACCGGCAGTGGGTGCACGGCATCGACGCCCACCCCAACAGCGCCGGCGCCCGGCTGCTCGGTCTGCCGCTGGTCGACGCCGCCGACCTTGAAGCCTACCTGCGGGACGGGGACGGGCCGCTGCTGGTTCTCGACGCCCACTCCCACCCGTGGCTGGCATCCGACAACGCTGCCGCCGCCGCCGCACAGCGGTCGACCGCGGTGCTGGCGCGGACCCGGACCCCGCTCACCCGGTCCGCCGCCATGGTCCTGCCCCTGGTCTCGTGGGCCGAGGCCGAGGGCACCTATACCTCGTCGACCGGGATCGTGCAGCATGCCGGCCGCGCGCTGCCGCCCCGCGGCCAGGCGCGTACCGCGTGGGAGGTCCTGTACGGGCTCGCGCTGCTGCTCGGGATCGAACAGAAGCGCGGCCTGTCGCCGCGTGTCCTGTTCGCCGAAATGGCAGCCGAGGTCGCGGCCTTTTCCGGCATGACGTATCGACGGCTGATGAACGATCACGGGATGCCCGTCCATGGGGAGGCCGAGCGTGTGGGATGATCTCGTCGTCATCGCGGTCAAGCTTGGCGTCGGCTTCGCGGTGCTGCTGACGACGGTGCCGATCATGGTCTGGGTGGAGCGCCGCGGCTCGGCGCTGATCCAGGACCGGCTGGGTCCCAACCGTGTCGGCCCCTTCGGCCTCCTCCAGCCGGTGATCGACGTCGTGAAGCTGTTGACCAAGGAGAACCTGACGCCTGCAGGTGTCCAGGGCTTGCTCTACCTGCTGGCGCCGCTGATCGCGGTCACCATCGCCCTCAGCACCTTCATCGCCGTGCCGGTCGGCCACGACTCGGGCCTGGAGATCTTCGGAACGCGAGTGGACGGCCTCATCGTCGCCCCCGACCTCGACATCGGCATCCTCTACATCTTCGCCATCGCCTCGCTGGCCGTCTACCCGCTGTTCCTGGCCGGCTGGGCCTCGGACAACAAGTTCGCGCTCTACGGGGGCGTTCGGGCTTCGGCGCAGGCGATCTCGTACGAGCTCGCGATGACCATCTCGGTGGTCGGAGTGCTGATGGGCGCGGGCTCCCTCCACCTCCAACCCATCGTCGACGCCCAGGCCGGCACCTGGCTCGGCTTCCTGCCGCGCTGGAACGCGGTCAGCCAGCCACTGGGCGCGTTGACCTTCTTCATCGCCGCCTTCGCCGAAACCAACCGCCTTCCCTTCGACCTCCCCGAGGCGGAGGCCGAGCTGGTGGCCGGCTACCACACCGAGTACTCGTCGATCCGATTCGCCGCCTTCTACATGAGCGAGTATCTCCACATGGCCGTGGCCGCAGCGCTCATGGCCCTGCTCTACCTCGGCGGCTGGCACCTGCCCGGCGTCGAGCTCGCCTACAGCGGGTGGCCCGGCGCCCTCCTCTCGCTCGCGGTCTTCGCGGCCAAGGTGGTCTTCCTGCTCTGGTTCTTCGTCTGGGTGAGGTGGACCGTGCCGCGGTTTCGCTACGATCAGCTGATGGCGCTCGGCTGGAAGGTGATGGTGCCGCTGGCTACGCTCAACTTCCTGTGGGTCGGCTTCGCTCTGGCCCGCGGGGTGCTGTAGGCGTCGCGGCGATGGTGGCCTGGGCCTTCCTCGCGGCTTCGGGGATCGCGGTCGTCTTCGCGCTGCTCGCCGTGGTGCCGCGCAACCCGACGCTCAACGTCCTCTCGCTGGTGGTCATGTTCTTCGCCATGGCGGCGATCTTCGCCATCCTCGGCATGGACTTCCTGGCAGCGATCCAGGTCATCGTCTACTCCGGCGCCATCCTGGTCCTGTTCCTGTTCGTGATCATGCTGCTCCGCATCCGCCGCGTCGAGCCGCTCGGCGGCCGCCGGCTGGCCCACACGCTCCTGGCAACCCTGGCCGCGGCCGTGATCGGCTCGCTGGTGCTCGTGATCTCGGCCATCCTGCGGCCCGATCACGGAGCGGTCCTCCCGGGCGCCGCGGAGACCGGCACGGCGTTTCCCATCGGCAGGGCATTGGTCACGACCCACCTCTTCGCCTTCGAGTTCATCTCGCTGCTGTTGGTCGCGGCGATCGTCGGCGCCTTCTACCTCGGCGCGAGGAGGCTGCGGTGAGCGCCGGTGACGCCGTCGCGGTTCCCTACACCTGGGTGTTGGCGTTGTCCGCGGTGCTGTTCGCGATCGGCACCTTCGGCGTCCTGCTGCGGCGCAACGGCATCGCCATCTTCCTGTCGCTGGAAATCATGCTCAACTCCGCCAACCTCGCGTTCGCGGCCTTCGCCTTCCGATTCGCCACCGCACACGCGACCGCGGCGACCGCCATCGACGGACAGGTCTTCATGTTCTTCGTGATCGCGGTGGCAGCCGCCGAGGCCGCCGTGGGACTCGCGCTCTTCATCGCCATGCACCGGCTCAAGGACACCATCAATGTGGACCGCTTCAACATTCTCCGCTGGTAGGCGCCGCTGATGCTCGGCTGGCTGTGGCTGATTCCGGGCCTGTGCCTCATCGGTGCCGTGGTCAATCTCCTGCTCGGCACCTTCCGGGCCCGCAAGTCTCTGGTCACTCTGGTCGGCGTCGGCAGCGTCGGCACCGCCACCGTGCTCACCTTCATCGCGCTGGCGGAGTATCTGCAGCTTCCCGAGACCACGGTCGTGGAGCGTTACTTCACCTGGATCTCGGCGGGATCGATCACGATCGACGTTTCGTTCCTGCTCGACCCGCTCTCGGCGGTCATGGTCGCCTTCATCACCCTGGTCGGTTTCCTGATCCACGTCTACTCGGTCGGCTACATGCACGGCGAGCCCGACACCGGCTATGCCCGCTACTTCGCATACCTCAACCTCTTCATGTTCTCGATGCTGGTGCTCGTGCTCGGCTCCAACCTGCCGCTGCTCTTCGTGGGTTGGGAGGGTGTCGGGCTCTGCTCCTACCTGCTGATCGGCTACTACTTCGACCAGGGCTGGTGTGCCGCCGCCGGCAAGAAGGCGTTCATCGTCAACCGGATCGGTGATCTCGGCTTCCTGCTCGCGATCTTCGCCTGCCTGGCATTGTTCGCCAGCGCCGAATTCAGTCGCTTCCTGCCCGAGGCCGCGGCCGGCGGCGCCGACGCGTCGGGCCTGACGCTGATCGCACTGCTGCTCTTCGTCGGCGCGGTCGGCAAGTCGGCGCAGATCCCGCTCTTCGTCTGGCTGCCCGACGCCATGGCCGGGCCGACCCCGGTGTCCGCCCTGATCCACGCGGCCACCATGGTCACGGCCGGCGTATACATGGTGGCGCGCTGCAGCCCGGTCTTCAGCGCGAGCCCGACCGCCATGCTGGTGGTGGCGGTTGTCGGCGGCGCGACCGCGGTCTTCGCCGCGACCATCGGACTGGTCCAGAACGACATCAAGAAGGTCCTCGCCTACTCCACCGTCTCCCAACTCGGCTACATGTTCCTGGCCGCGGGCGCCGGCGCCTACGCGGCGGCCATCTTCCACGTCCTCACCCACGCGTTCTTCAAGGCCTGCCTGTTCCTCGGCTCCGGTTCGGTGATCCACGCCTGCGGCGGCGAGCAGGATATCCGACGGATGGGGGGCCTGCGCCGCCACCTGCCCGTCACCTACTGGACCTTCGTCGCAGCCGCCCTGGCGATCTCCGGCATCCCGCTGTTCGCCGGCTTCTTCTCCAAGGACCAGATCCTGGCGGGGGTCTTCGCTGCCGCTGCGACCGACCTCAACCACTTCGGGCGGGTGTACCTGGCGCTGTGGGGCCTGGCCGTCGCCGCGGCTCTGCTGACCGCGTTCTACATGTTCCGTCTGGTGTTCCTGACCTTCCACGGCCGGTTCCGGGGCGGCGAGGAGGCCGAGGGCCGGCTCCACGAGTCGCCGCCGAGCATGACGCTGCCGCTCATCGTCCTCGCCGGACTGTCGGTCGCCGGCGGGCTGGTGGGCGTCCCGGGCGAGCTCTTCCACCACCCGGAGTGGAATCTGATCGATCGCTTCCTGCAGCCGGTGGTCGCGGCGGTCGAATATGGCGGCGAGCACGCCGCGGGGCACGCGGTCAGCGCCGGCCTCGAGTGGGCTCTGGTGGGGTTGTCGGTCGCGGTCGCCGCGATCGGGATCGCGATCGCGACCCGGCTCTACCTCGCAGCCGGTGGTACCGAGGCGGCACAGCCCGCGGCCCGGCCGCTCGCCCTGCTGCACCGCCTGCTCCTCAACAAGTACTGGGTCGACGAGATCTACGACGCGCTGATCGTCCGGCCGGTCCACGGCCTCGCCATCTTCTGCTGGAAGGTGGTGGACGAGGTCGCGATCGACACCGTGTGCGTCAACGGCTCGGCGTTCGCGGTCGAGCTGACCGGGGACCTGCTGCGTTTCACGACCACCGGCAACGTCCGCAACTACGCGCTGTCGGTGGCGCTCGCGGCGGCCGCGCTCGCCGTCCTGCTGTGGTGATGGAGGCGTGAGGTGACCGACGGCCATGTGCTCTCCATCGTCCTCTTCGCTCCCGCGGCGGTCGCGGCCCTGCTGCTGCCGATCCCGAAACAATGGCGCACCGTCCACCGGATCGCAACCCTCTTCGCCTCGGTTGCCATGTTCCTGTTCTCGCTGCGGCTGTGGACCGGTTTCGATTCCAACTCCCCGGGCTTCCAGTTCGTCGAGGTCCTGCCGTGGATTCCCCAGTTCGGCATCAGCTACCACGTGGGAGTCGACGGCATTTCGCTGCTGCTGGTGCTGCTGACGACCCTGCTGATGCCGGTAGTGGTGCTCGCCGCCTGGTCCCTCAACATCGAGCACATCAAGTCGCTCCACATCTCCTTCCTGCTCCTCACCACCGGCATGCTTGGCACCTTCGTCGCTCTCGACCTCTTCCTGTTCTACGTCTTCTGGGAGACCACCCTGATCCCCATGTACTTCGTCATCGGCGTCTGGGGCGGTCCGCGGCGGATTTACGCCGCGGTCAAGTTCTTCCTCTTCACCATGGTCGGCTCGGTCCTGATGCTGGTCGGCGTGCTCTACCTTGCGTGGTTCCACCATCTGCAGACCGGTGCGTGGAGCTACGACTACCTCGACCTGCTCGAGACCGCGCCCCGCCTCGCCGCGTCCGGGTCGGTGCTGGCCCCGGGCCTGCTCGTGTTCGCTGCTTTCGCGCTCGCCTTCGCCATCAAGGTGCCGGTCTTCCCGTTCCACACCTGGCTGCCCGATGCCCACGTCGAGGCGCCCACCACCGGCTCGGTGATCCTCGCGGGCGTGCTCCTCAAGATGGGCGCCTACGGGTTGCTCAGGTTCAATCGCGCGCTGCTGCCGGAAGCCTGGGAGGCCTTCGTGCCGCTGATGGTGGTGCTGGCGGTCGTCGGCATCGTCTACGGCGCCCTGGTGGCGATGGTCCAGCCCGACATCAAGAAGCTGGTCGCCTACTCCTCCGTCAGCCACATGGGATTCGTCGTGCTCGGGCTCGCGGCCGGAACCCAGGCCTCGACCCAGGGCGCCATCCTGCAGATGGTCAACCACGGCCTCACCACCGGTGCGCTCTTCCTGCTCGTCGGGATGATCTACGAGCGGACCTACAGCCGTGAGATCGCTGACTTCGGCGGCATCGCGGTGCGGATGCCCGTCTACACTGGGATCTTTCTCGTCGTCACCCTCGGCTCAATCGGGCTTCCCGGGCTCAACGGCTTCGTCGGCGAATTCCTGATCCTCGCCGGATCGTGGCAGCGGTTCCCGGCAGCGGTGGCGATTGCCGGCACCGGCATCATCCTCGGTGCGGTGTACATGCTGTGGATGGTGCAGCGGGTGTTCTGGGGCCCGCTCGACAGCCCGGTGACCCAGAAGCTCGAGGACATCAACCTGCGCGAGCTCTGCGTCGTGCTTCCGCTGGTCGTCTTCGTCGTGTGGATCGGCGTCCACCCCGACACCTTCCTGTCGCCGATGGAGGCGGCGGTGCGTCTGGTCCTGCAACCCTGAAGGAGGCTGCGTCAGTGCCCACCCCCACCCCCGACGATCTGATCGCAGTGGCGCCGCAGATCATCCTCGCCGCCTCGGCAGGGCTGCTGCTGGTCGTCGAGGCCTTTCTCCCGACCATCCGCAAGGCCTGTGCAGAGCTCGCCGCGGCCGCGGTGGTCGCAGCGATGTGGGCCCGCATCAGCCTCGATCTGCCGGGCGAGGTGTGGTCTGGCATGCTGGTCGTCGACCGCACGGCGGCGTTCGTCGACCTCTACGTCCTGGCTTCCCTGCTGCTGACGGTCTGGATCGCCGGCCCGTTCCTTCGCCGCACCGGCCACGACGGCGGCGAGTTCTATGCGCTCATCCTGCTGTCGTCGGTCGGGGCGATGGTGATGGCGAGCTCCACCCACCTGCTGGCGGTGTTTCTCGGCCTCGAGCTGCTGTCGATCCCGCTCTACGTCCTCAACGCTACTCTCCGCCGCACCGAGATCAGCATCGAGGCCGGCCTCAAGTACTTCGTGGTCGGCGCGTTCGCCTCATCCTTCGTGGTCTACGGGATCGCGCTGCTGTATGGCTCCGCCGCCAGCCTCGATCTCCGGGTCATCGGCTCCCAGGTCGCCGCCGCCGGCAGCCTCGACCCGCTGCTCGGGGTCGGGCTCGCGATGGTGGTCGCCGGGCTCGCCTTCAAGCTGGCGGTCGTTCCCTGCCACGCGTGGGCGCCGGATGTCTACCAGGGAGGCCCGACCCCGGTGACCGCCTACCTGTCGGTGGTTCCGAAGGGTGCCGCGCTGGTGGTTCTCCTGCGAATGGCCGAGGGCATGAATCTCCTCCACGTCTCACCGCGGTGGGTCGTCGCCATCAGCATCATGGCCGTCGCCTCGCAGGTCGTCGGGAACGTCATCGCGATCGTCCAGCGCGACATCAAGCGGATGCTCGCCTACTCTGGCATCGCCCACATGGGCTACGCACTGGTCGGGATCCTGGTGGCTGGTGCCGACGGCGGCAGCGCTGTTCTCCTCTACCTCGCCGCCTACGCGCTGATGAACCTGGGCGCGTTCGCCTGCGTCGCCATGTTCTCCGAACGGGAGGATCGTCCCCACCTGATCAGCGACCTCCGCGGCCAGGGCTACAACCGCCCGGTGGCCGCCCTCGCCCTGACGACGTGCCTCTTTTCTCTCACCGGGCTGCCGCCGTTCCTCGGCTTCACCGCCAAGTTCATGGTCTTCCGGGCCGCCGTCAACGACGGTTTCGTGTGGCTGGCGGTGGTCGGGGTACTCAACTCGCTGGTGTCCGCGTTCTACTACCTCCGCGTCATCTACGTCTTGTACATGAACCGGCTTCCGAAGCGCGAACCGAAGTTCGCCCGTTCGCTGCGGATCACCGTCGCAGCGGCGGCCGCCGCGCTCGGCGTGCTCGCCCTCGGAATCTACCCGACGGCTCTCCTGTCAGCCGCTGAAAGCGCTATCCTAGGAATATTGAGGTAGGGCATGAGCGCGTACAAAAGGCACATCGACGCCGCCAGCATCTCGGATCTCACGATCACCCGGCTCTCGGTCTATCTGCGGTGTGTCGGACAGCTCATGGACGCCGGAATCCAGACCGTTTCGAGCCAGGAGCTCGCCGACCGATTCAACCTCAACTCGGCCCAGATCCGCAAGGATCTCGCTTACTTCGGCGAGTTCGGGGTCCGCGGCGTCGGCTACAACGTCCGCGAGCTTCGCCAGTATGTCGTCGAGATCCTCGGGCTCGACCGCGAGCGGCGGATGGTGATCGTCGGCGCCGGCAACCTCGGCAGCGCGCTGTGCCACTACTCGGGGTTCTCCGGCGGCAACTTCCTGGTGGTCGGAGTGCTCGATTCCGATTCGTCACGGATCGGCGACGCCACTCCCGCCGGACTGCTGGTGGAGGACTCGGAGCGGCTCGCCGAGATCGTCGGCCAGCGCAACGTCGAAATCGGCATCATCACGACCCCCGCGGCGGCGGCGCAGTCGGTCTGCGACAAGATGGTGGCCGCCGGGTTGACGACCGTGCTCAACTTTGCCCCGGTGAGGGTCCACGGTCCCGAGGGGGTGTTGGTGAAGACCGTCGACCTCAAGGTCCATCTCGAGGAGCTGAGCTTTTTCCTCGCCCACGCCGGGGAGTGAACCCCGGTCCCCAACCGCCGCGGCCCGGGCATCGGGAGCGGGCATCGGAAGGTAGCGCCACCACGGGAGTTCGGCTACAGTGACCGGAATGGAGGACAGCCCGAAGACCATCGGCAAGTACGAGGTGATCGAGAAGATCGCCGTCGGCGGGTTCGGTGTCATCTACAAGGGATGGGACCCCTTCATCAAGCGCAAGGTGGCGATCAAGATGTGCGCCACCCCGGATGACGAGGTCAGGCAGCGCTTCCAGCAGGAAGCGCAGTTCGTCGGCAATCTCGTCCACCGCAACATCACGCTGGTCTTCGACTACGGCTCCGAGGGCGACGTCCCCTACATCGTGCAGGAGTTCCTCACCGGTTACGACCTCGACGAGCTGCTGAAGGCAGGCGTCATCGCTGACGAGAGCACCATCGTCTCGATCCTCCTTCAGGTCTGCGAGGGTCTCGCGTTCGCGCACGAGAAGGGGATCGTCCACCGCGACATCAAGCCCTCGAACATCCGTGTCCTCGAGGACGGTACGGTCAAGATCATGGACTTCGGCATCGCCAAGTCGGTGCTCGCGGCCAGCAAGCTGACCCAGACCGGCATCGCACTCGGCACCGCCGGCTACCTGGCCCCCGAGCAGATCCAGGGCAAGGCCATCGATGCCCGAACCGATGTCTTCGCTCTCGGCGTGGTCGCCTATGAGCTGGTGACGGGAATCCGGCCGTTCGAGAGCGAGACCCTGAGCAACGTGCTCTACAAGATCCTCAACGAGGAGCCCCCCTCGCCTTCCGAGATCAACGGCCGTTGCTCGCCGCAGCTCGAGGCGGTGATCCGCAAGACGATGGCCAAAGAGCCCGAGGACCGCTACCAGTCCGCCGAGGAGCTGCTCGAAGACCTCCGCCGCATCGCCCTGGAGTCCGCGCCGGACGCCGGCGGCACCAAGGACCTCACCACCGGGGTGATCCGGCGGGCGATGATGAGCATGGACCCTCACGTCGACGACAGCCAGGCACCGACGGCCCGCGTCGCCACCCCGAGGTCGCAGCCCACCTCCCCTGCGCCACCGTCACCGCCGCAGGGGGCCAGGCTGCAGCGAACGCCGGAGCCGGAGGACGACGGCGGCGGCGGCAGCCCCGCGCTGTACATTTTCATCGCCTTCGTGGTGCTGCTGATCGCTGCCGGCGCCACACTCTATTTTTCGAAGGACGCCCAGGACAGGGTCTTCGGAGAGGCCGGCGCGCCCTGGATTCCGACGCCGACTCCGACCCCGACCGTGACGCCGACGCGCACCGCGACCCCGTTTCCGACCTCGACCCCCACCGCGACTCCGGAACCGAGCCCGACCGCCACGCCATCGCCGGTCCAGGTCCGCCTGATCGTCGACCCTCCGTCGGTCGTCACCATCGACGGGCGTTCGTTCGACGGCGGCCGCCGCACCCCCGGCGGCGGGGTGCGGCTTACTCCGGGGCCGCACACCTTCACCATTTCGCTCCCCGACTTTCCCACCCGGACCGTGACCCGCACCGTCGCTCCGGGCGGCGGCACGATCTCGCTGACCCTCGAGGTCGGCCAGCTATCGGTGCTGGTGGAGCCGAGCCAGTCACCGCCCGGAGGCGTCGCCTACCTCGACGGCAAGGTCCTCGGCCCGGTCCCGCTGGTGCGGCAGCGGGTGCCCGCCGGCAGCCACGAGCTGGTCGTGCGGTGGGACGGCACCAAGCCGTTCCGCAAGACCATCGACATTCCTCAGCTCCCGAACCCGGGCCTGAGCGTGGTCGCGGTTCCGCCGAAGGATTGAGTCGCCGCGCTGCCTCCGAGAGCGGAGATTCTGGCCTTCAGGCTTTTTTCGCGTTACAGTAACGGCCATGATGAGCCTTCGCAACACCGTCCGTATCGTGGCCCTCGTCGTGCTCCTCACAGGTCCCCTCTCCGCGCTCGCCCAGGACTCGACGCCGAGCGAGCAGGCGGCCCTGGAGTCCTACCGCCAGGGTGAGAACGGCCGCGCCGTCGAGCTCTACACCACGGCTCTGTCCGAGACCGACGATCCCGGCCATCGAGCGAGGATCCAGGTCCAGATCGCATGGAACCTCTTCGTCCTCGGTCGTGAAAGCGAGGTTCTGACGCGGTTTCGGGCCGCTCTGATGGAGGATTCGAACCTGACCCTGCTCAGCGACTACTACCCGCAGGATTTCATGGACCTCTTCGACCGGGCCCGCCGCAGCAACTTCGACGCCGCGTCCGGAAGCGGCGCGGTACCAGACCTCGAGGCCACCGTGGCGTCCATCAACGATCGCATCGCGTCCGAGAGCGACCTCGAGGGGGCTCTCGCCGACATCGACCGGCTGCTCGCAGCCTATCCCAGGGACGGCCGGCTGATTCCGCTCAAGGCGCAGGTCCTGCGGCTGCTCGGGCGCGACGATGAGGCGAACGCCCTCGCCATGCAGCACGGTGCGGGCGCCGAGGGGCTCGGCTTCGTGGACGGCTACTCGGTCGCCGACCTGATTCTACGCGCCAACCGGCTGCTCGACGCCGGCGACGCGACCACAGCGCTGCAGACCGTGCGCCAGGCGGTGTCGAGGGCGCCCAACAATCCCTTCGGGCTCGAGCTGATGGCCGAGGCCGCGATGCAGACCGCGAGCTGGAAGGACGCAGAGTTCGCGCTCAAGAGCGCCCTCGGACTGCAGCCCGACAACATCGGCCTCAGACTGCGTCTGGGCGAGGTCTACATGGCTACCGGCGAGTGGTCGGCCGCGCGCGACGTCTTCAAGGCGCTGACCGAGGCATATCCCAACTCCGACCGTGCGTGGGCGTCGCTGGGCCTGCTCGAGGCCCGCCTCCGCAACCACGACCGCGCACTCGAGGGCCTCGAGAAGGCCCTCGGGGAGAACCCCATGCTGCCGGAGGTCCAGCTCGCGTCGGGCGAGCTGCTGCTGCTGCAGGGCGACGTGGACGCAGCGCTCGAGGCACTCGAGTCGGCCGGGAAGTTGATTCCGGGCGACCCCCAGATCGAGGCTCGCCTCGGCCAGGCCCTGCTCGCGAAGGGCCTCCACGAGCAGGCCCTGGGTCACCTGCGGTCCGCGGTCGAGGCCGATTTCAAACCGCCCGACGTGCAGCGGTCGCTGGCACTGGCGATGGCGCTCAACCAGCTCTACGGGGAGAGCCGCCGCCTGTTCCAATCCATCGAGGACGGCGACAGCCGCGACCGTCTGATCATCGAGGGCTACCTGGAGCTGGAGCAGGCGCACTACGAAGGTGCCGAGGCGACGCTCTCCCGGCTGGCCCGCGAACGCCCGAGCGACCCGGCGTCCGTCAACCTCTATGCGGCCGCGGTCTACCCGCAGCACCGCTTCGAAAACGCCGTCGAGCTCCTCGACCGAGCCCATGAGCTCGACCCGCAGCAGGCCTCGATCGCCGCGAACCTCGAGCGCGCGAAGGCCGCGCTGAGTGCCAAGAATCTCGCGGACAACGCCCGCGCCGCACGAGCGGCGGTCAACTGAGCGTTTCCAGGAACTCCACCAGGCGGGCTGCCGCCTCTGCAGGCCGGTGCTCCGCCTCGTAGGCGGCACGGGCCGCCGTCCTCCGGCAACGCCAGGCGCCCTCATCCCCAGCCGCCGCCAGCACCCGTGCCACGTCGGCCGCCGCGGTCGGGCCGGGCGTGATCCTCGGAGCAGCCTCCTCGGGCCATTCGAGGAACTGGTGCAGGCCGACCACTGCGGTTGGTGTCCCGCAGGCCAGAAACCGAAGCACGGCCGCCGAGGTCTCGCCCGCCGACGGCGTTCTCAGAACGATGCCGAGGTCCGCCGCCGCCGGCATCCGCAGGAACTGCTCGCGGTCGACCCATCCGGTGGCGGTGACGGCGTCTCGGAGACCGACCTCGGCGGCAACGTCGAGGATCGGCTGCAGGCCCTTCCCTTCTCCGACCAACAACAGCCGCGCCTGGATGCCGCACCTTCGGGCCGCGGCGAGGCCCGCCAGGATGTCGGGGAGGCCCTTCTCGGGGGTGAGAAAGCCGAGGTGCATCAGCACGATCTCGCCGCCCGCAACGCCGGCCGCCTCGCGCGAGGCGGCACGGTCGACGACACCCGGGTCGGCCGCCGCGAGGCCGATCCTGGTGCACGCGAGGTCGGGAAACCGCCGCCGAATGCGCTCTTCTCCCCAACGGGAGTGGACGACGACTGCCGCGGTGTGGGAGTTCACGAACGCAGCGAGTGCGGGAAACAGAAACGGGTCGCGCGATCCGTGGATTCCGAACCGACGGGCGTTCGCCAGCACCGCCCCCGGTGGCCCGTGAGCGCTCTCCAGCTTGCGCGCGAGCTCGCCTTCAGGCGCGCCGCCGGCGGCCCACTCCACCAAAAGGTGGTGGAGGACCAGGTCGTGGAGCACGATGACCGGCCGCGGGTCGGTGAGCCTTTCGAGGACCCAGGTGTGGTGAGGATTGTTGCCGAGGTGGACGAGGGTCGACTCGCCGCCGACAGGAGGCGAGATCGGGGGCACGAGCTCCACCAGGCCCGCCAGCGGCCAGTCGGCGGGGCGGCGCCAGCCCGGCGGCTCGAGAACGCGCACCCGCGCGACGGTGGCGAGCTCGGTCAGCAGCTCCATCGCGTAGTCGCTGACGCCGGATCGAATCGGCGGCAACGGGGATGCCCACAGGATGTTCATGGAGCAAAGGTATCAGGAAAACGAGGCGATCTCGCTGCTCCTGCTGGCGGGCCCTGAACCGGCGGCCTCGAGAAGGAGAAAGCGGATAAGATGGTGCCGGTGACGATCTCACGATTCCTTTTGGTCGTGCTCTACCTCGGATACCTGGTCAATGTCGGACTGTTCATGCTGCTGTTGCCGTGGTCGGATGTGTGGGGCCTGCTCCTGGCCCAGCTTCCGACGCAGGTCCGGATCGCCTTCGACACACCGTGGGTCCGGGGTGTCCTCTCCGCGTTCGGCACCCTCCACCTGCTGCTGGTGGCGTGGGAGCTGATCCACCCGACCCTGCTCCCCGCCGTCGGCAGCCAGACCTTTGGCCGGGGAGGCTGACGTATCGTTGTCTCAACTCGTGGCTGGTTCTTGATTGATCGCGTCAGGCGTCCTACACTGCGCACGTGGGGGGCCGCGTACTGATCGTGGACGATGAGCCGTACATCCGGCGCATACTCTCCTTCAAGCTGCGGCGCGAGGGCTACATCACCTTCGAGGCGCCGTCGGCCGAGAGTGCCGAGCAAGTGCTCGCCGAGCACGACGTCGACCTCGTCCTCCTCGATGTGGCGCTCGCGACGCCCACCAACGGCTTCGATCTCGCGGCGAAGCTCCGCGAGAACGCACGAACC
>CAZSTH010000039.1:0-30946 GCA_964609835.1 uncultured Thermoanaerobaculia bacterium
CGCCGAAGCACGCCGCGGACGCGGTTGAAGAGCTCGCGGCCACCGGTCGTGGTTCCCGATCGCGGCTGCGCGCTAGATCGACTCGCACAACCACCGGCGGAGATCGATCAGCCTGGGCGTGTCCTGCGGATCGGCGGGGTCGAGGCGAGTGAGGCGGTACAGCTCCAGTGCCTCGGCGGTGTCGGTGTCCACCCCCCAGGTCTTTTCCCACTTCAGCTGCGTGCCGAGCGCCACCCAGTCGGTGAGCCGGCAGAGGTGGTCGACGACCGGACGGATGTGGGCGTTCGCGGCCAGCTCCTTCTCGGCGAGGATGCGCTGCACCCGGTCCTCGGCTTCCTCGAGCAGAGACTCGGCCCGCTGGCGGACATCCTCGAGCTCGGGCGATTCGATCGATTCTATCTCGCTGCGCAGCAGGTCGAAGAACGGCTGGTGGAGCTGCCGGGTCCGGAAGTCCCGCAGAATCTGGGCGCAGAGCGTGTTGTGGGTGCCCTCCCAACTCTCGATCACGATCGCATCGCGATACAGCCGCGGCAGGACCGAGAAGTCCTCGATGGTCCCGTTGCCGCCGAGGACCTCGATCGCAGCTCTGGCGCAGTCGGTGGCGGCGATCGAGGTCCAGTACTTGTTGATCATGACCGCAATTCGCCGCGCGTCGCGGGCTCCCGCGGGCGCGTCGCCGCGTTCGATGCGGTCGGTGAGGGCGAGAATACGAAAGGTGGTGCTGATGGCGGCCATGGTGCGGAGCTTGATGCCGGCGATGATCTCCTGCACCGCGGGAAATTCGATGACCCGCTGCGAGAATGCCGCGCGGTGGCTCGCGAAGCCGTGGGCCTCGAGCAGGGCACGCCGCATGATACCGCAGGCCGCCACCGCGTTGTGGGCCCGCGAGGTGTCGAGCACGACCGCGACCAGGTTCTTGAAGCCGCGGTCGAGGCGGCCGATGCTCTCGCCGAGAGCGCCCTCGAACTCCACCTCCCCGGTCGGCATCGAACGGGTTCCGAGCTTGTACTTGAGGCGCCGCAGCCGAAAGCTGTTGACTTCGCCGTCGATGTGGCGTGGGACCAGGAACAGGCCGAGACCCTGGGTGCCGGAAGGCGCTCCGTCGACCCTCGCGCTGACGACGAACATGCCTGCATCGGCCACCGAGCAGAACCACTTCTCACCGCTGATCCGGTACCAACCGGTGCGCTCGGTGTCGGGCCGGGCGCGGCACTCGTTGGCGCCGACATCGGAGCCCCCCTGTACCTCGGTGACGAACTGAGAGGCGAGCAGGCGCCGGTCGTAGTCCGAGCTGAGCAGCGCATCGAGGTAGCGCTCGCGCTGCTGGTCGGTGCCCACCTTCTGGAGGAGCTTGATGGCGCCGGCGGTGCAGGCCACCGGGCAGGCGTGGCCGGCCTCGCCGTGCTGGTCGAGGAGGTAGGCGATGCCGCCCGCGACGACTTCGTTGCCGGGCTGAGCGAGGGCTGCGAGCACTCCGCTCGACCAGAACACGCGGCCCGCTTCGTGGTGTGCGGGGTGGAAGATGACCTCCTCCACGCGCCGCCCGAAGTCGTCGTGACGGCGGAGCCGCGGCAGGTTCTCGTCCCGATTGGCCTCGCGCACCGCCTTGTCGAAAGCGGCATCCGTCCGTTCGGCCACCGCCCGCATCAGCCCATCGACCTCACCCCATCGGGCACCGACATGGCGGTGCAGCACGCGGCGGATGAAACGGTCGTTGGCGTAGGGATGGGCCCCCGCGGATCGGCGCCAGCCGTCGAGATCGCGGCGGGCATCTGTCGTACGGTCACCATCGGGCATCGCGTCCCTCCCTGACGGATCTGAGTCAGCATACAACAGCACTCAATATCAGGTCTCCACGCTCGAGGGCCGTGACCCTCGAGCGTGGAGATCTGGGTTTGACGATCGAGTCAGTTCAGCTTGTCGGGTTCGAGGTCGTCGATTCCGGGGCTGCGGTCGAGGTGGCGGTAGAGGTCTTCGTAAACCATCAGGAATCGCTCGGCGAGCGTGTCGGCCTCCAACAGCTGCCGCTTGCGCCCGCTCGAGATCTCGAGGATCTGGCTCGCGAGCGCGATCAGCTGGGGGTCCGAGACCTCGTCCATGTGCTCGACGAACTGGCGGCGGGCATCGTCATCGAGTTCGACGAGCTCCGGCAGCAGGGTCCGGAGCTCTTGGCGCAGCGCCTGAACCCCGGCCAGCGAATCGGAGGACTCATCGGTCGGCTCGTAGTGGACCTTGACCTGGCGGTAGAGTGTTTCTACGTCGAGCTCCTCGTCGATCCTGAAGCGCTCGACACCGAGCAGGAACATCAGGCAGCGCCCGTCCGGCAGTTCCTCGTGAGACGCGATGAAGCCGACACAGCCGACGTCGAGGACCGGCGGCGAGCCGGGCATCTCGTCCTCGTGGCCCGGCGTCACCTCGACCATGCCGATGACGTTGTGGGTCGCCACCGCGTCGCGGACCATGGCGACGTAACGTGGTTCGAAGACGTGCAGCGGCAGCACCTCTCCGGGAAGGAGCACGACCCGCGGCAGCGGGAAGATCGGCAGGACGTCGGGGACGTCGAGGGTGTCTGGTGGGGGGTGAATCATGTCATCGTCCGATCGCGGTTCGTACTTCACACTAAAGGCAACACGAGCTCGAGGCGCTTTTCTTTCATGTTTCAGGCCGGATCGGCCTCGCCCGCGGTCGCTGCAGTACCATACGTCGGTGTCAGGAGGTGTCCATGCGGCGGCTCACGATGGTGGTCGTGTTCTTCATGCTGATCTGCGGTTCCCGGGCCCCGAGCGCCGGAGCCCAGGACCTCGACCAAAAGCCGATCGGCGGCCTCGGATTCGCCGACGAGGTCCAGGTCACCGTGGTCAACATCGATGTCTTCGTGCGCGACAGCGGTGGGGAGCCGGCGACGGGCCTGACAAGCGAGGACTTCCGGCTCCTTCAGAACGGCGACGAGGTTCCGATCAGCAACTTCGCGATGGTGTCCAAGGAGTACGTGCGGAGCAGGCTGGAGCCGCTGCCGGGTGAAACGGCGTCCGAGGAGGTGGTGCGCGAGTTGCCGCCCGAGGTGCGGCCCGTTTTCGTGGTCTTCTTCGTGGACAACGAGAATCTGCGCCCGCTCGACCGCAACCGCGTGCTGCGCCAGGTGCGCAGCTTCGTCATCGAGAACCTCGAGCCGCCGGTGCAGATGATGGTGGTCAGCTACCAGCGCTCGCTCGACGTCGTGCAGGACTTCACGACCGATTCGCGAAAGGTCAACGAGGCGCTGCGCAGCCTGGTACGGACGAGCGGCGGCAGGGTGACCAGCGACAACGAGCGTCGGGCGATTCTCGAGGACATCCAGGAGGTGGCGGCCGGGACCGGTGGCAGCGAAGGCCAGAGTGGGCCGATGCAGATCCGGCAGCGCATCTTCCTGTACGCGGAGGAGGAAGCCAACAACCTGACCTTCGCGCTCAGCGCGATGCGCCAGGTGATGGCGATGATGTCCGGAATCGAAGGCCGCAAGGCCATCATCCACATCTCGAGCGGCCTGCCGATGACGCCGGGATGGGGTCTGATGCAGGAGTATGCGGCCGTCTTCAAGGACAACTCGCTGATGTCGCACCGCAGTGCGGTCGACAAGACTCGCTCGTTCCACGAGCTGGCATCGGCCGCCAACGCCCAGGAGATCAGCATCTACACCATCGACGCGGAGGGTCTCGACACGCTCGGAGGGGGGAGCGCCGACACCGCCTTCGAGCGCGATCCGGTGGCAGCGTCCTCGGGATCGAAGAACCTCAAGGACTCTCTCCGATACATGGCTGAGCGTACAGGGGGCGTCGCCATCATCAACACCAATGATGTGTCGTTCGGGATGCAGCGCATCGCGGCGGACCTCTTCGATTTCTACTCGCTCGGCTTCCGGCTGCCGACCGAGGACCGCGACCGCGTCCACCGCGTGGAGGTGCAGCTGCCCGGACACCCCGAGTACGAGCTCCGTTACCGGAAGCGATTCGTCGAGAGATCGCGGCAGAGCCGCGTGCAGGACCGCGTGCTGACGTCGCTGGTGGTGGACATCGACGACAACCCGATGCGGCTCGAGGTCGAAACCGGGGAAGCGGCTGCGGTCTCCGGTGACCGGTGGCAGGTGCCGGTGCACCTCTCGTTCCCCCTCGACTCGGTGGCGCTGCTGGAGATCGGTGAAGACTACGTCGGCCGCGTGGTCCTCTTCGTGGGAGCCCAGGATGTCAAGGGCCGGAGATCGGAGATCCAACGCCAGGATCACGAGGTGCGTGTAGCGGCGGCGGACTACCAGCGGGCCCTTCAGCAGCGTTTCGGCATCGACTTCTCGCTGTTGCTCGAGGAGGGCCAGCAGCGGATCGCGATCGGGCTGTATGACGAGATCACTCGCCAGGACTCCTACCAGCGGCTGGTGGTCACCGTGCCCTGACCGGGCGCTTCAGACGTGCGAGCCCATCACGCGCCACGCCACGAGGCGTTCGTTCATGGCGCGTAGGCGCCGGCAGAGCAGCCGGCAGAGCAGGCCGAGGAACTGCACCGCGGCGTCCGGGTCCATCGAAAGCACTTCCTCGAGCAGCGACTTCGAGATCGAAAACACGGTCGCTTGCGAGGAGTGGGCGCGGGCGTCCGCCGAACGCGGCTGGTCGTCGATCAGCGCCAGCTCGCCGAAGACCTCGCCGCGCTCGAGAATGGCGAGGCACTCTTCCCCCATGCCCGGGACCACCCTCGAGATGCGCACCGATCCGTCGACCACGATGAACAGGCTGTCGCCGCTGTCGCCCTCGGAGAAGATCAGTGCGTTCATCGGAAAGCTGAGCTGGCGCGAGTACTTGGCGAGCAGCCGCAGCTCCTGCGCCGACAGCCCCTGCTCACGCAGGATGTCGAGCTTGGTCTCCTCGGCCACGTCGACCCGCGAGCCGGGGCTGCCGACCTCGCGAGCGCCCTGCGGCTGGGAGGCGGGTGCGCCGAACAGCTCGCTCATCTGGGCGTTGGCGGCCCGCACCTTGTCGGCGAGCGTCTGCCAGAAGCCCCACAGCAGGCTGACGGCGACCTCGCGGTTGCTCTGCACCAGCTGGTCGAGCCCTTTCGCCGGCAGGCTGAAGAGCGATCCGTCGCTGAGCGCGGTGGCATTGGCTGACCGCGGCAGGCTGTCGAGGAAGGACACCTCGCCGAAGATCGAGCCCTCGCCGAGGGTCGCCAGGACCTGGGTCCCGACCGGAGTCAGCCGCGTGATCTGGACCGTGCCGTCGCGCACGATCTTGAGGTCGCGGTCGGTCGCCCCCTCGCGGAAGATCGTCGAGCCGGCCGTCAGCGGCACCTCGGTGATGATCCTGGCGAGTGGGATGATGAGCTCGTCGGAAAAGTGCCGGAAGATGTCCATCCGCCGCAGCTCGTTGGCCCGCTCGAGGAGGTCGTCGCTGACAGCGGCGGCCTCCAGCTGGTCCTCGCGGCTCGGGACATCGACACCCGCGAAGATCTTGGCGTGGCTGAGAGCGACGTGATCGCACGCCCTCTGCAGGGTGTTGATCCGGGTGGCGATCAGCCGCTCCATTTCTTCCGGCTCCTTCTGCGACAGCCGCACCAGGGACTCGACCCGCCGCCGCTCTTGCTGCTGCTCCCGTTCCGAGCGCCAGCTCGCGAGCAGCATGGCGTCGATCGCCGACTCCAGCGCGAGGTCGAAGTCCTCCATTTCGAGCGCAGTCCGCGAGGTCTCCACCGCGAGCCGGAAGTCGAGAGGGTTGAGGCGCCGGGCCTGGACGAACTCGGACAGCGCGGTTCCGGTGTCGCCGTGCCGCATGTGGAGATAGCCGGCCGCGGCGAACGCGAGGTAGTTGAATGGGGTGCGCAGCTTGGCGAGATCGATCATGTCGACGGCGCGGCCGAACTCGCCGCGGGTCTCGAAGATGTGAGCCATGCCGAGTGCGTGCGACGCCTCGAGGTTGCGGCGCTTGAACTCGCGGTCGAAGTCTTCGAAGCCGTCCTCGCCACGCAGGCGCTCGGCCTCGTGCCGCAGAACCTCCGCCTTGTGCGGCGACAGGGCGGCGGTTACGTCGAGGACTTCGGCGGCCTCGGCAGGCCGCCGCGCCGCCCTCAGGCGTCGCGCCACCTCGACCAGTCTGTCGATCATGGATGGGTGCGGCAGCACTGACTTCGCCATCGATTTTCCCCGAACAGCGATTGTAGTCAAAGCTTTACGCCGCGGTCAATCGCAGCGGCGTTCGGATCGGGCCTGTGGTGGCCGGTCGCCGGGGATTACGGCGGACGAAAACGTGGGTTTGACGTGCGCAGGTAGAATGTCTGTCCGATGAAAAGACTGCTTTTCACCGCATCGCTGCTCGCCTCGCTGGCTCCCGTTGTCGCCGCCGGGACGGAGGTCCTCGGACTCGCGGATGCCGTGCCCGGAGCGAGCGGGGTGTGCATCACCGAGATGGACGGTGGCGAGCGGGTTGAGATTCCGGTCACGATTCTCGGCACGATCGGTTCGGGCATTCCCGGCGGCGAGCTGATTCTCGTCCGACTCGACGACCCGCGTTTCCGGGACACCGGCATCATCGCCGGCATGAGCGGATCGCCGGTCTACATCGACGGCCGGTTGCTGGGCGCGCTTGCCTATGGTTGGCCGTTCTCGAAACAGCCGATCGGAGGGGTGACGCCCTTCGAGCGCATGCTCGAGGTGTCGCCTCTGCCGGCCAGACCGACCCTTCCGGGGCGTCCGTTGCTGCGCGAAATGCTGGCCGCCTCGGCCCGCGGCGAGCTCGGCCGCTCCCTCGTCGAATGGCTGCTGCCCGTCGCGCCGGCCGATCTCGCGCCGTTGCCGCTGGCGGTCTCGATTTCCGGGGGCAGCCCGAACTCGCAGGCGGGGTGGCTCGCCGAGGCCTGGCGAAGGATGGGCTGGGTCTCGACGGCCGGGGCCGGAAGCGGCGGACCCGATGTCGGGCCACCGATCGAGCCCGGGGCCATGGTGGCGGGGGTGCTGGCCGACGGCGACGTGATGATTGCGGCCGCCGGCACTGTCACGGAGGTCCGCGGCGACCGATTGTGGGCGTTCGGCCACACGTCCCTCGGCGCCGGTTCGACCGAGGTCCCGCTCGCCCGCGCCGAGGTGGTGGCGGTCATGCCCAGCCTGATGAGCTCATTCAAGTTCTTCACGGTCGGCGACCAGGTGGGCGCCCTCGTCGGCGACCGCGCCCCGGGCATCGTCGGCGAGCTCGGCCGTCAGGCACCGATGGTACCGGTGCAGGTGGCTGTCAACGACGACGAGTACAACTTTCGGGCCGCCAGCCATCCGGTGCTGCTGCCGCTGGTGGCCGCCTATCTCACCCAGGCTAGCCAGCTCGCGCTCGGCCGCACCCTCGGCGACCAGAGCATTGCGCTCGGCCTGACGCTCGAACACGAGGGGCGGACCTCTGAGGTTCGCGCGTCCTTCGCCGGCGGCCAGGCGCCGTTGGAGGCGGCGGCATTCGTGGCGGCCGTGCTCGCGTACCTCGAGGCCTCGAGCTTCCAGCCGCCCGACCTGGAGTCTTTGCGGGTCCGGCTCGATGTCCATGAAGAGCTGCGGGTGGCGTCGATCGTCGAGATCGTCCCCGACCGCCGCGTGGTGCGTCCGGGTGAAGAGCTTCAGCTGCGGTTTCGCCTCCAGCCCCATCGCGGGCCGGAGGTGGTGCAGGCGCTGAGCCTGCGGGTTCCCGAGAGCACGCCGCCGGGCCGCCTCGACGTGGTGGGTTCCGACGGCGCGGCGTGGAATGTCTACGATCTGCGGATGCGGCCGGTTCGGCCGTCCACCTTCGAGGAGGAGCTGGCGCTACTCGAACGGCTCGAGCCGGCCTCGTCACTGGTGGCCTTCCTCGAGCGCCGGGATCTCGGAATCGCGGTCTCCGGAGGGCAGGTGTCGGCGCCGCCGAGCCGAGTGCACGCGCTGCGCTCGGCCCTCGGCGCCAACCTGCAGACCACCGCCTACAGTGTGGTCGACAGGGCCGTGCGCAGCCTGCCGTACGTGGTCAGCGGGGCTGAGCGCGTCTCGTTGACCGTGATCACAGATTGAGGGAGTTCGATGCGTCGATTCATGATATTGGCCGCCGCGATCGCTGGCTTCGCCCTGGCTCCGGCCGCGGGCGCCGTCGAGACCCGATCCTGGGTCGTGGACACCGCCGCCGAGCTTCTCGGAGGGCGCGGCGACAACGTGGAGGTGACCGCGGACGGGCTGCTGCGGCCGGTGCCCGGCTGGATCGCGGGCCCCGAGCTCGAGGAGCCGGTGGTGATGGCGGCGGCGGCAGCGGACGGCGCCGTGGTCGTTGGCACCTCCCATCCGGCCCGCCTTTATCGGGTCACCGAGTCCTCGAAACAGCTTCTGGCCGAGATCCCGGCGGAGCAGGTCACGGCGGTGGCATCGATGCCCGGCGGCGGGCTGGTGGTGGCCACCGTCGCCCCGGCCGCCGTCTTCCGCTGGCGCGGTGGCGAGCTCACGGAGGCCGGCCGTCTCGCCGACGGAGGACTGTGGGACGTGGCGGTCTTCGGCGGCGTGGTGGTGGTGGCCGGGGGACCTCCGGCGACCCTGTACCGCCTCCGTGAACATGGGCTCGAGCGCTGGCGCGAGCTGCCCGACGTCCATGCGAGCTGTCTTGCGGTGGACGGCGACCGGCTGCTGGTGGGGACCTCCGAGCAGGGCCTGATCCTGTCGGTGGACGGCGCCGGCGTCGTCGGCGTGGTGGCGGACAGCCCGTTCACCGAGATCTCCGACCTGGCCGTCGGCGGTGGCGGCGTCTGGGCGACGGCCCTGGTCGGTGAGCCGGTGCGCCCGGCGCCGTCCAACGGCACACAGAAGGACGACGACAACGAAGGCAGCGTCACCGTGAAGGCCGAGGTCGGCGGGGCGTCCGACCTCGAGCTGCCGAAGGTGAACGGCAAGACGGCGACGTCGGAGGTCCTGAAGCTGACCGCCGCCGGTGGCCTCATCAGCCTGCACCGCTTCGTCGAGCAGGTCGCCTCCTCGGCGGCGTGGGACGGCGGGGGCCTGCTGGTGGGCACCGGGTACGAGGGCGAGGTGTGGCGCTTCGTCGACGGCGGCGGCTCGCGGATCGCGTCCGTGGACGCAGTCCAGGTGGTCGAGATCGTTGACGGCGGCGCGATCCTTTTGACTCAGGGCCCCGCCGGTACGATGTGGCCCAACGGCGAGCGTCCCGCGCGATTCCGGTCGGCGACCGAGAAGTACTCCCAGCCGGTTCGCTTCGGTGAGTATCGGGTCGAGCCGCCGGTGCCCGGGGCCTCGATCAGGTTCCGCTCCGGCATCTCGACGTCGCCGGACGCCACCTGGCTGCCGTGGACCGAGTGGAAGCCCGCGGCCTCGGGACTGGTGGGGCTGCCGCCTTCCCGTGCCGTGCAGTGGGAGCTGGAGCTGTCGGCGAAGGACTCGGCGCTGGTGGACCGTGTCGAGGTGGCGGTGGTGGAGGTCAACCTTCCGCCGGCGCTGGGTGAGCTGACAGTGGAGCAACCCGGCGTCGTGTACCTGGCGTCGCCGCCGACCTCGGGCCCCGTGATCGAGGCGGTGCACCCGAACCTCGACGGCATCTTCACGGTGATCGACGAGAGCGCGAAGAAGGCGGCGTCCACCAAGGGCAAGAAGTACTACCGCGCAGGATACCGGACCGTGAGCTGGAAGGCGGAGGACGGCAACCAGGATCCGCTGCGATTCCGACTCGAGGTCGAAAACCGCGAGGGTCACCGCCTCGAGGTTCGCGACCGCATCACCGGCCATCAGCTCGGGGTCGACACCACGGCGCTGCCGGACGGGTGGTACCGATTCAGGCTGACCGCGACCGATGCGGCGCGAAACCCGGTGGGGGCGCTGGAGACGACCCGGGTGAGCGGTTGGTTCGCGGTCGACAACACGCCGCCGCGAATCGAGCTGGAGCGGGACGGCGGTGAGTGGACGGTGACCGTGACTGATGCGCTGAGCCCGGTCGTGCGCGCGGAGTGGTCGCGCGACGGCGGGCGCTGGCAGCCGCTGCCGCCGGCGGACGGCCTGCTCGACGGCCGCGAGGAGCGGTTCGAGTTCACGGCCGCGGAGGGCGAGCACCTGGTGGTCGTACGGGCCGTCGACCGGCACCACAACCGGGCCACTGCGGGCGCTTCAGAAAAGTAGGCGGGCTCACCAGTTCCGCGCTCCAGTCTCTTTCCGCGATTCGGGGCCGCGCGCAGCGCAGCCCGGATCGCGGCTGCTACAATCCCGGGTGTGGTCGAGCCGCACGTTCCCGTCGCTGTCTACCCCGGGTCCTTCGATCCTTTCCACCTCGGCCACAAGGCGATCGTCGACCGCGCGGCCAGGATCTTCGCCAACGTCATCGTCGGCGTGTTGCAGAACACCGGAAAGGACGCCCTGTTCTCGACCGCCGAGCGGGCGGCGATGGTGGAGGAGGTCTATCGCGGTCACCCCGCGGTGGAGGTCAGGTCGTTCGACGGCCTGCTCGTCAACTTCATGCAGGAGGTCGGCGCCACCATCATCATCCGCGGCATGCGTGCGGTGTCGGACTTCGAGTACGAGTTCCAGATGGCGCTCATGAACCGCCGCCTCTACCCGCCGGTGGAGACGGTCTTCCTGACCCCCAACGAGGAGTTCCTGTACCTGTCGTCACGGCTGGTGCGCGAGGTCGTGCTGCTCGGCGGCGACATTGCCGGCCTCGTCCCGGACCCGGTGCGCGAGGTGCTCGAGGCCCGATTTCGGGACCGTCAGACCGACGGCTGAGCGCCGCCGATGCGCCTGGTCGTTTTAGGTCCCGGCCACCCGTACCGCGGCGGGATCGCGACCACCACCACCGGGCTGGCACGCGGCCTCGCGGCCCGCGGCCACGCCGTGCACTTCCTGACCCCGCGGCGGCAATACCCTGGCTGGCTCTTCCCCGGCGCGGCGGACCGCGATCCGGACGCCTGCCCGGAACTCTCGTTCGCAAAACGCGTGCTCGATCCACTCAACCCATGGTCGTGGCGGCGGACCGCGGCGACGGCTCGGAGGTTCCGCGCCGATGCGTGGATCCTGCCGTACTGGACGTGGGCGTGGTCCGGCCTCTGGTGGTACCTGCTGCGAGGGTCCCGCCCTCCGGTGGTCGGGATCGTCCACAATCCTGCCGACCACGACGCCTCGCTGCCGCAGCGGTTGGCGGCACGTGGCGTGCTCCGGGCCTGTGACGGGCTGTTCACTCACGCCCGGGTTCTCGAGGCCGAGCTCGGGCACAGCGGCTTCAACCTGCCGCTGGCCTCCCACCCGCTGCCGTTTCCCGTCACCGGCCCGCTGCCGTCGGCGGAGGAGGCGCGTGCGGCCCTCGAGGTCCCAGTCGAGCGCAGGGTGGCGCTCTTCCTCGGCCTGATCAGGCCCTACAAGGGCGTCGACCTCCTGCTCGAGGCGGCGGCGGGTCTGCCGGCGGACAGCGACTGGCTGTTGCTGGTGGCCGGCGAGCCGTGGGGCGGTCTCGATCGTGCCCTCGCGGCGCGTGCCGCCCGCCCGGACCTCCAGGGCCGGGTGCGGCTCAGGCTGCGATGGGTGCCCGAACCGGAGGTCCGGGTCCTGCTCGCGGCGGCCGATCTGGTGGTGCTGCCCTATCGCTCCGGATCGCAGTCGGCGGTGGCTCCGCTTGCCCTCGCCGCCGGAGTGCCGGTGCTCAGCACTGCGGTAGGGGGCCTGCCCGAGCTCGTCCGGCACCGGGTCGACGGCGTGCTCGTGGAGCCGGGGTCGGCGGCGGCGCTGACCCGTGCCCTCGTCGAGCTCGACCGTGAGCGGCTCGCGGCGCTGACCGTGGGCGCACTCGCCGGCCGCGGGCGCCTGACCTGGGATGGGTATGGAGAGGCGCTCGAGGGGCTGATCGAGCGGGTCGTGCTCTCGATTCCCGAACCTGTTGGTCGCTGACTCGAAATGAAATTCGGGAATCGGGAGAGAGGAAAGCCCGCCGTCTCCGGCGGGCTGGAAAGTCCGAGAACGTCCGAGCTCAGTTCGTCAGGTCGCGGATCAGCTCCACCGCCTGCTCGTGGCTGAGATCGTCGCCCAGCTCGAGGCTTTTGGGCTCCGAGATGCCCTCCTGGTCGAGCTCGAGGAAGTGGAGCATCGGATCGGCATCGTCATCCCAGTGCATGATGATCTTGAGACCCTTGCCGACCTCGAGCTTGCTGCGGGACAGGGGCAGGTCCTGCCGCAGCGCGATCATCGACGCGTCGCGCAAAATGATGATCTGACGCCGGCGCTTGGCGCCGTCCTCGATGACCTCGGGTCGCAGCTCGAGGATCTGGAACAGACAGTTGGAGAGGTCGGCCGCGAAGATGTGGGGGTTGCCTGACTGAGGATCACGGAAGAGCTTGGGATGGGTCAGGTTGTCCTCGGGGGCGAGATCGAAGCAGGCGATGCCGTAGGGGAGGAGGTCGACGAGGTCCACCGGCTCCTCCTCGTGCACCCGCGGCACGCCGTCCTCGCCGATCGGGATCGTCTGGTAGCGGCCGATGCCGGGGTCGTTCTCGTCGATCTGGCTCCACCAGGCGACTAGCAGGAAGGAGCTCGCGATCTCGGTTATGGACTGCTCCTCGCTGCCGTCCGGTTCGTCGGCGATCGCCGAGACCGCGCGGTAGACCATCATCGTCGGATGGCGGGCGGCGGTGCCGTCGAAGAATCCGGCGACCGTGTACGGTCCGAGCCAGGTGCCGTCCACCAGGCCCGCCAGGCGCAGCCTCGCGCCCATGTCCCGGCGTTTCTGCCACATCACGTAAAGGGTGCCGGTCGACTCGTCGACTCCAACTTGCAGAGAGCTCTCGACGGCCGCTTCGGACTGGGGAATGGCGAGCTCGCTGACAGCGCCACCCGCGAGTCGAGCCGTGACCACGATCTGGTTGTCGTGGACCGCGGCCGTGTACAGATCCCCGCCACGGGTCAGCGTCATCGGCCCGGCGGCACCGGCGCCGACGGCGGTGCCGAGCGTGATGACGACCATCAGAAGTGATCTGAGGCCGTTCATCGCGACCCCCTCAGGTTCACCACGGAGGTCAGGTCAGTGGCGAGGAAGACGTCGATGATCTCCTCCGACACGCCGGCCTCCGGGTAGTAGGCGGTGAGTTCGTGCAGGTACCTGCGCGCCCGGAAGGTGTCGCCGCGTCTCACCGCGATCTCGCTCAACAGAAACAGGCAGTTCTTCGCGACCTGCTCGTCGGTGCACTCCAGAGCCAGCTCGAAGGCCCGCTCCCCGCACTCCTGAGCGCGCCCGAGCTCGTCGGCCAGCACGTAGCCGTAGCAGAGGTCCTGGAGGGTCTCGTGGAGGTAGTGCTCGGCCCCGAACTCCTCCATCGCGGCACGCGCCCGCTCGCAGTGGCGGATGCCCTCCTCGAGACGGTCGCTGCACATCATCACGTATCCGAGGTTGTCCTCGATCTGGGCCGCCATCACCCGCTGGTAGCCCTCCGCCCCGCGGTGGGCCTCGAGACAGCGGCGAAACGCCTCTTCCGCCTCTCCGAAGTCGCAGGCGCGGGCGGCGAGAGTCCCGACGAGGTTGAGGCTGCGCTGCTCGAGGCTTTCGTCACCGAGGTCGCGGGCCAGGCGGGTGGCGCGGCGGGCGTAGCTGTGGGCCCGCTCCAGGTCGTCAGAGATGAAGTATGCCACTCCCGTACAGTAGGCGGCGAGGAAACGGTTGCGGCCGTTCTTCGACCGCAGCAGGATCTCCTTGAGCCTCGGAATCTGGTCGGCGCCGCGGTCGAGCTCCACAAGCACCGAGCACCGGTTGCAGAAGGCGCGGTCCGCCAGCTCGACACTGCCCTCCGCGCGAGCGAGCTCCTCGGCCTCCGCGAAGACCGCGGCGGCCTGCTCGAAGTCGGTGCCGGCGACCGCCTGCTCTCCCCGGCGCATCAGATCGTCGAATCGAGAACTCACGAGCCGTCCTCCCTGAGCCGCCGCACGGACAGCGCGCGCCGCTCCTGGCGCTCGCGGCGGAGCTTGAACTCGAGAAACTCCTGGACCTCGGCGCGGCCGTCGGGGCTCAGCTCGCGCAGCATGTGCAGGATCTGCATGTCCTGTCGGCTGAGCGGCTGCGGCGAGCTTCCTTCGGCTGTGGGCACGGGTTCGAAGAACTCGGCGAGCTCGAGATCGAAGACGCCGAGAATGCGGAACAGCTTGTCGAGGGAGACCCGGTACTCGCCCTGCTCCATCCGCGACAGGTCGGACTGCTGGATGCCAATCTGGCGCGCCAGGTCGGCCTGCGTCAGCCCGCGCTCCTTGCGCAGCTTGCGCAGGCGGCTGCCGATGGCGGCCACCTGGGGCGATGTGATCTGGTGCCGATTCGCCACCTGGCTTGGCCTTCCTCCGCGGCCTGTAGTACGATCCGGATGCGCCGGCCGGGCGTATCACGACCTCGGGCCTTATATATCGTATGCTGCTGCAGCAACCGCGTCAACAGATTTCGACCCTCCGGGGCGCCCGGATCATGCCGCTGTGCGAAGCGTCCGCGCGTCGCCCGGTGCGGTTGCAGACGATCCCATGACCCACCGCCTGACCGCGGTCCTCCGCCTGCCCGGCACGCTGCTGCGTCATCGCTACCTCCTCGGGCAGCTGGCGTGGCGAGCCTTCGCCGCCCGCCACGCGGGCTCCTACCTCGGCTGGCTGTGGACTCCGGTCGCGACGGCCGTCCAGTTCGCCCTCTACATGGTGGTGTTCTCGGCGATCCTGAAGATCAAGGTGACGGGGCTTGGCATCGATCTTGCTCGCATGCCCGACGTGGGTTTCGGGGTGTTCCTGATCACCGGCCTGGTTCCCTTTTTGGCCGTCAACGACGTGGCGCTGCGGTCGGCGAGGGTGTTCCGAACCCACGCCAGCCTGGTACAGAGGGTGCGGATGCCGGCGGAGGTCCTAGTGCTGGGAGATGCCTTCGGCACCCTGCTCCACCACGCCGTGTCCTTGGCCCTCGTGGTCCTCTACTGCCTGTGGCGGGGCCACCTGGTGGTCGCGGGGGTGCCCTGGATCGCCGCCGGCCTGGCGGTGGTCCTGCTGTGGATCGTAGGCCTGAGCCTGGTGGTCAGCCTGCTCGGGGCGGTCTTGCCCGACCTGGCGGAGGTGATGGGCCTGGTGCTGCAGGTGGTTTTCTACGCCGCGCCGATCGTGTATCCTCTCGCGCTGGTGCCGACGGCGGCGGTGCGAACCGCCATCGAGTTCAATCCGCTGACCCCGGTGGTCGGCATCCTGCGGGCGGGCCTGGTCGGCGCGGCCCCACCGCCGGCTCCCGTTTTCGCCTACGTCGTGGTGACGGGCGTCGTGGTGTTGGTGGTCGGTGCTGCGTCTCTCGACCGGTGGCGGGCCTCGATCGCCGATCTCGTGTGACCGGAGCAACGAACGAACAGGGACGACAACGGAGGCGACTGAAGATGAACGCGATGCGATGGACTGTGGTGCTGATCCTGGTACTGGCCGCAGCGGCTGTCGGCTCGGCGCAGAACCTGCCGCTGCCCCAGAAGCCCGACGCCAGCCGGATGCCCGAGGAGCGGGCGCAGGAGCTGATGGAATATTGGAAGAACAAGCCGGACCAGACGTGGTCGGAGTTCATCCAGGACTGGCTGACGCCGAAGCCATTCGACAAGAAGTACGTGGTCAAGATCGACGACCGGTACGCCTACCCCCACATCGTCGCCTCGATCCGGATGGAGATCGTGCGTGAGGACGAGGAGCACGTGTGGCTGCGCGGCATTCCGCCCGAGGATCCCCGCTCGCCGCTCTACCCGGTGTGGGCGCAGCGGCAGGTCCGGGAGGCGCGGCTCCTCGACCAGCTCGAGGCGGCCGAGACGCCGGGCGCCGTGTACTTCCTCGACTTCGGGACCGAGCTGGTGCCGCCGCCGTTCCAGAACAGCCTGCGCTTCGAGATGGTCGACGACAACCTTCCGGCCGGCGGCCGCTGGCAAATGGGCTTCACCGTCGACGACATGAACGGCGACGGCAACGCGGACCTCATCTTTCCGCCTCGCCGCAAGCAGTACCCGCCGCTGCTGACCATTCTGCTCGGCAACGGCGACGGCACCTTCACCGACTGGAAGGACTTTGGTTGGCCGGACTCCCTGCCGCTGGACTACGGCGGCATCGCCACCGGCGACTTCGACGGCGACGGCCACAAGGACATCGCGGTGGCGGTCCACTTCGGCGCCCAGTACCTGCTCTACGGCGACGGCCAAGGCAAGTTCGTGCGGGTCGAGCAGCTGCCGTCGCCGGATCCGCGCGTGACCTCGAGGGCGGTGGTCGCTGAGGACTTCGACGGCGACGGCCGCACCGACCTCGCGTTCGCGGCGGAGATCGACTACGACCTGCGCACGAACGACCAGATCGACCAGGCCCCCACGCTCTGGGTGCTGTACCGGGAGGCTGGCGGCTGGACGGTGGTCAGCGGCGGGCTGGCCACGAACACGATCGCCGACGTGCTGCGCACCGCGGACGTCGACGGCGACGGCCGCACCGATCTGGTGCTGTCTTCGAACACCGTCGGCGAGCGGCGGCTGGCCTACCTCAACCAAACCGGACGGACGTGGAAGGCGGCGCCGTACAGCGGCGTCCTCTCCGGCGCCTACCACTACGACGTGGAGGCGTCCGACGGAGAGATTTTTGCGACCTTCGCCCAGTTCCGGGTGATTCAGAACAAGACCCGGATGCGCAACGGCCTCATCGCCTACCCCTTCGCGTTCCGCGAGCAGGGATGGCGTGACGGAGTCCCGGTGATGATCGATGAGGAGCGCGCCGGGGTTTTCTTCCGCCTCGCGCTCGGCGACGTCAACGGCGATGGCTACACCGATCTCGTGGCCGGCCGAAAGACGGGCGGTCTCGAGGTCTACGTCCAGAACCCGGACGGCGAGTTCATCAGGGAGATGGCGGACAACCTGCTGGAGACCGGCGCTGCCTACGACATCCGGCTGCACGATCTCGACGGCGACGGCCGCGACGACATCATCGCCGGCATGGTGCCGGCGGGAAGTCACGCCGGCGGCGTCGGCGTGTGGCTGTCGCGCCCGATCGGGGGCGAGTGAGCGCCTCGGCGCGGAGCCTGGTGTGCGGTGGCCGCTCCGCCGTCGAATGCCCGATCACGCTGTCGGTGCTTGACTTGGAGGGCAGGCGGTGGGATCATCAAAAGGATGTTCGTGGGCGCAGCGATGTTGACAGGGTTCGAACGCGGTGCTACATTTTATGCTGTGATGACATATTCTGAGGTTTAGTCGTTCATTTGAAATTTTTTGCGGGAGGTGATGCGGAACATCGGAGGCAAGGAAGACCGCATGTGGGCCGCTCGCGGCCGCATCCGTACCAAGAGTTTCGAGTGCGAAATTGATGAGGAATGGAAGGAGCAAAGTATGAAGAGGTTTCTGATCATGGCGGCGGTCGGGGTATTCGCCCTCGGGCTGAGTAGCACCGCCTACGCCAACTACTGCTCGTTCGACGCGGTGCCGGCGGCCACGCTGCTGTTCCCGTTCGTCGCCTACGACTACGAGGGCGGCTTCGAAGGCCAGACCACCCAGATCGCGATCACCAACGTCTCGTCCGAGGCGCAGATCGTCCACATCACGGTGTGGTCGGACTACTCGGTGGCCGTCATCGACTTCAACCTGACCATGACCGGCTACGACGTCACCCGGATCAACATCCGCGACATCTTCGGCCTCGGCCTGCTGCCGACCGAGGATGCGGCCACCGGCCGCAAGGAGAACATCTGGTGCGACGGTGTCGGCGCCCCCTGCATCGACAACTCCGGCGGCACGCCGCTGGACTGGGGCCCGTGGTCGACCCACAACGACCTGCAGCCGGTGGCGCCGGCCGGCCTCACGCTGCCGGATCCGCAGCCGACCGGCCCGCTGACCCTCGACTGCAACCCGGTGACCTGGATCTCGTCGCCGATCAACTACATCGCCCCGATCCCGCAGAACACCCTCAACGTCTTCGAGGGCTACCTCAAGGCCAGCCAGACGGCTGACAAGGAGTACCTCGACTGCGACGACGACGTGTTCAACTTCGACAACGACACGTGGTTCATCACCCGCGACAGCGGCCCGGTGTGGATGTACGTGACCGCCGACGTCGTGGCAGCCTGCAACAAGGACCTGCCGGACGCCCAGGCGCTCGCCTACTTCGCCTCCGACCGTACGACGACGGACGGCGTGCTCGACGACAACGTGCTGATCGGCGACACGATCTGGCTGGCGGCCGACACCCGCTTCTCCGAGGCGGACCAGGCGATCCACCTCGAGTCGATTCTCGAGGCGGACTATCCGTTCGCCGGCCAGGTGCCGACCTTCTACTCGCGCTACACCGCCCTCAACACCACCGGTTATGACGGCCGCGAGCCGCTGCCGTCGGCGTGGGCCATTCGTTATCAGCTGGTCGAGGCCGCGGGCATCAACACCTGGATCCGTGCGTTCAAGGCTTCCTCGCTGAACCGCACGGTGGCCGACCTCGCGACGACGGTGCCGGTCCCGAACTGGGGCAACATCACGACCCTCAACCCGAGTGACCTCTACGCCTCGGCGTGCGTGCCCTACACCTACTACGCATGGGACGAGGACGAGAACGTCAACTCCGTGACCTCCGACGAGGACCCGTGGTCCGGGACCGAGGACCCGATCCGCCCGATTCCGAACCTGCTGCCGCTCGAGACCCAAGAGGTCGACATCAGCCAGTTCTTCATCGTGCGTCAGGATCCTGACCAGGAGTACTTCGGCTGGCTGCTCTTCGTGTGGCCTGGCTCGAACAACGGCCCGATCAGTCCCACCGGCGACCCCGTGGGCGACTGGTACCAGACCTGGGTCGGCGCCCGCTACTCCGGCTTCGGTGACTACACCGCGGCCCTCACCGGCGCCGTCATGGCCAACTTCAACTGCGACCAGAACCAGGTGCTTCCGCAGCTGGCGATCGGTCAGTTCCTGCCGGGCCCGGCCGAATAAGCCACCCGGATTCGTCAATCAACGAGGCGGCCTTCGGGCCGCCCTTTTTTGTCGATTCCGGCAGCAAGATGATTGAAGTGAAATATATCGCCAAAGCACGAAAGCGCGAGAATGCCGGAACCGGGAATGGGTCCCGGAGTGACTCCGGTCACCCGCCGTCTCGTTCCGCCTAAGTAATTCAAAAAAAAAGGTCTACGGGCGTCCTTAGGATTGACACACGCGCCCCTCATGAGGTATTTTCCCATCTGGAGGTACGCATGTTGGGCTCGACGAAATCCACCGCTGCAGCGACTCTGCGGGCGGTTAGTATCGTGGCGCTGGCGGCGGCCGTGCTCGCTCCCTCGCCCGCCCTGGCACAGAGTTACTGCCAGAACTTCACAAGTGTGCTGCTGACCTATCTCAACTACGACCGAGACAAATGGTGCGTGGCAAGCCCGCAGCGCGACCGTGCCTTCGGAGCCGAGACCTTCGCTTTCGGCAGCGGCGAGTACCTCGCCCTCAACCGAGGAAACACGCTGGCGATCTACGAGATCACCGGCGACTACGCCAGCGGCCCCCGCAAGATCGACGACTTCAATCTCTACCCCCTGTACGGCACGGCCGGCGACTCCGACTACGATCTGATGGATTTCGACGTCTGTGACGGCTGCCGTTTCGCGGTCATCGAGCACAAGGTCGCAAGCACGGTGCTGGTTGATCTCGGCTCGGGGGCCTTCCCCAATTTCTCGGGGCACTCGAGCAACGGTGTGCTCAAGCTCGGCAGTATGGTCTTCCGTGACGGCGGCCAGCACTACCTGGTCGCGGCGCGCCTCGGCGGCTGCTCCGGCTCCGGGCTGTATGCCGTCGACGGCGTCAACGACTACACGTTGCTGCAGTGCCTGGAGGTCGGCGGCCAACCGGTCACCACGAGCGGCGGTCGGGGGTACTGGTCGCCGAACGGCGGCACCCACGTGTTCCTCGGCACAGGGATCTTCGGCGATCAGACGGTGATCTTCAAGGCCTCCGGAACCGGGCACCAGCTGCGGCTCGAGCACGTGGGGACGCCCCCGGGCATGGTGTCCATCAACGACGCCCTCGACATCGACCCCCACCACAAGCTCGCGGTCTCCGCTGACTTTCGCAACAATCGCGTGACCTTCTGGGACGTGCAGAATCCAGCGCAACCGGTGCTCAAGAGCTCGTGGACGATGGAAGGCGTCAACGCCGGCGCCGTCTCCCTGGGTTCGGCCAGCGCCGCGAGCCCGCTCGTGCTGTGGACCGCACGGCTCGGCTTCACCAACTCCAGCCAGACCTACCTCGTGGACCCGGTGACCGGCCCCGAGCCGATGAGCAACGGCTTCTGGGCCGATCTCGAGGAGCCCCACAACGATTTCATGGACTGCGTATTGGACACCGGCGGCGCGCTGGCTCCTGATGGTTCGGCCCTCTACCTCAGCCGCTACGCGGTGCACCAGGTCTTCGACCTGTCGGGCTGCATGGGGCCGGTGGCGGCGGTGGCCGACGTGGCGGTGGGCCCGAGCCAGGTCTTTCCGGGTGGTCAGGTCACCCTCCAGGACAACACCGCCGGCTCGTACGACCGCTGGGCGCTGTGGGTGGAGGCCGACGATGGCAGCCTGGTGGCCGGCACCCGGACGCCGTCCGCCGGCAACCCCCACCAGCTTCCGTTCACGGTCCCGATTGACGTGCCCGAGGACGTGACCTACACCGCCCACATCGAGGTCGAGAGCGACGACCTGCCGCCGGACCGGGCGGCCTCCAGCGCGCCGATCGTCATCGACCGGCGGCCGCAGGCGGAGTTCACCATCAACCCGGAGGCTGCGATCGTCGGCGATCGGGTGACCCTTACCGCCTCGGCGGAGGGCACGCCGGCGGCGAACGGCTACCAGTGGACCATCGACCCGCCGGACGCGGCGCCGTACACGGACAACGGACAGATCGTGCAGGCCGACCTCGGCGCCTCCGGGGTGTGGGCGTTCACGCTCACGGTGCACTACGCCCACGGCGCCGGCGGCGAGGACGATCCCGACGACGACGGGCTCTATGAGGCCAGGGTCGTGGTCGACGACTTCAACGTCAGCTCGGTGGCGGCGGACTTCACGGTGACGCCGTCGAACCCGCTCAACACCCAGCAGATCACCCTCAACGGAACGCCGTCACGCGGCAACATCACGAGCTGGACGTGGACGGTGTACGGCCCCACCAACCGGCAGGCCGAAGGGATTTCGGCCACCGAGTACCCCTCCTGCGGCAATCAGTCGACGTGCGTGATCCCTTCCAACACTCTCGAGTGGGGCGCCTGGCAGGTGACCCTGGAGGTCGCCAACGACCAGGGCGAGGACGACTCGGTGACCAAGGTGGTCGGCGTCGGCAACGGCGCGATCCAGCCGGTGATCACATGGTCGCCGTTGAGTCCCGATATCGGTGACGACCTGGTGTTCACGATCCAGGGTGTCGACCGCGACGTGGACAGCGTCGAGTGGCGGATGGGCGGCGCCGGCTGCGAGGGCAGCTCGACCATCGAGTGCACGCCGGCGCTGTTCGATGACTGCAAGGCGGTCTCCTACCGCTACGCGTCGTCAGGCGCCAAGGAGGTGGAGCTGACGATCGAGATCGACGGCGTCGACTACGTCGATGCCCGGCCGGCCGCCGAGCGTACGGTGACGGTCGGCTCGAGCGGCAGCTGTGACGACGGCGGCGGCGGCGGCGGTGGCGGTGGCGGCTGCTCCTACAACCTCAGCAGCTCGAGCGCCGAGTACTCCGCGGATGGCGGGCTCGGCTCCTTCACGGTGTTCACGGACCCCGGCTGCTCGTGGACCGCAGTGCCGAGCGCCGACTGGATCACGATCACCTCGGGCGGCAGCGACGCCGACGGCGGCTCGGTGCAGTTCAGGGTTGCCGTGAACACGGGGCCGCAACGCTCCGGCTCCATCGCGGTGCGCGGCGAGTTCCATCGGATCACGCAGGCTGCGCCCGATGTCCCGGTCAGCTTCGAGATGTCGGAACGCTTCCCGCTGATCGGCGAGACGGTCACCTTCACCGCCGATGATTCCTTGGTCGTTGACTCCTGGAGCTTCGGCGAGCCGGCCTGCGGCGGCGACACCTCGCAGATCAACTGCCTGTTCCTACCCGCCGGCGTCTGTAACCAGGTCGAGTGGGCCTTCGCCTCCGGCGGCGAGAAGTCGGTGACCATGCGGCTCGCCGACGGCCGCACCAAGACCCGTCACCCGACGGTGCAGGGCAGCGGCGAGTGCTGCCTCAAGGACGGAGCCCCCGATGCCGATTTCGAGCGCATCGAGGGGCCGGTCTTCACGGGCGAGGTGGTGCGCTTCGTGGACGCTTCGGCCAAGCTGTCGGCGAAGGCCGCGGGCCTCGGCTGGTCGCCGACCGCGCCCGAAATCGGCGAGGACGTGACCTTCAACCTCACCGGCCTCGGCGGTGAGCTCTCCAAGACGACCTGGCGCTTTGGCGAGGACGGCTGCGGCAGCGACGCCGCCGTCCAGGTCTGCATTCCGGGACTCTGGGACGACTGCAAGGGGCGCGCTTTCAGGTTTGCCTCTGGCGGCGACAAGACCGTCAGCGTCGACATCGAGTACGCCGGCGGCGGCACCGACAGCGCCGGGCCGGTCACGGTCAGCGTCGCCCCGGTCGGCTCCTGCGATGGCGGCGGTGGCGGCGGTGGCGGCGACGACTGCAGCTACCCGCTCTCGCCCACCACCTTGAACTTCAACGCGACCGGCGGACAGGGTGAGTTCGTAGTCACCACCGGCGCGGAGTGCGAATGGACGGCCACCACCGACAACGTCTGGATCGACCTCGTTGCAGGCTCCGAGTCGGGAGTCGGAACGGGAACCGTGAGGTACGAGGTGGCGGCGCACGGCGGCGCCAGCTCGCGCACCGGCTACGTCCGGGTCGAGAACCGGACCCACACCGTCCGCCAGGACGCGCCGGCGCCCGAGATCGACACTGATCCCACGGCGTGGCTGTGGACGGTGCAAAGGGTCCTCGAGGGCGGTGAGCTCGAGACGATCGAAACCGCGTCCTCGCGGGACTTCAGCTTCATCTTCGAGCAGGCCGGCACCTACCGCGTCGAGCTCGAGGCCTCCAACTGCGCCGGGTCGTCGCGGCACTGGCAGAACCTCGAGGTCGTCGAGGCGCCGGTCTCGGACTTCGTGGTCGGCGCCGCGGTCAGCGTCGCCGGGGCCAACGAGACCCAGTGGGAGTCCGACTTCCGCTTCCACAACCCGTGCGGTGAGCCGCTCGACGTGCGCATCGAGTACGAGCCCGAGGACACCAGGAACACCGACACGGTGTTGGTCTTCCGCGCGTTCCAGCTGGCGGCGGACGAGACCCGGATCTTCGCCGACATCACCGACGCGATCCCGGGCCTCGCCGACGACGAGATCTCGGGCTCGGTTCGCATCGAGTCGCAGAGCGACTCCGGCTGCAAGGTGCTGTCCGTGTCACGGACCTTCAACGACACCCCGAACGGCTCGCTCGGCCTCTTCGTGCCGGCGCTGCCCGTCAAGCGGTCGCCCGGCGGTGTGCTCGATCTCACAGGGCTGATCAGCGATCGCGACTACCGGACCAACATCCGGTTGGTCAACTTCGGTGACGACGACGCCTGGGTCGGCCTGTTCATGTACGACCGCACCGGCGCCGTCGTCAGCGACTCGCGTGCGGTCCGGGTGCCCGGCCACAGCACCACGCAAATCAACGACGTCGCGTCGTGGCTCGAGGTCGAGGGCGAGGTCAACCCGTTCTCGGTGCGGATCGACGTCACCGGCGTCGACGTCCAGGCCTTCGCCACGGTGGTCGACAACATCACCGGCGACTCGGTGCTGTACATGTCCTCCTACACCGAGGACAACCGGTTGTGGCTGGTGGGCGTCGCCAACCAGGAGGGGCTCAACGACTCGAGGTGGCTGACCGACGTCTGGATTCACAACCCGACCGAGGAGTGGACGGCCGGCGAGGCCACCTTCGTGGTGGGCGACGACCCCGCCGAGGCCTTCGGCTTCGTGTGGCCGCCGCTCAACCCCCACCGCACCCTGTCCTACCCGGACGTGGTGGGAGATGCCCTTGGCCTCGAGGAGACCCGCGGCTACCTGGTGGTGACCGGCGCCGACGGCAGCCCCGCTCCGCAGGTGGCGGCCCGCACCTACAACATCGACCCCGCCGGCGGCACCTTCGGCCTCAATCTGCGGCCGTTCACCGCCAGCGACCTGCTCTACCCGGGCGACACCGGCTACATCGCGGGAGTCTCCAGCTCCGAGAGTCTGGTGGTGGGCTTCCGCACCAACCTCGGCATCCTCAACTCCGATGAAGAGCAGTGGGCGGCGGTCACGATCTCGATCTACGATCTCGACGGCTCGCTCGCCGCCGAGCCGTGGCAGGTGACGATCCCGCCGGGCGTCTACCGTCAGTGGGACATCTTCAAGAAGCTCGGCCTCGACGAGGTGTCGATGGCGGGCTCGATCAGGATCGAGGTGACCGATGGCGGGGGCCTGGCGGTCTTCGCCACCGAGATCGACAACCGGACCCAGGACTCGATCTTCATTCCCGCGCAGCGCAAGGTGATCGGCGCGGCGCGCTAGCGCGAACGACGCGGCCACGACCGGGGGCGGATTCCGCCCCCGGTTTTTGTGGCACGTTCGTTGCTCTATACTCTTCCGGCGGCATCGAGCGCTGCCACTTTGACGCCTTCGAAGGAGCACTGCATGAGTTTTCGCACCATCGCGCTGCTGGTTCTGGCCGGTCTGATGTCGTCCGCACCGGCGGGGGCCGACGAGCTTCCCACCCCGGACGAGCTCGCCACGCGAGCGATCGCCGCCCTCGGCGGCGACGGCTTCTCGGAGCTTGGCGTGTTGAAGCTGGAGGTCTCCGAGGAGCAGGTGCGCAATGACGGCACCTCGTCCACCAACTCCTACACGCTGATCATCGACTCCGCCGATTTCACTAGTCTGCGCATGGAGCTCGATGGCGATGTGGTGGTGGCGCGCCACGGCGCCATCGGCTGGTCCACCGTCAATGGCGAGTTCGACGAGCGGCCGCAGACGTCTCGGATGGCCAAGACCACCCTCAACCAGAGCCTGTTTCCGCTTCTGATTCCCTACAGCCTGCGGATGGAAGGGGTGTGGCTGAAGGACGCCGTCGAGACGACCTGGGATGGGCGCGAGGCGTGGGCGATCCAGATCCCGTTCGCGAAGGGCTTTTTCACGTCACCGGTCCTGACGACGACCTGGCGTGTGGTCTTCGAAAAGGCGGATGGCTCGATCCTCGGCATGGAGTTTCTGCCCCCGCCGGAGTTTCAGGACGTGCAGCCGATGGGTGTCCGCTACCGCTACCTCAAGTTCGACGAGATCGACGGGGTCAAGATCCCGTCGCAGGTGCTGGCCGTGGGCATCAACCTCGACGGCCTCGAGAGCGGCGCCAACCGCATCACCCGGGTCGACATCTCCCGCTTCGGGCCCTGGCAGCCGCGGCTCTTCATGAGCCCGCAGGTGCTCGAGGAGCTCGAGGGCGAGTAGCCCGACGCGATCCCAGGGTCACGCCGCGCCGCGCGCCGACAGCACTGCCGGAACCGTCTTGGCCAGGATCTTGAGGTCGAGCCACAGCGACCACTGGTCGATGTAGGCGAGGTCGAGGGCGATCCAGCGGTTGAAGTCGTCGAAGCGCGAGCGCCCTGACACCTGCCACAGTCCAGTCAGCCCGGGCTTCATCGACAGCCGCCGGCGCTGCCAGCGCTCGTAGCGCTCGACCTCTTTGGGCAGCGGCGGCCGCGGCCCCACCAGCGACATGTCGCCCTTGAGCACGTTGTAGAGCTGCGGCAGTTCGTCGAGTGACAATCGGCGCAGGATGCGCCCGATCGGGGTCACGCGCGGGTCGTGACGAGCCTTGAACGCCGGGCCGTTGACCTCGTTGAGATGGGCCACCTCCTGCAACCTGCGATCGGCGCCGACGTACATGGTGCGGAACTTGTGGAGAGTGAAGCGGCGGCCGTTGAGCCCGCACCGTTGCTGGGAGTAGAGCACCGGCCCCTGCGATGACAGCTTGACTGCGGCGGCGATCACCGGCAGCAGCGGCGCGGTCAGCATAAGCCCCACCGCCGACACAGCGACGTCCGCGAGCCGCTTGACGAAGAGCGGGAACGGCGCCCCCGGCGTGTTTGTGAAGGTCAAAAGCGGGATGCCCTCGAGCTCCTCGAGGACCACCCGCGCCTTCATGTGGGGGAAGTAGAGCGCGACGCGAGCGCGGATGCCGAGCTCGGCGCAGAGCAGAAAGCTCTCCTCGAACTCCTCCAGTTGCCGCCGCGACAGCACGAAAATCACCTCGTCCACCACCTGCTCCTGCAGGATCCTGGGCAGCTCGTCGGCACCGCCGAGGACCGGCAGGCCGGCGAAGCTCGAGCCATGACCGCCGTTGGGGGACACGAAGCCGGCCAGCTTGAGGCCCCAGTGCGGGCGGTCGAGAATCATCCTCGCCACCTCCTCGGCCCGCGGGTTGATGCCGACGATGAGGGCGACGCGGTAGTTGTAGCCGCGGCTGCGGACCCTGCGGGCGGCCAGTCTCAGCACCGCCTTCTCGGCCACCAGGAATGCGAGGTCGAGGAACGCGAACAGCACGAGAAACGGGCGCGACACGAAGTCGAGGCGCAGCAGCCAGCCCGCGGCGGCCAGAATCAGGGTGCCTGCCGCCACCACCTGTACCACCTGCCACACCTCTGAGGCCAGCGCCACGGTGCGGCGGGAGGTGTAGGCCTCACGCGTCACCAGCAGCAGCGTCCAGATGACGAGCACCAGCGGCAGCAGGCCGAGGTACCGGCCGAGGGGGTAGAGCTCGGTCGGAAAGAGGGACGGCAGCAGCACAGGGCCGAGGTGGGAGCGCAGCCACCACGCCAGCAGGAAGGCGAGGGTTGTCAGCAGCAGGTCGGCGGTCCACACCCAGTAGGCGATGGCCTTGGCCCGTTCCTTCAGCACATGCCCTCCAGCAGCCGCTCGTAGGCATCAGCGACGTCGTTCCAGCGGTAGGCCGCCCGCGCCCGGCGGTGCGAACCCTCGGCCATCTCGCCGAGCGCATCGTCATCCTCGAGGATCTTCGCGAGGACGTGCTCGAGCGCGCGGTCGCCCTCGAAGCGGAAGCCGCGCCCGGCTTCGCCGGCGACCTCGCGGTTTTCCGGCGTGTCATAGTACAGGACCGGGCGGCGGGCGCCCATCGCCTCCACCAGGGCCGGGTGGGTGCCGCCGACCTCGGTGGCGTGGATGTAAACTCTGCAGTTGAAGAGCAGCTGGCGATAGCCCTCGCCGTAGATCGGGCCGGGCAGCAGCACCCTCGGATCCGCGAGGCTCCTGACCCTCTCGGTGAGGCGGCGGGCGTAGGGGGCGCCCCCGACCATCGCCAGCTTCCGATCACCGTTGACCCTGGAGTAGGCCGCGGCGACCCGGTCGGGATTGTTCTCGGGCTCGAAGCGGGACACGTAGAGCAGGTAGCGGCCGGCCTCGAGCCCCAGGTCCCGGAGCACGTCGGTGCCGCCCGGCGGCGCCAGATCGCCACCGTAGGCGATCATGTGCGAGGGGGCCCGGTAGGCGCGCCGGTAGTACCGCCGGATGACCTCGGCGTCGGTCACGAGCGCGTCCGGGTAGCGGGCGGCCAGCCGCTCGCAGAGTCGGTAGTAGGAGCGGCCCGCGACCCCCCACTTCCGGCGCTTGCGCTCGAGCCCGTCGACGTTGAGCGCCACCGGGATCCCGGCGAGTTGGAGCACGCGCACGAACGGCGCATTGGCGGCGTTGCACATCAGGACCGCGTCGAAGCCTCTGCGGGCGGCGTGGAGCGAGGCCAGGAAGGTGTTGGAAACCGTCTCGAGGTGCTTGCTCCGCATCGATGGCAGCACCGTCAGCCGCATTCCGCGGTGCTCGCGGAGGCCAGGGTCGATGAAGCCGCGCCGGCCGTAGACCGTCACGTCGTGGCCGCGCTCGGCGAGGCGGGCGCCGAGCTCCTCCGCGAAGGTCTCGAAGCCGCCGTAGTTCGCGGGCACCCCGCGCGTGCCGAGGATCGCGAGCCTCACCGTGTCCCCACCTCCTGCACCCCCCCGCGTCTACGAAACCAGTGCGCCATCCGTCGCGAATCGACGGTACGGCGGTCCTGCACCCAGCGTCGCCGCCGGCGGGCGTCCGCCCGCAGCTTCCAGAGCTCGATCAGAGCCCCCAGGGACGAGCGCTCGACGGTGAGGCAGGCGGCGACCACCAGGAGGTCGCGCAGCAGCCACCACGGCAGGCAGCGCAGGTGCCAGCCGAGATCGGCGCAGTGCCAGCGCAGGAGGAAACGGTTGCGGACCGACAGGCGGTTGATCACCGCGTGGCCGCGGCGCCCCGCCTCGGGGCGGAAGCCGCGCCGGTGGGCGCCGACTGCCGCCGGCTCGTAGCGGCACGACCACCCGCGCAACTGCAGCCGCCAGGCCAGCTCCGCGTCCTCGCGGTAGGCGAAGAAGCTTTCCGCGAAGATCTCTCCGCCTCGGTAGGCGACGTCGTCGAGCGCCTCGCGCCGGTAGAGCGCGGCCGCGGCGCCGGCGCCGAAGACCTCGGCCGGACGGTCGTAGCGACCGTCGTCGCGGCAACCGCCGCCGCGGTCGAGGTGTCGCCCGGAGGCGGTGACCACCATGCCGGCGGCGTCCACAATGTCGCCCGCCGCGAGCCGTGGATCTTCCGCGCGCAGGAGCTTGGGGGCCACGGCGCCGGTCCTGTCGGGCGCCGGCGAGTGCGTCGCGGCCTCCAGCAAGTGACGGGCCATGTCGGGCCGCGGCGCGCAGTCCGGGTTGAGGAGCAGGACCCACGGGGTCCCGGTGGCACGGATGCCGCGATTGGCGGCTGCCGCGAAGCCGGTGTTCGAGGGCTCCTCGACCAGGGTCAGCGCACCCGCGGCGGCATGCGATCTCGCGATCTCTGCGCAGCCGTCATTCGAGGCGTTGTCAACCACCACCACCCGCAGGGGCCGGGGAGTGAGCGCCTCGACGCTCGCCAGGCACGCCGGCAGCGTCGCCGCGTGGTGGAAGGTGACGATCACCACCGAGTAGGGTGCGGGCTCGGCCACGCGGCCATCTTGGCACACGAGCGGTGGCGGTGCCAGCCGCGGTCGGTGCCGCGTGTACTATGTGGATGCGCGACGGCGCACAGCGCCGGTCGGCCGGCAATCGACATGACAGCCATCGATCATTTCGCCGGGACGGACAGGCCGTGAGCGGCGGTCTCGCAGCTGCCCTGGTGCCGGTGCTGTTCCTGGTGCCCGGGTTCGCCCTCCTGCCGGGCTCGCTCCCGCGCCGTCTGCAGCTGCCGTTCGTGATCTTCGCGAGCGTTGTCGTGACCTCGCTGCTGTCGCTGGTGTTGATGTCGGTCGGGCTCTTCAGCGTCCCGGGGGTGGCGGCAGCCGAGGCGCCGCTCCTGTTGGCCCGATTGCGGGGCCGCATCCGGCCACGCCCGACATTCGCCGGACACCTCCTGGTGCTCGTGCTGTGGCTGGCGGTGGCGGCGTTCGCGCTCCTCGGGGCCGGCGAGCCGTACGACGCCACCGGCGACGCCGGGGTGTACACGCTCGCCGCACGTCATCTCGCCGACAGTGGCCGCTGGAGCTGGCAGCTTGACGACCTGGTCCCGCCGGGAGTGCCGGAGGAGCTGGTGGTCCGCACCGCTCCCTACGTCCGTCCCTGGCGCGAAATCGCGCCCGGTTTCATCGTCCGCGACGACGCGGTGGTGCCCCAGTTCTTTCCCGTGTACGCCGTGTGGGGCGCGATCTTTTACCCATGGTTCGGGATCCACGGCGTGCTCGCTGCCAATGTCTTCGCGGCCCTGCTTCTGCTGCTCGCGAGCGACGCGCTGCTCCGGCTCCTGGTGGGTCGGGGTTGGCGGGTCGCCGGGCTGGCGGCGATCGTCCTCAATCCCGTGTTCCTGGTCTTCCTCCGATACCCGAGCGCCGAGACCTTTCTTGCGGGGCTGTTGGCGGGATGGTCGTACTGGATGGTGCTCTTCGTCCGCACGCCGACGGTCCGCAACGCGATGCTGCCGTCGGCGCTCCTCGCGGTCGCCGTGCTCACCAAGTTCTTCGCGTGGGCGGTCGCCGGCGTCGCCGTGCTGGTGCTGGTGATGTTGCCACGGCGCCACCTCCGCGCGGCGCTTGTTTTTTCCGCCGTACTTGCCCCGGCCGTCGTGACCGGATGGCTGCTGGCCGCACCCCACCTCGAGAACCACATCGGGCAGCTGCTGATCCTGTCCGGATTCAAGATCGTGCTCGTCGGCTGCGGTGCGGTGCTGATTCTGCGGCTGGTGTGGAACAGGGTGGCGAGAGCGGTGCCGCCGTTGCTGGGGGGCATGTACGCTGCCGGGTTGCTCGTGCTCTGGTTCGGGCGGGACGGTGGCCCGCTCCGCGACCTGGCGGCGCTCCAGGGCGGGCTCGTCGTGTGGGGGTCGGCGGCGGGCCTCGTCTGGTATCTGTGCCGCCGCCGCGCGCTGTGGTTGGTGGTCCCTGCCTTCGTCTTCGTCGTCTTGGGCCTCTACCTCCTGCTCGGCAGCGGAGATTCTCCGTACTACCCGTTCGCGGCTCGGCGCTTCCTGCCGGTGACGGTGCCGCTCGGCGGCCTCTTCATGGCCTACCTGGGAGCACGGATCGCGCGCGAGGTTCACCGCCGACTGCCGGTTCCCCGGTTCGCCGGTGCCGCGCTGGCAGTGGCCCTGGTGGTGGCGGCGCTGGTCCCGGCCCCGTGGAGACAGAGGGCGGCGATACTGGTGCCAGAGGGCGATGGCTTCCTCGAAACGAGGGAGCGCTTGGAGCGCGTCATCGACCGCGGCACGGTGGTTCTGGCGACCGGTAACGGGTGGCGGTACGCCCCGCACTTTTTGTTTGACGGGCAGCCTGTGTACTGCCTCGATCTCGGCCGCCGCGGCGTGCTCGCCGACCTCGACCGGCTGGTGGATGCCCGAGGCGAGATCCTGGTGCTGACCGACGAGCCCCGTATCGACGGCGTCATCGAGGTGGTCGAGGAACGGCG
>CAZSTH010000040.1:0-30486 GCA_964609835.1 uncultured Thermoanaerobaculia bacterium
CTAGGATCCCGCCAGGTGCAGTGGCTGGGGCAGCTGGTCATCGGCGTGGTCGGCGTTCAGGTCGCTCTCGGGATCGCGGCGCTGGCGGTGACGCGGGGCGAGGCCGTGGTGGGAGACCCGACCCCGCTGGAGGTCACCATCACGACCGCCCACCAGGCCACCGGCGCCGCCCTGCTGACTCTCGCGGTGCTGCTGCTGGTGTGGACCGGGCGCCTGTTTCGACAAGCGCACGAGGCGGCCGCCGGCTGAACCACAAAGGCACAGAAGGGCTCAGAGGACGCACCCATCCATCCGGACTCCCGGCCTCGAACCACGAAGACACCACGACACGAAGAGGTCTCTAGACGGTTATCGAAATCCTCGGGAGTTTCGAGGTCGGAGACCGGGGCCTGGTGTTCGAAAGGTGATCTGGTGGCCCCTGTCGCGACCTTCCGACGGATCGCCGGTCGAGCTCGCCGTGCGGCAGAACGAGAGGCGATCTGCGATCGCGTGTCGCCGTCGGGCAGCGTGTCGAATCCAGACGTGAACGCTCGTCTCCGCCACGCCGCCCAACGGCCGACTCGCCTCGGGCGAGCCGGTTCTGCCTCGTTTTTTTTGCCTACGGTGTCTCTGCGGTTATTCCGGAGCGGGAGCAGGATCGTCAGCGGGAAATGAGCCGGTCGCGTAGAAACCCTCGAGCATCTCGTCCTTTTCCCGCCACCGCTCGATCAGCCAGTCCCTCAGGTTGTCGGCCTGCTCGGGCAGTTCGTCGATGGGAAAGCGGCGGACGTGGAGGTGGATCCGGGTCACCAGGCCCTGCAGATACTGCCAGAGACCGGGGACCCCCTCGTCGTAACCGAGCGTCAGGTCGTAGACCGCGTCGAGGTGGCCGCGCAGGCCCTCGATGGAGGCCACGAAGCCCTTGGTCCGGGGCAGCAGGGTGTGACGCGGCATCGGCAGCCGGTGCTCGCGGGCGTACTCCTTCGCCAACTCCAGCTTGGCCGCGGTCAACCGGGTGCCCTCGACGAAGGACACCAGGTAGACCGGGATTCTGCCTTCCACCAGCCGCGCGAAGGTGCGGCGGATCGTGTCCCGGTCGCGGGCCCAATGGCGGTCGATGAATACGGCATCCAGGAACTGGAGCCCCCAACCCAATCCCGGCAACCACTTCAGCTCATTCTTGACGAAGTACTTCATATCGCCGAGGCGCCCCGTGGTTTTGCCGAGCTTCATCAGCGGCGGGATGTCGGACATCGTTTGGTGGTTGACCACCAGCAGCGCGTTCTCGCGCATCGGCACGTCGTCACCGGTGATGTGGAAGTCGACTTTGTAGAGCTTTTCCGAGCCGATCACGCACCATCCCCACCAGGTGGCGGCGCACCAGCGGTTGATCCTCTGAAAAGCAGCCCGCGACAGCGGCCGCACGATCAGGCTCGCGATCTGCAGCAGGTTGAGGCCGACCAGGGTCGAGAGCCCGAGGGCGAGCAGCAGCGTCGCACGCACCGCTCCGGCAACCCCCCCGGAGGCGTTCAGCGGTTCGCGAGGCATCGCATGCCCTCCTCGAGAAGCGACCGGCAGCGTTCCACGTCGGACTCGGTGGTTGCGAGGTTGCCGATGGCGATTCGCAGCGACACCCGGCCGTCGAGCCTGGTGTGCGAGAGGTAGATTTCACCGGATGCGTTCACGTGCTCCATCAGCTCCATGTTGAAGGCGTCGAGCGCGTCGCCGTCGACGCTCGCCGGAAGGGCGCGGAAGCACACCACCGAGAACGGGTGCGGCGCCATTCGCTCGAAGCCGGGCGCCTGATCGACCCAGGCGGCGAAGTCGGCCGCCATCCGCACGTGGTGCCGGATCCGCTCCCGAATGCCCTCGAGGCCGAAGCAGCGCAGGACCCACCACAGCTTGAGCGCGCGGAACCGCCGGCCGAGCTGCACGCCATAGTCCATCAGGTCCACCACCCGGCCCTGGACAGGCGTCGTCAGGTACTCGGGCACCAGCGAGAACGCGCGGCGGAAGATCTCGGGGTGGCGGGTGTAGAGCGCCGACGCGTCGATCGGCGTGAACAGCCACTTGTGGGGGTTGAAGACGAAGCTGTCCGCTCGCTCGCTGCCGTCGAGGCACCAGCGGTGCTCGGGGCACAGCGCGGCCGAGCCCGCGTACGCGGCATCCACGTGGAGCCACAGCCCCTCGGCTACGCACGTGTCGGCGATCTGCTGCACCGGGTCGACCGACGTGGTCGAGGTGGTGCCGACGGTGGCCACGACCGCCAGCGGTCGCAGACCGGCGGCGCGGTCCTCTGCCACCATGCGGGCCAGGGCGGCGACGTCCATGCGGTACTCGGCGTCGTGAGGGACGGCGCGGAAGCCGTCGAGCCCGAAACCGAGGGTCAGGCAGCCCTTGGCGATGGAGGAGTGGGCCTGGTCGGAGGCGTAGACCGTGAAGCGCGAACCGCCGCCGCGCCTGCGAATCTCCGGGTCGGCCTGCTCGCGGGCCGCCGCCAGCGCAAGCAGGGACGAGATCGAGGCGGTGTCGGTGAGGAAGCCGAAGAAGTCCCCGGGCAGCTCGAGGCCGCGGCGCAGCCAGTCGAGGACCTTCAGCTCGAGCTCGGTGGCCGACGGGCAGGTGCGCCACAGCATGCCGTTGACGTCGAGGGCGGCCGCCAGCATCTCGCCGAGCACCCCCGGTCCGGAGCCGGTGATCGAGAAGTAGGCCATGAAGCCCGGGTGGTTCCAGTGCGTGACGCCGGGCATCACGATGTCGAGGAAGTCCTGCCACACCGCTTCGGGGTCCTCTGCGGCGGCAGGCATCTCCTCGGGCAGGCGTGCCGCCACGTCGCCCGGCTCGACCCGCGCGAGCACCGGGTGCGTCCGGTTGCCGCCGTCGAGGTACTCGGCGATCCAGTCCACCATGCGGTGGCCTTCGCGCCGGAACAGCTCCGCGTCCCAGTGGCCGCTGTCGTCAGCCATGTGCGCCTCCGCCGCCAACCATACGCGGGAGGCCGCGAGGTGTCACCACGGCGCGCCGCGAGTTCATTGCGGAGCGAAGGCGGAATGTGAGAACGGGTTCGCACAGGAGAAACGGTTCTTGATATTTTACATATGTTAAGATGCGGCCCGTCGCGGCCGGGGCTGTGGCAAGAATGGGAATCGCTTCACACAAACATTACGTGATCCTCACCGCAACCCGATCACAAGCGCCGGGGGCGGTGGTATTTTCTGCGGGAATTTTTGAGGAATGGGAGGAACGATGAAGAAGATCTTGGTCCTTTTCACTTGTCTCGCTCTCGGGGCGGGGCTGCTGCACGCCCAGGGCGTCACAACCGGCGCGCTCTCGGGATCGGTGGTTGATCCCAATGGCGACCCGGTGCCCGGGACCCGCGTTGAGGCGGAGCTGCTGACCACCGGCAACACCTACGGCACAGTGACCGACTCCGAAGGCTACTTTCGGATCCCCAACGCCAAGGTCGGCGGGCCCTACGAGGTGAGGGCGAACCTGGCGGGCTTCAAGCAGCAGATGCTGTCGAACGTCTTCGTCCGGCTCGGCGAGACCACCAACCTGATCATCAACATGCAGATCGAGGCGGCCGAGGGCGAGATTGTCGTGGTCGGCGAGTCCAGCCCGCTGATCAGCCCGACCAAGATGGGCGTCGCCAGCTCGGTCTCGGAGGCGACCCTCGACGCGATGCCGACCGTCGATCGCAACCTCTTCGACTTCGCGCGCACCAATCCGCTCTTTTCCACCTACTCGCCGGATGAGGACGCCACGATCCTGTCGATCTCAGGACGCAACAACCGCTACAACAACATCCAGATCGACGGCTCGGTCAACAACGATGTCTTCGGTCTCGCCGCCAGCGGCACGCCGGGCGGCCAGACCGGGACCCAGCCGATCCAGCTCGACGCGGTGCAGGAACTGCAGCTCGTGACCTCGAGCTTCGATGTCCGCCAGGGCGGCTTCACCGGCGGCAGCCTGAACGCCATCACCAAATCGGGCACCAACGAGTTCCATGGTGCTGTCTTCGCCTACGGCAGCGACGACGGCCTGGTGGGCGAGCCCGACGATCTTCCGGAGTTCGGGACCTTCGAGGAGTTGGAGTACGGCTTCAGCCTCGGCGGCCCGATCATGAGGGACAAGCTCTTCTTCTTCGTGAACTACGCCAACAACGAGCGCGACGCGCCCACCGGTTGGTCGCTCGACGGCTCTACCGGCCAGGCGTGGCAGGGGGGCAACTTCATCTCCGAGGCCCAGCAGTTCCGGCAGTTCACCATCGACAACTACGGCTACGACCCGGGCGGGCTCGGAGAGGTGACTCGCGAGACGCCGAGCGACAAGATCTTCGCCCGCATCGACTGGAACATCAACGAGAGCAACACCCTGCTCGCGCGCTACAACTTCGTCGACGGCCAGAACATCATCAACCGGCCGGACGACGACTCCTACGAGTGGCCGAGCGAGGCCTACGACATCGCAATCGAGACCAACTCCTTCGTGACGCAGTGGAACGCGGTCTTCAGCGACAGCGTTTTCAACGAGCTGCGCTTCACCTTCCAGACCATTCGCGGCCCGCGCACCGGCGTCACCGCGCCCTTCCCCCACCTCCAGATCAACAACGTGGACGGCGACTTCAACAGCTGGCAGGCCGGCACCGAGCAGTTTTCCACCTTCAACGGCCTCGACCAGGACATCGTCGAGCTCAACAATGACCTCACCTTCTTCGCCGGCGACCACGAGATCGTCATCGGCACCCACAACGAGTTCTACTCCTTCGACAACCTTTTCATCCAGAACGGTTTCGGGTCGTATCAGTTCGATGATCTCGATGCCTACTACGCCGGCACCGCAAACCGTTTCGACTACACGTTCGCCAACGACCCGGCCAACCCGAGCGATACCTTCGACGCCTACCAGCTCGGGCTGTATGCCGGCGACACCTGGCGCGCGCGCTCGAACCTGACCCTGATCTTCGGTCTGCGCCTCGACGTGCCGTTCTTCCCCGACGAGCCGGGCTCCAACCAGCTCGCCTTCGACACCTACGGCATCGACACCAGTCAGGTGCCCGACGGCAACCTTCTGTGGTCGCCGCGCCTCGGCTTCAACTGGGACATCGGCGGCGACGCCACCATGCAGCTGCGCGGCGGGGTCGGCCTCTTCACCGGCCGCGTGCCCTACGTCTGGATGTCCAACAACTACGGCCGCACCGGTCTCACCCAGACCACTCTCCGGGCCTTCGGCGATATCCCCTTCAACCCCGATCCGTTCGACCAGCCCACCGACATCGGCGGCGCCTCGACCCAGGAGATCAACGCTGTCGATCCGGACTTCGAGTTTCCGCAGACGTGGCGCGCCAACCTCGCGTTCGACTACAAGCTGCCGTGGTCCAACCTGGTGGCCTCCGTCGAGGGCGTGTGGGCCCAGTCGACCAACGAGATCGACTACAAGAACCTCAACCTCCAACGGACTGGTGACCTCCTGCCCTTCGACGGCCGCCCGATCTACGAGCCGGTGAGTTCGACCTTCTCGGGCGTCTACTATCTGACCAACACCGACGAGGGCGAGGCCACCAATTACATCTTCAAGCTCGAGAAACCGTACAGTGCCGACTTTCCGCTGTGGGGCTCGATCTCCTACGCCTACGGCGAGTCGCTGGTGGTCAACGACGGCACCTCGAGCCGCGCGGTCTCCAACTGGCAGTTCACCGAGGCGGCCGATCCCAACAACGTCGGCGTCTCGCACTCCGACTTCGAGGTTGAGCACCGCGGTGTCATCAACCTCAACTACGAGCTCAACCGCCGGTCGCGGTGGTCGACGGTGGTGTCGGTGTTCTGGAACCGCCAGACCGGCCGCCCCTACACCAACATCTACGGCTTCAGCTTCCCCTCGATCAACCAGGACACCTACATGTTCAACGATCTCGTCTACATCCCGGCGACCGCGGACGACGTGGTCATCACCAACGGCACGTGGGAGCAGCTCGACAGCTACATCAGCCGCGCGGGGCTCGACGAGTTCCGTGGCGGGATCGCTCCGCGCAACGAGAATTCCCAGCCGTACGTGACCCAGACCGACCTCGCGATCCGCCAGAACATCCCGGTCCCCGGGAACTCGTCGCTGCAGCTTACCTTTGACATCTTCAACTTCTGGAACCTCGTCGACGACGAGTCGGGGCGCGTGCGGTACGTCAGCTTCGGCACCGTCAGCCCCGTCACCTACCGTGGTGTCACCGACGACGGCAAGCCGATCTACGAGCTTCGCAACGTCGTCACCGACCCCGACACCAACATCTTCTCGACCGACGACTTCCGCTCGCGCTGGCGGGCCCGACTCGGCATCCGCTGGTCGTTCTAGATTCCAGCGGAAAACCCTCTGAACATCGCGGCCCGGGCGTTCTGCCCGGGCCGTTTCCTTTTCCATTTTCGATCGTCGGGCGCCCGGCGCCTGACCATCGAAAATGGAGATGTCGAGAAAGTGATTTCGATTCTCGGTTACCATTTCGGCGGGAGGTTGCGTCGAGATGACGGAGCACCCCATCGGCATCATCCTGCGACTCGGGGCGTACGTGCCGGACCGGATCATGACCAACCAGGAGTGGGCCGAGCACGTCGATACCTCGGACGAGTGGATCACCTCCTGCACCGGGATCAAGGAGCGGCGGATCGCGGCCGACCACCAGAGCACGGTCGACCTGGCGGCCGAGGTCGCGGCCGTGGCCCTCGACGACGCAGGCCTCACCGCCGCCGACGTGGACGAGATCATCATCGCAACCGACACGCCCGAGTTCACGATCCCCGACACCGCGCCCTACCTCCAGCGGCGGCTCGGCGCCCGCGAGGTGGCGAGCTTCGACCTCGCGGGCAGCGGATGCGCCGGCTTCCACTGGGCGGCGATGGTCGCCCGTTTGTAATTCAGGATTCGGAATTGGCATTTGTGGACGAACGCCTCGAGCCCCGAGCCCGCGATCAATGCTTGACAGCGGCGGCGGGACGCGCGAGGCTGCGCCCATGAGCAGCACAACCACGAATGCGGTGCCCGGGTTCGACCCCGGGACCTTCGGCGACAGCGTCTCGTTCGCGGTCATCGGCGTCGGCCACATCGGCGACAAGGCGACCGGCCTGCGAACCATCCTCGAGCGGGTTCTGGGGCGCTTTGACGCCTCCGGCTTCGACGGTGTCAAGGTTTTCGTGCCCAGGGTCGTGGTGGTGGCGACCGACGTCTTTTCCGAGTTCATGGAGCGCAACGGCCTCTGGAAGGTGCTCCGTGAGGATCTGCCCGATAGCCGGATCGCCCGCGACTTCGCGGCCGGCGAGCTGCCGCAGCGCGTCCGCGAAGACCTCAAGGCCTACCTCCAGGTCGTGCGGTCGCCCTTGTTCATCCGTCCCTCGAGCCACCTTGAGGCCGACGACGAGGCCGCTGCTGCCGGGATCTTCACCTCCAAGATCGTGCCGAACTCGGAAGATGACGACGGTCTGCGATACCGCCGCCTGTCGGGCGTCCTCAAGCTGGCGTGGGCCTCGCCGTTCTTCTCGAGTGCGGTCATCTCGCGACGCGCGGCGGGTCTCGCTGACGATGCCGAGAAGATGGCAGTCATGATCCAGGAGGTGGTGGGGCGGCGCCACGGCGGCCGCTTCTACCCGACCCTGTCGGCGGTGGCGCGGTCTTTCAACCACTACCCGACTCCCGGGAACAAGCGCGAGGACGGCGTGGTTTCGGTGGCCCTCGGCCTCGGTAAGACCATCACCGACGGCGGGCACGTGTGGAGCTACTCGCCGCACCGGCCGACCGCCCCGCCTCCGTACAAGGGTACCGCGGAGCTGCTCAAGTTCACCCAGAACAGCTTCTGGGCGATCAACGTCGGCGACCCACCGCCACCGGACCCGCAGCGCGAGACCTCGTGCCTGGTGCGTTGCGGTCTCCGGGATGCCGAGGAGGACGGAACGCTCACCCACCTCGTCTCCACCTACGATCCGGAGTCGGATCGGCTGCAGTCTGGGCTGACGGGCGACGGCCCGCGGGCGTTGACCTTCGCGCCGCTGCTGGAGTCGCGGTCGATCCCGTTCACGCCGGTGGTGGAGCGGCTTCTGGAGCTGTCATGCGTCGCGCTCAACGGCGAGGCGGAGATCGAGCTCGCGGTGGACTTCGGCGCGGACAACGGGCTTCCGGTGCGGCTCGCGCTGGTGCAGCTGCGCCCCATGCTGACGCCCGCCGAGCGGACGCCGGTGGAGGAGGGCGAACTCGAAGACGCCCGGGTGGTGGTCGCCTCGGACAACTGCCTCGGCCAGGGTGCTCGCTCAGACCTCACCGACATCGTCTACCTGAGACCCGAGTCGTTCGACCGCGGGCTGACCCGGATGATGGCCTCCGAGCTCGATGCCGTCAACCGCGGGCTGGTGGAGGAGGGCAGGAAGGCGATCCTGATCGGGCTCGGCCGCTGGGGCACCACCGACGAGCGCTTCGGGGTGCCGGTCAAATGGGCGCAGATCTCGGCGTCGAGGGTCATCGTCGAGTCCACCTTGCTCGGCACGCCTGCCACCCTCAGCCACGGCACCCACTTCTTCCACCGCCTGCTGAGCCACCAGGTGCTCTACATGTCGGTCGAGGGCGGTGGCCGTGGGAAGATCGACTACGACTGGCTCGACCAGCAGGAAGCGGTGTGGGAGAGCCGCAACGTGCGCCACGTGCGGGTGGACGAGCCCCTCGACGTGCGCATCGATTGCGCCACCCGCCGCGGGCTGGTGCGGCGGGTCGAGTAGGCCCGCCCGCCGCCCCTGGCTTTGAGCGCTGAGCCGTCAGCCATGGGGCGTTTGCGCCCAGGTGTGTGGTCTTCCGTGCTCGTCCCGTGAGGCGAACCTTCTCGGGAGAGCCAACAGCCAAGAGCTTGATCGACCGCGGCGGTCCGGGTCACTCAATAGACCGATTGAGGGTACCGGCATGGGTACGATTCGGTGTCGCCGTCCGCGACAAAGTAGACCGCGGGCTCTTCGCACCACCGCACCTTGTGCCGGCCGAGGCTGCGCGCAATCTCTGATTTCTCTCGACCGAGAGCGCCGGACTGTTGGACCAGCGTCGAGCGGTACTGGTAGTTGTGGGAGTCGGTCCGGATGGCGCGGATCCGTTCCGTCAACTCGTCGATTTCGTCCTTGAGCCGGTCGTAGCGTTGCAGCAGGGCGCGCAGCGAAGCGTCACGGATCGAGCGGTAACGGCTCTCGTCGTAGCTGACGCCCCCGAGGTCGTCGACGGTTCGGTTGTCGACGATCACCCGCCCCGACTCGTCGGTCTTGAGTTTCTTCGAGCGGGCCACGTCGGCAAGCGTCCTGTTGGACCCGCCACCAGCCACTCTTTTGCTCCGATTGTAGTCCTCGATGGACATCTCGTGCGCCAGTACCTTGCGGTCCTCCATCATCTCGCCCGGATCGCGGGCGCTGTGCAGCTTTTCGAAGGACTCGGGGACCGCGTCCAATTGGAAGCGCCGCACCATTCGCTCGCCCGAGATCCTCGCCGACAGCGACACCGTTAGCTCGTACCGCGCTGGTCGGCTGCGGCCGGAGATCCGGTCGGGAAATTCGACGGTGGCTTCGAGTCGGCCCTCGCCGGCGGCCAGCGCCACCTCCGCCGGCTCGATGTCGCTGCCGTCGAACCGGACAGAACCGCTGGCCGCGTCGAGATCCACCAGCACCGGCCGCACCGAGACCCGGATCGGCTGCGGTGGCGACAGCACCACCCCGGGCCGGATGTCGATCTGGACGGCTTGTTCTTCGAGGAAGTCGCGGATGCGGTTGGGCGCGATGCCGAAACCCAGCCCCTCACCGCCCTGGATGCCGGCCACCACGACCCCGACGAGGTTTCCGCGGGCGTTGAGTATGGCCGAGCCCGAGCTGCCAGGGTTGAGTGCGGCGTCGGTCTGGATCATGGTCAGCACGCCGGCCGCGTTGCGGCGCAGCGAGGTCACCATGCCCGAGGTCAGGGACACCTCGGGGTTTGGCACGTCCTGCTGATTGACCTGCTTTTCCATTGCCAGCAGGTCGCCGTACGGAAACCCGGCACTCCAGATCTGCTCGCCGAGCCGGACGTCTTCGATGGCGTCGAGACCGAGCCAGTCGCGTGGGCGGTACGCGACCCTGAGCAGGGCGAGGTCGCGCTCGCGGTCGCGGGCGACGATCCGAGCGGCGAGCTCGCGTTCTCCCGGTTGGCCGCTGTCGATCACGGCCGTCAACCCGATGACCTTGGCGCTGATCTCGCGCTCGCGCTGCCACAGGTGGCCCTCGATCTGGTCCGCCACCACGTGCCAGTTGGTCAGGATGTAGCCGTTCGGGTGAATGAAGAACCCACTGCCGGAGGACGGGAAGGACTCGTACTTGAAGACGCGGTCGACACGGATGAAGACCGAGGCGCGAGCCATCTTCTCGACGGTGTCGAGCGAGATGGCGGTCTGTGGCCACCCGGATGAGGCCGCAAGCACCAGGATCGCAGCGGTGCAACAGGAAGCTCGTTGGTGTCGTCTCACCGTGCACCCCCTGGACCGATCGGCCGGTCCGCAGACTCTCCATCTCCATGATATCGGAGCGGCGACGGTCCAAGTGCCACGACGGCGCTGGAATAGAGCGTGGCCGGCCGGTGGTTGGCCCGCGGCGAAGGTGGTTGGGCGGCTGATAGTGCTGTTGTCCGCATATCTAGCCGCGACAGCGTGCGGAGCGTCGGTACCGGAGGTGCCGGAAGCGTTCCCAGTGTCGTTCGCCGAGCACCTCGAGCCGCTCGTGATCTCCCACTGCCTGGCCTGCCACGAGGCGGAGGATCCCAAGGCCGAGCTCGTGCTCGAACCCGGCGTCGGGTTCGGGGAGCTGGTCGGCAGGCGCTCGATTCAGGTCCCGGACGTGAAGCTGGTAGAGCCCGGCGACCTCGAGGCCTCGTACCTGTGGCTCAAGCTCCAGCACCGCGCTCCTGAGGGTAAGGGGATGCCGCGGACGCTGACCGGGGCCAAGAAGTTGCGGCCCGCCGAGCTCGAGCTCTACCGAAGGTGGATCGAAGGCGGAGCACTGCCGTGAGAGCCGGCAGCCGTTTGCCGGGCACACACCGGGAACTTTGTTGACAGAAAAGTCCGGGTAGACGGTTTACTCCGCTGCAGCGCGCTGCTCTCATCGCGCTGCCGGACTCGGGTGTACACTACGCGCGTCATGGTCATCGAGACCGTCCAGTCTCTCTTCGTGCGGTTGGTCGCCTGATGCGCGTCATCATCGTCGGTGGAGGTCTTGTCGGCTCGACGCTCGCCGAGAAGTTGGCCGCGGACGGCAACGACGTGGTTCTCGTCGAGCAGAACCGCGACCTCATCCAGCACCTCAACGAGCATCTCGACATCCAGACCATCCTCGGCAACGGCGCCACCATCCCGGTGCTGATGGACGCCGGGATCGAGAATGCCGACCTCGTGTTCGCAACCACCGATTCGGATGAGGCCAACATGGTCGTGGCCCTCGTGGGCTCCGTAATCTTCAAGGTGCCGCGGGTGGCGGCGCGCCTTCGCGAGCCCGGCCACGAGGAGGGCTTTCGTCGCATCGCCCGCGAGCCGGGAGGCGAGCGCGTCGCGATCAACCCGGACATGGCCGCGGTGGACAAGATCCTGTCGCTGCTGCCGGTGCCGGGGGCGGTGGACGTGGTCTCCTTCTTCGACGGCCGGATCCTGATCGCGGGCTTCCACATCAGGCTCGAGAGCGAATTCGCCGGCCTGCTGCTGTCACACCTGCGGCTGCTCTTCCCGGCAACGCCGATGCTGGTGGTGGCGATCCGCCGCGACGGGCGCTGGCGGGTCCCGTGGGGCGACGATGAGATCCGTGCCGGCGACCTGGTCTACTTCGCCATGGATCCGGTGGAGCTCGACAACGTGCTGGTGCTCCTCGGGCAGCGCCGCGCGCAGGAGAGGCGGGTGATGATTGCGGGTGCATCCCGCATCGGCATCGATCTGGCTCGGCAGCTGGAGGATCGGGGCGTGCCGGTGACCATGCTCGACTCGATGCGGCCGGCCTGCGACCGCGCCGCGGCGGCGCTCGACGACACGCTGGTGATCCACGGCAGCCCCACCGACCGCGAGGCGCTGCGCGAGGAGGGCGCCGACCGGGCGGAGGGCTTCGTCGCCTGCACCGACCGCCACGAGGAGAACGTGGTCGCCTGTCTACTGGCGGGCCGCATGGGCGCCGCCCACACCTTCGCCTTGGTCGACAACGCCGCGCTGTCGGGGCTGGTGGGCGAGCTCGGCATCGACGCGATCATCTCGCCGAGGCTGCTGTCGGTGAGCCTGGCACTTCATTTCGCGCGCAAGGGCAAGGTCAAGTCGGTGGCCGCGCTGCTCGAGGACTCGGTGGAGGTCTTCGAGATCGAGGCGGTGGCGGGAAGCCGTCTGGTCGGCACGCCGCTGTCCGAGCTCGGCCTGCCCCGCGGCATGCTCCTGATAGCGGCCCGGCGCGGTGAGCGGATCTTCATCCCGTCCGGCAGCGACGCCGTCAATCCCGGTGACCAGGTCATCGTGGCCGCGAGCACCGACAAGGCGAAGCTGCTCGACGACTTTCTCGAGGCCTGAGCCCGAGGTGGGACGATGAACCTCCGCCTCGTTGTCTACCTCGTGGGTTGGCTGCTGCTGCTGGACTGCGGTTTCCTGGCCGTGCCGCTGACGGCGAGCCTGATCTTCGGCGAGGCACTCGACCCGTGGGTGTCGACAATGGCCGCTGCCGGGCTGTTGGGGGCGCTGCTGGTGGTGACGCGGCCTCCGGCCGACCGCCGCATCCGCGCTCGCGAGGGCTTCCTGGTGGTGGGCGGGGCTTGGATCGTGGTGTCCCTGATCGGGGCCCTGCCGTACGTGCTGGCGGGATCTCTCGGCGTCGTCGACGCACTCTTCGAGTCGATTTCCGGTTTCACGACCACCGGATCGACGGTGATCGCCGATGTGACGGCGATCCCGCGTTCGCTGCTGCTGTGGCGGGCGATGAGCCAGTGGCTCGGTGGCATGGGGATCATCCTCTTCACGATCGCGATCCTGCCACTGCTCGGCATCGGCGGCATGCAGCTCTTCAAGGCCGAGGTCCCCGGACCGGTGGCCGACAAGGTCCAGCCACGGCTGGCCACCACGGCGCGCACGCTGTGGATGGTGTACGTTGGCTTTACCGCCGCCGAGTGGGTGGCGCTGCGGCTCGCGGGGCTGACCGGCTTCGACGCCCTCTGTCACTCCTTCACCACGCTCGCTACCGGTGGGTTCTCGACCCGCAACACCTCGGTGGGCGAGTTTGGTTCGGCCGCCGTGGAATGGATCGTCATCTTCTTCATGCTGCTTGCCGGCATCAACTTCGTGCTCCACTTTCGGCTGCTCACCGGGCGGGCGCGGACGGTGTGGAAGGACAGCGAGCTGCGCTACTTTCTCGGTGTCATCGTGGTGGCGGCGGTCGTGCTGACGGCGACCACCCACGAAGCGGACGCCGCCGTCGCGGACACCTTCCGCGACGCGGTCTTCCAGACGCTCTCGATCCTCACCACCACCGGCTACGCCAGCTCCGACTTCGAGCTCTGGGGTCCGCTGCCGTCCCTCCTGCTGCTGTGCCTGATGGTGCTCGGCGGAATGTCGGGCTCCACCGGCGGCGGCATCAAGAGCTTGCGCGCGCTGCTCGCCGTCTCGTCGCTGCGCACCGCCGTCCACCGGCTGATCCACCCGCACGCGGTGCGGCCGGTCAAGTACGGGGGGGCGGTGGTCTCCGAGTCGGTGCTGTCGAGCATCTGGGCCTTTCTCACCGCGTACCTGCTGATCGCGCTGGCCGCCGCGGCGGTGATGGCGGCGCACGACTACGACCTGTTGACCTCGATCTCCGCCGGTCTGACCGCGATCGGCAACGTCGGTCCCGGGCTCGGAGAGATCGGCGCCTACGACAACTTCGCGCATGTCCCCGGCCTCGTCAAGCTGGTACTCGCCGGCTGCATGCTCTTCGGCCGTCTCGAGATCTTCACGTTGCTGGCGATTTTCTCCAGGGAGTTCTGGAGGCGGTGACCTGGATCGCCCAGGCTCCGTGCGGCAGAAACCGCAGAGAGCGCAGAGAGCGCAGAGAGGCGCAGAGATCTCAGGCTGGGCGGTGTCAGGTGTGGGTCTCTGCGTTTCCGGGGAAGCGGCCGGCTTTCCGTTGTGTTGACACGGGCGGTGCGAGAGCGAGGGTGAAATTGCACGCTGACCCGCGCTGATCCGCGTGATCCGCGTGATCCGCGGTTTGATGCGGAGCCTTCGCAACGGAGATCGGTCATTTGAGAGAGCACCGCGCCAAGATCGGCACCGTCTTCCTGATCGTGTTCATCGATCTGGTGGGCTTCGGGATCGTGATCCCGATCCTGCCGCTGTACGTCGAGGACTTCGGCCCGTCGCCGGTGGTCTTCGGGCTGCTGATGGCCTCGTTCTCGATCATGCAGTTCCTGTTCGCGCCGATCCTGGGCCGGCTTTCGGACCGGGTCGGACGGCGGCCGGTGCTGCTGGTGTCGTTGCTCGGTTCGGCCGTGGGCTATGTGCTCTTCGGGATCGCAGGGTCGCTCGGCATGCTCTTCGCTTCGCGGATCATCGACGGTATCTCCGGCGGCAACATCTCCACCGCGCAGGCTGTGATCGCCGATATCACCGGTCCCGAGGACCGTGCCCGCGGCATGGGCCTGATCGGCGCCGCCTTCGGACTCGGCTTCGTTCTCGGGCCGGCGATCGGCGCGCTTTTGGTGACGGTGGCGCCGTGGCTGCCGGGCTTTGCTGCCGCCGCGGCCTCCCTCGTCGCCTTCGTCCTGGTCCTGACGCTGCTGCCCGAGACCCTCGGGCCCGAGGCCCGGAGAAAGGCTCGCCGCCACCGTTTCGATCTCCGCGATTTTTCCGCGGCGCTGTCGCATCCGCTGCTGGGCCTGTGCCTGGTCATGGTCTTCGCCACCATCTTCGCGTTCGCGAACTTCGAGACCACTTTCGCGCAGTTCGCCCGGTTACGCTTCGATTTCTCGACCTCCACCATCGCGTGGCTCTTCGTCTACGCCGGAGTGCTCGGTGCAGTCGTCCAGGGCGGCCTCGTCGGCCGCCTGTCGAAGTGGTTCGGAGAGGCGCGGCTGATCATGGTCGGCACCTTCCTGAGCTTCCTGGCGCTCGGGTTGCTGGCGCAAGCACCGGGCCGCGGGCCGTTGCTCGCCACGCTCGCGCTGCTGGCACTGGGCCAGGGCATCGCCCACCCCTCGCTGTCGTCCCTCACCTCCAAGCTGGTTTCGGCTGACGAGGTCGGCGGCATCATGGGGGTCTACCAGGGCATGTCGAGCCTGGCGCGGATCGTCGCGCCGTTCTGGGCAGAGGTCGTGTACGGTAGCCTCGGTTTCGCGTGGCCATTTCGGAGTGGTTCGTTCGCGATGCTGTTGGCCTTCTCGTTGGCTTCGCTGCTGCTGTTCCGGATGCGTGCCCGGACTGCCGCCTGAGGCTCGGGGAGGCAGCAATACGTCGGGGCCGTGGCGCGTTGCCTGAGAGACGGCCGGAGGTTGCATGAGGATCGCGGGCGTCGGCTCGGCGCTACCACCGCACTACTACGACCAGGAGTCGCTGCTCGCGGCTTTTCGTGAGCAGTGGGCAAAGCGGTACTTCAACCTCGGACGTCTCGAGAGGCTGCATCGCAACGTGTTGGTGGGAGGGCGCCACCTGGCGCTGCCGATGGACGAGTACCAGAAGCTCTCGGGCTGGGGCGCCGCCAACGACCGCTGGATCGAGGTCGCGCAGGAGGTCGGAGGTGACGCGGTGCTCGCGGCCCTCGACCGCGCCGGGCTGACCGTGGCCGACGTCGACGCCCTGTTCTTCGTGACCGTGACCGGGGTGGCGACGCCGTCCATCGACGCTCGCCTGGTCAATCGACTCGGGTTACCGACCTCGGTCCGGCGGACTCCGATCTTCGGGCTCGGCTGCCTCGCCGGAGCGGCCGGGGTCGCGCGCGCCGCCGATTACCTCGCTGGTCACCCGGACCATGTGGCGGTGCTGCTGTCAGTCGAGCTGTGTTCCCTGACGCTGCAGCGCGAGGACCTGTCGGTGGAGAACCTGATAGCTTCCGGGCTCTTCGGCGACGGCGCGGCGGCTGCCGTGCTGGTGGGTTCCGGCCGGCGGTCGGACGGTCCTCGTGTCGTGGACAGCCGCTCCTCTTTCTACCCCGAGAGCGAGCGGGTGATGGGGTGGGACGTGTCCGAGCGCGGCTTCAAGGTGGTGCTCTCGGCGGAGGTTCCGGAGATGGTGCGCCGGCACCTCCGACAAGACGTGGACGCGTTCTTGAACGACCATGGACTCGCCATTTCGGACGTCGGGCGATGGATCTCCCACCCCGGTGGGCCGAAGGTGCTGGAGGCCATGCAGGAGGCCCTCGAGCTGCCCGACGGAGCGCTCGACGGGGCCTGGAAGACGCTCCGTGAGGTCGGTAACCTGTCGTCGACTTCGGTGCTGTTGGTGTTGGAGGACCACCTCGACCGGCCGCCCGCCGCCGGCACCTGGGGGATGATGTCGGCCATGGGCCCCGGTTTCTGCTCTGAGCTCGTGCTGCTGCGCTGGGACGACGAATGACTGGAACAACCCTCTTCGGTGTCGATTCGCGGGTCGCCTTCACCGCGCTGGTGGGGGTGGTGGCGCTGCAGCGGCTGTGGGAGCTCCGGGTCGCGAACCGCAACCTCGCCGCACTCGTCCGCGGTGGCGCTTACGAGGTTGGCGCCGGCCACTATCCGTGGATGGTGGCCCTCCACGCCTCGTTTCTGGTCGGCTGCGTGGCCGAGGTCTGGGGGCTTCGGCGACCCTTCGTGGAACCGATCGCCCTCGCCTCGCTGGCCGTGCTGGCGGCGGCACTGGCGCTGCGGTGGTGGACGCTGAGGACGCTCGGCGACCGCTGGACCACGCGCATCATTGTGGTACCGGGCGAGGCGTTGGTGGCGGGCGGCCCCTACCGATGGCTGCGGCACCCCAACTATCTGGCGGTGGTGCTCGAGATCGTGGCAATTCCCATGCTGCACTGCGCGTGGCTGACCGCGGCCGTCTTCAGCCTCGCCAACCTCGTCGTGTTGCGCGTCCGGATCGGCTGCGAGGAGCGGGCCCTGGTCGGCGAGAAGAGGGCCGCATGAGGCCGTCCCGTGAGGAGATCCTGCGCGGCGTCTTCGAGGTCGCGCAGCGTCACGTCGGCTGGGAGGGCGAGCTCTCGCCCGAGATGCGATTGGTGGAGGATCTCGGGCTCGATTCCCTGAAGTCGTTGGTTCTGGCGCTCGAGGTGGAGAACCGATTCCGGGTCGAGCTCGACGAGGCCGAGGTCCTGGTGACGGTGGGGGACCTCGTCGACGAGATCGGGCGGCGGCTCGATGGCTGAGCCCGCCACCCTCGTCGAGCTGCTCGAGCGCGCGGCTGGCACACCCGGGACCGGCCTGCGGTTCCTGGATCGACGGGAGCGGGCGACCTGGACGTCGTGGTCCGAGGTGCTCGGGCGCGCCGAAGCGGTGGCCGGCGGGCTGGCCGCGGCCGGTGTCGAGCCCGGCGACCGGGTGGCCCTGGTTTATCCGACCGGTGCCTCGTTCTTCGATGCGTTCTTCGGCGCGATGCTGGCGGGGGCTGTGCCGGTCCCGCTCTACCCGCCGGTGCGGCTCGGCCGCCTCGATGAGTATGATCGACGAACGGCCGCCATGCTGCGCTCGGTCGGGGCGCGCATGGTGCTGGCCGATCGCCGGGTGCGGCGGCTGTTGGGCCGGGCGATCGGGAGTGCGAGACCGTCGCTCGGATGTCGGGGGCTCGATTCGCTGCCGGCCGCCGGGAGGCCGGACGTCGCGCTCGAGATGCGCTCGCTGGCGATGATTCAGTTCTCGTCGGGGACCACCGTCGAACCGAAGCCGGTGGCCCTGAGCCATCGCGCCGTGATCGCGCAGACGGTGCGCCTGAACGCCTTCTGGCCGGACGGCAACGGCGTTCGTCACAGCGGCCTGAGCTGGCTTCCGTTGTACCACGACATGGGCCTCATCGGCTGCGTGTTCCCGGCACTCGAGCGACCGAGCGTGCTGACCCTGATTCCGCCCGAGCTCTTCGTGGTGAGACCTGCCGTCTGGCTGCGAGCGATCTCGCAGTACGGGGCGACCATCTCACCGGCCCCCAACTTCGCCTACGGCCTGTGCGTCGAGAAGATCGAGGACCATGAGCTCGAGGCCGTGGACCTCTCGTCGTGGCGGGTGGCTCTCAACGGTGCCGAATCGGTGGCCGCCGGTGTCCTGCGCTCGTTTCAGGAGCGTTTTGCGGCGTGGGGTTTCCGAGCCGAGGCGCTGACCCCGGTCTACGGGCTGTCGGAGGCTGCGCTGGCGGTCACGTTCTCGGACCTCGAGCGGCGGTTCGCGAGCCGCCGCTTCGACCGCGACCTGCTGACCGGTGAGGGCGAGGCGCGCGCCGCGCCCGACGGCGTCGAGCTGGTCTCGGTGGGCCGACCGCTGCCGGACTTCGAGGTCAGGGTGGTCGACAGCAATCGGCGCGACCTCCGCGACGGGTTGGTGGGAACGGTGCTGGTGCGCGGACCGTCCATGATGTCCGGCTACTTCGGGCAACCGCTCGCCACCGCCGCAACTCTCGAGGACGGCTGGCTCGACACCGGCGACCTCGGTTTCATCCACGACGGCGAGCTGTTCCTGTCGGGCCGCGCGAAAGACGTCATCATTCTCCGCGGCCGCAACCACTCGCCGGTCGAGCTGGAGCACGCCGTCGACGCGGTGGAGGGGGTGCGCACCGGCTGCTCGGTGGCCGCATCCTATTTCCCCGAGGACGCCGACGGCGAGATTCTGGTGGTCCTGGTGGAGGCCGAACGCGCGCTCTCCAAGAGCCGCTATCGTGAGATCGGGCGGGCCGTTGAGCGGGCGGTCCTGGCAGCCACCGGGCTCGAACCCGACCATGTCGAGATCCTCGCGCCGGGCACCCTGCCGCGGACATCGTCGGGCAAGATGCGACGTCGGGAGGCCCTCGGCCGCTGGCGCCGGCACGAGCTCGAGCCGCCGCAGGCGATGACGACGCTGCGGATGGCCGGTGCCGTGGCCCGCTCCTCGCTGGCGATGGCGAGAGCGCGCCGAGGTGGTGATGGTGGCTGAGGCGTACGACCTCGTGGTGGCCGGTGGCGGACCTGCGGGGCTGGCGACCGCGATCGGCGCGCGCCTCGGGGGGCTGGAGACCGCCGTCCTGGATGCGGCGACGCCGCCGATCGACAAGCCGTGCGGCGAGGGCCTCATGCCCGACGGAGCCGAGGTGCTGGCGCGGCTCGGCGTCGACCTCCACAACGTCGAGACGCGTCCGTTTCGGGGCGTCCGCTACATCGACGGCGGGCTGGTGGCGGAGGGAGCTTTTCCGGACCGGCCGGGTTTGGGCATCCGCCGCACCGTCCTCCACGAGGCGCTGGTCCGGCGCGCGGAGTCGGTCGGCGTCGAGCTGCGGTGGGGCACCAGGGTCACGGGACTCGCGGCGTCCGGTTTCGAGACCGCGCTCGGCACGGTGCGCGGGCGGTGGTTGGTGGCGGCCGACGGCCGCACATCCCGGGTCCGCCGCTGGGCGGGCGTCCAGGGCCGGCCGGCGCGCCGCCGCCGCTTCGGCGTCCGACGCCACTACGAGATCGAGCCGTGGACGGATGTGGTCGAGGTCTACTGGTCGGACGACTGCGAGGCCTACTGCACGCCGGTTGGGGAGCGGACGGTCGGTGTGGCCATGCTGTGGAGCGGCGGCGCGGCGCGTTTCGACGAGCTGCTCCAGAGATTCCCGCCGCTTGCCGATCGGCTGCGCGGCGCCGCCTTTGCCTCCAAGGATCGCGGCGCGGGCCCTTTGGCGCAGCGCTGCCGCAGGGTCGTGGTCGACACGCTGTGTCTCGTCGGCGATGCCTCCGGCTACGTGGACGCCATCACGGGGGAGGGCATGGCGCTCGCGCTCCATCAGGCGGAAGCGGTCGTCGCCGCCATCGCGGCGGGCAGGCCGTCGAGCTACGCCGCGGCCCACCGCCGGATCGGCCGCTACCCGAATGCCGTCACGCGGCTGCTGCTCGAGGTGGAGCGGCGACCCCGGCTGCGGCGGCGCGTGATGCGGTCGCTGGCGGCCGACGAGCGGCTGATGACCCGATTCCTGGCCCTCAAGATGGCGGAGGGCGGGCCCCGGATGTGGGGCCCTGAAGGTCTTCTGCGGCTCTCGGCGGAGGCCCTGCTCGGGGGCGCATGAGCTCTCTTTCGAGAGATCTGCGGCGGCCGGTTTCCCGTTTGGCGGCGTACGATTCCGGGCTACACTGGCGGAGAGCCGCGCAGGAGGTGGCGGATGACTGCAGCCGAGGAGAGAAACCGTGATGTCACCGTCCTGATCCTGGGTGGCGGCCGTGGATCGCGGCTGGCGCCGCTGACCTCGAACCGGTCGAAACCGGCGGTGCCGGTGGCTGGCAAGTACCGCCTGATCGACATTCCGATCTCGAACGCCATCAACTCGGGCATGGAGCGCATGTACGTGCTCACCCAGTACAACTCGGTGTCGCTCCACCGCCATATCGGCCGCACCTACCGCTTCGATGCGTTCTCGACCGGCTACGTCCAGATCCTCGCGGCGCAGCAGACGCCGACCGTCCAGACATGGTTCCAGGGCACTGCGGACGCGGTCCGTCAGAACCTCCAGGTCCTTCAGCAGATCCAGGGCGACCATGTGCTGATCCTGTCGGGCGACCACATGTACCGCATGGACTACCGGCAGATGCTGGACGACCACCTCGACTCCCGCGCCGACGTGACGATCGCGGTCAAGCCGTGCTCGGAGGAAGAGATCGGAGGCTTCGGGGCGGCGATGGTCAACGAGTCGGGACGGATCATAGAGTTCCGCGAGAAACCGGCGACTGCCGAGGCGCGGGCCGGCATGGAGGTCTCGCCGGCGCTGCTGAAGGCGGAGGGGGTTTCCACCAACCTGCCCTACATCGCGTCCATGGGCGTTTACTTCTTCCGCAAGAAGGCGCTGGTGGAGGCCCTCGACAACGAGTTGGTTGATTTCGGCCGCGATATCATCCCGGCCGAGATCGCCCGGCGCCGCGTCCAGGCCCACTTCTTCAAGGGCTACTGGCGGGACATCGGGACCATTCGCGCGTTCTTCGACGCCCACATGGAGCTGGTGCGGCCCGATCCGTCCTTCAGCTTCCACGACCGTAGCTGGCCGATCTACACCCGCCCCCGCTACCTGCCGGGAGCGCAGCTCGACGGCTGCCGCTTCGACCGCGTCCTGCTCGGCGACGGCTCGCGAGTCGAAGGCACGGAGGCGCAGGACGCGGTCATCGGCCTGCGCAGCCAGATTCTGGGATCGAAGATCGAGCGCAGCCTGATCATGGGCATCGACGGCCATTTCCCCGAGCCGATGCCGGGCGAGCCTCGGGTGGGCATCGGCGAGGGCTGCGAGATTTCCAATTCCATCATCGACAAGAACGCCCGTATCGGCCGCAACGTCCGGATTGTCAACCGGGAGGCGGTTGACGAGGCCGACGGCGACGGGTGGGCGATTCGTGACGGCATAGTGGTGGTGGCGAAGAACGGGGTGATCCCCGACGGCACGGTGATCTGATTCCGTTTTCGTTGGCGGTCCCGTCCACGACAAACCCGCGCGCGAATTCCGAGAAAGAAAAGGCCCCGCCGTGCGGCGGGGCCGGGCCGATCGAGAAGGAATCGATCAGAACGCGATGCCGAAGGCGGCCGATGCGTACTGGTACTGGCCGCTGGTGTCGTGGAGATAGGGAGCGTCATCGGTGTAGTCCACGAAGTGGTAGCGCAGCCGCAGCCACATCGTGGAGCCGAACCAGACCCGCGCCCACGCCTCGGCGTCGAAACGGCTGACGTCGAGGTCGGAGTAGGTGTGGGTGTTGGAGAAGTCGAAGGCTGTAGGCGGCGTGATCGCCACGTAGTCGTCGGCCGGCAGGTCGAAGGGCGCGAGCGAGGCGCTGGCGTCCATCCAACTGAGGTCGGCGCCGATCTCGAACTTGTCCGTGGTGAAGTACTTGGCCCCGACGATGATGTTGTTCGACTCGGTGTTGTAGTCGAGCAGGTCGCGAGAGAAGCCATCCTGGCCTCCCATGATGGTGCCTGCTCAACCGTCGAAGATCGGTATGCAGGCCGGCAGACCGAGGTCCGAATCGAGGTAGGTGTAGGTCGCGTACCAGTTGAAGTGCTCGGTGGGCGCCGACCACACCGTCAGCAGAGCGGTGTTCGTGGTCTTCGACCAGTCGGCGAGATCGCCGTCGGTGTTGTCGCCGTCGTAGTAGATGTACTTGCCGAAGATGGTGGTGGTGCCGGTGGTGTAGCCGAGGCGCAGGTCGGCGCGCGCCCACGACGACGCCGACGCCGAGGTGTCGGCGATCCGCGCCTGGTGGAATTCGTCGTACTGAGGTGTTTCCGGGTTCCAGGGGTTGGTATAGCGCGCCGACACCAAGGTCGAACACGCGCCGTTGATGAGCGTGAAAGCGTTCTCGACGTCGGCGTACTTGAGGTTGGCCTCGAGATTCCAGCCCTTGAGCGGCCGCACCCGGTAGCTCGCTCCCAACAGGTTCGTGGTGGTCGAGTGCTCGCCAGGCATGACCTCGTAGTTCTCTCGGTCGATGGTGTCGTAGTTCCACTGGAACCTGAGGGTGCCGCCCTTGCGCCCGAGACGCTTGCTGACATCGGCCCTGGACTCGAAGACGTCGCGGTCGAGCGTCGACGTGCGCACGAAGTCGTAGTCGATACCGTACACGTCCTCGTAGGTCTGACCCGCGTGGGGTCCGGCGATTGACGGCCGGTCGTTGACGTCGACGAAGATGTCGTCGTTGTCGATGGTGTAGATGCGGCCGTTCCAGCGGAAGCGCCAGCCGCTCTTCCAGCCCCTGGCGGCCGACAGCACGTAGCCGGAGTAGTCGGACTTGAGGCCGGTGAATCTGTTCTCGGTCTGCGACCACACGCCGTTGGCGTTGACGGTCATGCCGAGGACGTTGGTGAAGACCAGCTGCACTCGCGTGCGGTCCTTGTCGGAGTCCGGCCACAGGTCCGCAGGCACCTGGCCGACGTCGGAGTCGAACTGCAGGCGGTTGTCGAAGACCGGCGCCTGCAGCTCGGGGTGGAGCGCGTCGTCGAAGGTGATCGGCACCGATGGGGTGCCGTGGCGCAGCTCACGGGTGGTCAGCGACGCCTTGGCGAAGCCGCCCCGCCACGACACCTTGGCGTCGATAGTCGCGTCGGTGGTCTTCTCGTCGAGTGCGTGCTTCTGGCTGTAGATGTGGCAGTTGTCGCAGTGGGAGGTGGTGAAGGCTTGGCGGTGGCCGTCACGCCGCTGGTCGCGGTAGGTGAAGCCGAAGGTCACCGGGCGCAGGCTCGGCAGCTGCAGCTCGGTGCGGCTGTCGAGCACCGAGTAGTCGAGGTCGTACTCCTGGTCGGGATCGAGGTCGGTGTGCCATACCACCTTGCCGTTGGTGGAGGTGGACTCGAGGTTGTGCATCGGGTCGTGGCCGAGCCGGTGGATGAACGTCTCGTAGAAGTTTTGGGTTCTCAGGATGCGTTTGAGGTCGAAGGTGAGCTCGCCGGCGTTGGTGTCGGAGCTCTGGAATGCTCCCAGGAAGTAGAGGCTGCCCCACTTCTGATGCGAGGCGACCGTGACGTTGGCGGTGGGACCGTCCTCGTGGTCGTAGTACTCCGCTGCCATGTCCGGCGAGTCGGTGATGTCGGTGCCGTAGAGACCGATCTCGGCCTGGCTCTCGACCGTCCCCTCGGCGGCCCAGAAACCCGGCACCACGTACTCGGCGCCCCAAAAAGTGAGAATCACCGGTCCGGGCTCGCCGCGTACGACCGACGGTTCCTGGTCGACCGTGTCGTCGGCCGATATGCTGAACGGCACCGCGGCCAGGGCGAGGATCAGTGCGAATCGAATGACGTGCTCCATGATCTGACCTCCTCCCTCACCGCACCATGCCGCGGCCACGTCCGGCCACCGACTGCGAGGGCAAATCGGTGCCGTGGATCTGCGAGTGGCACTGGGTGCACTTGGTGGTGAACGAAAGGTTCATGCCTTCGGCGCCATACGGGTTCTCGAACTCCGTACCACCGACGTCGACTGGACCGTCGGGACTGACCAGGCCGGCGTGGAAGTGGAACTCGTGGCACTGCAGGCAGAGCGTGGGCTGATTGACAGTCTGGAGGTTGTTCGCCACCGCGCCGTGCGCCGAGTGGCAGAGGCTGCAGTCCTCGACCACCGGATCGTGCTCGAAGATGAACGGCCCCTCCTTGTTCTGGTGGCAGGTGTAGCAGAGGTCGTTGAGCCGCATGTGGTTGTTGACCAGCTGATACTCGGTCGCCGCGTGCGGGTTGTGGCAACTCTGACAGCTCATCTTGCCTTCCGGCACGGGGTGGTGGGACGGCAGCTGGAACTGGGCGTAGACCTCCTTGTGGCAGTCCTTGCACGAATCCAGCGGGTTGACCGTCTCATGCACCGCGTGGCAGTCGAGGCAGTAGATGTTCTGCAGGGCGTGGCTCGACGCCTCCCACTCGGGCAACCCCTTGTCGGTGTGGCAGTCCAGGCACGCCGCCGCGTCCTCGGCCGTGTTGCCGGCAAAGGTGCGGATCAGCCCGGGATCGCCCTCCTCCATGTGCGCCGTGCCGTCACCGTGGCAGCCCTCGCAGCCCACCTGGCGCCCGTAGACCTCGAACGGCTCGATGCGCATGTGGATCTGGTTGGCCATTTCGGCGGCGATCTCGTCGTGGCACATCGCGCACGGAGATTCGTCTGTTGCCGCCGCGAGGCCCGAGGCGCATACCAGGCTGACGAGCGCCAGCAGCATGCTCCTACTCATGACACTTCCTCCTTTGACCAGAAAACAGAAAATCCCCAGCAGGGGACGGTGTTCGAACGCGCGCCGAGTACGATCCGCCGGGTTGGTCGAAGCTCCGCGCCGTCCGCCCGGGACGGCCGATGCGGCGTCAATGGTGTGGCGGGCGGGTTCCGGCCGGAATCGGTAACTGCATCACGATCCGAGCTTATGTTCTCAAGATGAAGTGTCAAGCTTATGTCACTTTGGACATGTGAAGAAATGTTCAATATTAGGAATTACCAAATTTAAGATGCATAATTGCATACCTTTATATAGTCTTCTGAAAATGGTTTTGCGTCTGAGTTGCTCAAAAGGTCGGGGTTCGCGTTCGAACGGATTCTCAAAACCTCGAGATCGGGACACCGGCCTCGACGGAGCGGCAATCCCCGGTCACTCTGTGAAGATCAGGTAGGACCAGTTGAGCGCGACGGCGACCAACGCAGCGACACGGGGCCATCGGGGAAGTGCCAGCGTGGGATCGGGAATCGGCCGGCGCCGCATCGTGAGCAGTACCATCAGAGGCGCCCCGGCCACGAAGATCACTGCGGCCAACGCCGACAGCGGGTTGGCGGCGAAGGCGGAGACCAGGTGGCCGTCGAGGAACCCAAGAGCGGCGCGGGTGGTGCCGCAGGTGGGGCATGGGATGCCGGTCAGCGCCCGGAATGGGCACGGACGCAGCAGTGGAACCAGCGCCAGCCACAGCGGCCTGAGCGCGACCGCCGAGGCGGCGGCCGTCAGCCACAGCAGCGCGAGCTGGCGGTCGCTGCGGCCGCGCAGCCAGCTCACTGCGACGAGGCGACCCCCGCGAGCGCGCCCATGAAGAGGAGCATGACCATGAAGCCGCAGCACAACACCACCGGCAGGATGACCGCGATCGCCGCCTTGCCGCGCGGGATTTGGTGGGCTTCGGAGAAGCCGACGATCAGGAGGATGAGCGACCAGATCGCCGAGATCAGGCCGCCGCAGAAAGGAATGATCTGGGCGAGCTGGGCTGCGTAGGCGTAGCTGCAGACTCTGGTCGTGGCCTCGAAACCGTGGCTGGCCCCGCCCACGATCAGGAGCATCAGGTGCAGGATCGCCGCTTGGATGAAGACCCCGATGATAATGAAGAGCGGTGCCAGCACCATCAGGACGATCAGTATCCCCGTCGAGGCACCGAAGGCCAGGCCGAGCTCGCCGAGCTCCGACCGATCGACGAAGGGGACGGTCAATCCGCCGAAAAGGAGAATCCATACCGACGCGAAGAAAATCGAGATCCAGCCGACCACGATCGCGAAGAGCAGGGGCCGTCCGAGGCCGGCCGCCGTCGGCATCGAGCGGAAGGCCTGCCCCGGTGCGGTGGCGAGCTCGCGGATGGTGGCGACGAAGCGGTCGAAGCCGCTGCCTGGGGACGTGTCCTCCCACGGGATGGTTGCTGATCGCTGTCCGGATGCCGAAGGCGGGGGTGGCGGTGAAGCTGTCGTCATGATGTCCTCCCGCGATTCGCGATCCTGGATCGCGAATCGCTTCTCCGATCGCGATGAAGCCGTACCGGAATCACCCGACGGGTGGTGGCGGCGGCGCCTGGCCTTCACCGGGAAGCGGTTCGTATTTGAAGACCGAGCCGCCGATCAGGCCGCCGATGGTGCCGAAGATGGCGCCGAAGAGGAGGGCGAAGAAAATCCCGATCAGCACCACCATCATCGTGCCGGAGTCTTCCATGAACGCCGACACCTGGTCGAGGACCGCGGGGTCGATCTCGGCGCCGCTGCTTTCGAGAGCCTCGATGACGTTCTCCCAGTCGCCGGCGCCGAGGGCCGCGTTGATGATGCCGCCGAGCACTCCGGAGACGATGCCGTACACGAGGCCCGAGAGAAGCCCGACGGTGGCGCCGGTTCCGGGCAAAAACGCGACGCCGGCGGCGCGGCTGTCTCGCGAGTACAGCCATGCGCCGAGGAATCCGGCGCCGATGATCAACGCGCAGCAGGCGCAGTTGAGCCAGTTGATGACCGGAATCGCGCCGGCGACACCGAGGGCGACACCGGCAATCAGCGCGGGCTTGAGCATGGACGGGGCCTGGTTCATCTCTTCCTCCCTGATGTGTCGCCCTATCCTAACGGATCTCTCGTGGCCTGTTGAGCCCCGGGCGATGTGTTGCGGCGAACGATCTCGACCAAGGCGTCGCCGAGGAAGAGACCGGCCAGCAGGCCCGGCGGGAGCGCCAGCGCGAACCGGAGCAAGTTGCCGGCCTGCGGCAGTCCGAGGAGACCGAAGATCCAGTCGAGGACGGTCGGCAGCGACGCGATCAGGAGCCATCGCGGCCGCGGCCGGCTCGCCCGGTTGCGGGCGAGGGTCCACAGCAGGCCGACGGTGCCGCCGATGTAGAGGCCGAAGCAGCGAGCGCACACCGCCAGCGGCCCGAAACCGAAATCGAGGCAGCGGTCGGCGAGCTGGTGGCATCCCGGGCGGTAGAGCAGCCGCAACCACGAGCCCGGTGCCCAGTCGTGGGCCACCAGCCACGGCGCGGCCACGGTGCCGGCGGTCCATGTCGCCGCGAGGGCGGTCGCGAGGGCGAGGGTGAGGCGGGTCGCGCGGTGCATCGAGTCAGTGTACCCATCCCGTGCCCGTTTCCGTTCCCGCTCTCAGGATGGGAATCGGGTCTCCGCCTCGGGTGCGGACACGGAGACGAACGCGGAAACGGGGATCATTCTTCGAACAACCCCCTCTGTCCCAGCACCGCGGGCACCAGGTTGCTGACGCCGACGCCGAGCAGACGAACCGAGTGCCGACTGGCCTCGGTGCGGCGAATGAGCTCGCGCGCCACCGCGGCGATGGCTGCGGGATCGGCGGTCGGCGTCGGCAGGGTGTGGGAGCGGGTCGGGGTCGTGAAGTCGGGATAGCGGGCCTTGACGGTGACCGTCGAAGCCGCGAGCTCCCTTTGCTCGAGGCTCCGGGCCACCTCCCCGGCCATGGCGGTGAGGGTGCCGTCGATCTCGTCAGCTTTCTTGAGATTGACTGGGAAGGTCCTCTCGGTGCTGATGCTCTTGCGCACGTGGCGGGTGCGGACCGGTCGGTCGTCGACGCCCCACGCCCGCTTCTGCATGCCCCGACCCCAGCGGCCGAAGCTGGCGAGCAGGTGGTCGAGGGAGGCGTTGCGGAGGTCGGTGACCGTGAGAATCTTCATCGCGTGCAGCCGCTTCTCGGTCGACGGCCCGATGCCGTGCAGCCGCCGCACCGGCAGGGGCGCCAGGAAGGCTGCCACCTGGTGGGGCTTGACCACGGTCAGGCCGTCCGGCTTGTCGTGGTCGGAGGCGATCTTGGCCACCAGCTTGTTGGGCGCGACCCCCACCGACACCGTCAGCCCACGCTTCTCGCGGACCCGGCGGCGAATGTCCTCGGCGATGGCGGTGGCGCTCTCGAAACGGCCCAGGTGTTCGCTGACGTCGAGAAACGCCTCGTCCAGCGACAGCGGTTGGATCAGCGGCGTGTACTCACGGTAGATGGCGAAGATCGCCTTCGACTCGACTCGGTAGAGGTCGAAGTCCGGCTTCAGGAAGACGGTGTCCGGGCACCGGCGCTTCGCCTCCGCAGCCGGCATCGCCGAGTGGATCCCGTACCTCCGGGCCTCGTAGTTGGCGGCGGCGACGACGCCCCGTCCGTCGGGATCGCCGCCGACCACCACGGGTTTTCCCGCCAGCGAAGGGTCGTCCCGCATGTGGACCGCAGCGTAGAAGCAGTCCATGTCGCAGTGGAGGATTCTGCGCAGGATATCGTCATTCGCCACATGGAGTATTTTACGGCTGATGTATCCTTTTCTCCATTCTCCCGCCTTGGCCGTGTCGCGGCCGGAGCGGGAAAATGGAGGAGTACACTCCCGCCATGAGCGCGTTCCTCGAATGCGGTCCGTTCACCGCCCGCGACGGCGAGGGCAGGCCGCTCTTCGAGGGAGTGTCGTTGGCGCTCGACGACGGCCAGTGCGCGGTGATCAACGGCCCGTCCGGCGGCGGCAAGAGCACCCTGCTGCGCCACGTGACCGGGCTCGCCGGCGGGCCGGAAATCCTGCGGCTGCTGGACGGTCGTGCGTACGAGGCCGGTTTGCTTCCCGAGTGGCGCTCCCGCGTGACGCTGGCTGCGCAGGACGCTCCGATGCTGGGCGGCACCGTTGGCGGCAACCTTCGATTCCCGTTCGAGCAGCGCCAAGGACGTGACCGCGCGTACGCCGAGGGCGAGGCGCGTCGGCTGCTGTCGGAGGTGGGCCTCGACGGGATGTCGCTCGACCGCGGCGTCCGCTCGCTGTCGGGGGGCGAGCGGCACCGGGTGGCGCTGGTGCGCGGGCTGCTGTGGGACCCGCCGGTGCTGGTGGCCGACGAGCCCCTCTCCGGGCTCGACCCGGACAACCTCGAGACGTGCTTCAATCTGTTGCTCGCCTTCGGCCGCCGCCCGGGCCGGCTGGCGCTGTGCGTCATCCACGACCCCGGGATGCAGCCCCGGGCGGACCGGGTCTTTCGCCTCGAGCAGGGGCGGCTGCAGCCGAGATGATCGACGTCATCGAGCTCGGCTGGGCGCAGCTGGCGATCGCCTCCCTGCTGGTCGTGTCGGCCGGTGCGGTCTCGATTGCGTTTCGGCTCGGCGTCGAGCGTCGGCTCGGTATCACCGCCCTGCGGGCGGTCGTCCAGCTCGGGCTCCTCGGCGTAGTCCTGGAGCGCATCTTCGCGATTCGCGAGCCGCTCCTGGTGATCGGGCTGCTGTTGCTGATGACCGTCTTCGCCGCCCGTGAGGCGGTCGGACGAGCCACCCGGCGGTACCGCGGAATTCTGGTTGATGCCTGGTTGACCATGGCCGCCACCTGCCTGACCATCGGTGCGGTGGTCACCCAGCTGGTGGTCGGCGTCGACCCGTGGTTCGATCCGCAATACGTGATCCCGCTGCTCGGGATGATCCTCGGGAACTCGCTGACCGGGATCTCGATCTGCCTCGAGCGCTTCATGGATTACCTGGAGACCCGCGCCGCCGAGATCGAGCTTCGGATCGCGTTCGGTGCCACCCGCGGCGAGGCGCTGGCGGAGCCGCTGCGGGAGGCGGTGCGCACCGGTATGATCCCGATCATCAACGCCATGGCGGCCGCCGGCATCGTGTCGCTGCCGGGGATGATGACAGGCCAGATCCTGGCCGGGGCGCCGCCGCTGCAGGCGGTGGCCTACCAGATCGTGGTCATGTTCATGATCGCCGCCGCGGTGGCGCTCGGCGCCATGCTCGTGGTGATCCTCGCCGGCCGCCACTTCATGGGCCCGGACGCCTCCCTCCGCCTCGACCGCCTCCGCCCTCGCTGACCCGCCTCGAGACTCCGGGAGCGTCGCCCGCCTCGGCCACCGCCACCGTCTACCGCCACCGCCGACCGGGGCCGCGACCGCAATCCGGGATCCGCGATCCGCGATCCGCGACCGGGGCCGCGTCCGCGATCCGCGACCGGGGCCGCGATCCGCGGCGGCCCTCCGCGTCCGCCGACCGTCACCGTTGACCGCCACCGTCACCGTTGACCGCGACCGCCGACCGCCACTGCCACCGCTACCGCCGACCGCGACCGCGACCGGGGCCGCGACCGCGACCGGGACCGCGACCGGGATCCGCGACCGGGGCCGGGACCGCGACCGGGACCGCGATCCGCGACCGGGGCCGGGACCGCGAC
>CAZSTH010000041.1:0-30174 GCA_964609835.1 uncultured Thermoanaerobaculia bacterium
TGAGCAGCTCCGTGATCAGCCGGTTGACGCGGTCGACCTCATCCTTGATGTCCTCGGCGAGCTCGGCGACCTCGGGGCAGGTGGAGGCGGCGGTCTCAGCAGTGGCCCGGATGATGTGCAGCGGATTACGCAGCTCGTGGGCAAGCGCGCCGGACAGCTGGGCGACGGCGGCGATGCGTTCGGCACGGACCAGGCGGGCCTCGGCGGTCGCCAGCTCGCCGCTGACCCGCTCCACACGGTGGGCGAGGTGGTCGCGGTCGGCGGACAGCTCCTGAAGGGCGTTTTCGCGCTCGCCGAGAGTCGAGCGCAGCAGCTCGTGGCGCGTCTGCACCCGCTCGAGGAGGGCCGTCACCACCGCCCCGAGATGGCGGATTTCGTCCCGCTCGGCTGGCCGTGGATGTTCGTCGAGCCAGCCGCTGCCTGCAATCTGACGGCGGATCCGCGACAGCGGTCGCAGCACCAGCAGGAAGGTGAGCAGGTTGACCGCGACCGCCACCGCCGTGAGCTCGAGCAGGGCCGACCGCAGGTCGTGCCCCCGCTGGCGATGGAGTGCAGCGAGCAGGCGGTCGAGCCAGGCCGCGAGGTGGACTGCGTGACGGACCTCGCCGTCGGGCCCGACAACACCGATCGTCACATCGATGGCGCGACGGCCGTCGTGGGTGTGGTTCTCGAGGTTCCACGCGTTCGGCGCTCCGGCGAGCACCGCCTCGATTTCCTCCTCGTACCACCGCCGACCGACCCGCTCGGGGTCCGACGCCACCTGCACCACGAAGTGGCTGTCGACCACCATGAGGTCGAGACCGGGCCACTGCCCGGCGAGCGCCTCGACGTCGTCCGCGACGGTCGCCAGCGCCTCGCCCCGGGCGAGCGCGTCCTCGACCCGCAGCTTGAGGGCGAAGGCCGACTGCTCCATTGCGGTCCGCTCGGCAGCCAACAGTGCGTTCTCGAAGTCCCCGCGGCTGCTGAGGAAGTGCCAGCTCCACAGCAGCAGGATGACCAGGTTGAGCGGGACGAGGTACTTGAGGCTCAGGCTCACCGGCACGTTATACCAGGGCCGCGCCCGGGAGGACAAAGCGGCGGGAAGCGGCTGATGGCCGCTCCGCCTGCAGCAAGCGTTGCGACGTGCACGTCTTTGTCTTCGAAGGCCGGTTGGTGGGCTGGCACTACGTTTCACATTCCGACGTTTCAATCGTCGTACCGCTCCTTCGCGGCCCGGTGTCACCGGAGCGCCGCGAGAGGCGCACCCGATGACGAGGGAATCTCGATGCTCCCTCGATGGAGGACGTGATGCGGACCCGTGACCTGACCCTCGGAGCATTTCTCGTCGTCGCCCTGCCGGCGGCGGCAGTCGAGCCGGTGTTCACCGACGTGACCGAAGAGGCGGGTATCGCCGGTTTGGGGATCACCCTCACCGAGTCGGTCGCCTGGGGGGACTACGACAACGACGGCTGGATCGACCTTTACACCGGCAATCGCAGCTCGCAGCGCTCCAACGTCTACCTGAACCGCGGCGGACGCTTCGTGGATGTCGCCGCTGCGGCCGGGGTCACGGCAGCAGGCCTGGGTATGGGCGTGCTCGCCCTCGACATCGACAACGACCTCGACCTGGACCTCTACTGGACGACCTGGCCGTCGGCGAACCGCGACGACGACTCGGCTCGCAAAACGACCACGGACTGGTCTTCGGCCTCGGCATCGACTCGAGCGCGCGGCGTCCTGATCGTTGCCGGCCGGCGGTTTGTGTTGGAGCCGCCGCAGGCGCCGTGATCCGGGGGCGGCTTCGGCCGATGCCCCGCTGTCCGCAGAGCGCTTCCCGGTGAGCGCTGATGCGACGAGCTCAAAAAAGACGGGGCTGTTATTGAGCTAGAATCGCTGGCGGTGCGCCGGGTTGCGTGGGGTCCGGACGCCTGGAATGCACAGGCCGGCGCCGGCATCACGGAAGGGGCCATTCACCATGACGCTGGTTGCAGATCACGCCCTTGTAGAGACCTTGATAGAGGCGGCCGCCGGCGGGCGGCCCGTCGGCGACCCCGATCAGATCGCGGCTCTCTTCGAGATCCCGCTCTTCTCACCCGAGTCGGCGCTGCTGCAGGCGGCGGCCCGCCGGCTCTCCGCCTCGGCCTGCCGGAACCGTGCCGAAGTTCATGGCCAGGTCGCCGTCAACGTCGGCCCGTGCCCGCGCAACTGCCTTTTCTGCGCATTCGCCGCCTGCAACGGAGTGTTCGACGAGCAGCACGAGGCGCCGCTCGACTACGTCGTCTCGAGCTGCCGACAGCTCGAGGAGGACGGCGCCAATGCTGTGTTCGTGATGGCGACCGGGGCCTACCCGTTCGATCGTTTCCTGGATCGGATCGGCGCCGTCCGCGAGGCGCTCGCGCCGGCGACGCCCCTCATCGCCAACGTCGGCGATTTTTCGGCGCCGGAGGCGGCGCAGCTCAAGGCCGTCGGGTGCGACGGCATCTACCACGCCGTTCGGCTGGGCGAGGGTGAGGTGACCCGCATTGCGGTCGAGAAGCGGCTGGAGACCTTCGCGGCAGCCCGCGAGGCGGGCCTGTCGCTCGGCACCTGCCTCGAGCCGGTGGGGCCGGAGCACACGACGGACGAGCTGGTCGAAAAGCTGCTGATCACGCGGGACGCGCACCCCGTGTACTCGGGCGCCGCTCGGCGGATCGGCATTCCCGGGACCGAGCTGGCGGCGCACGGTATCGTCAGCGAGGCGCGGATGGCTCACATTCTCGCCGTGACCCGGCTGGTCCTACCGCTCGATGTTCCGGGCAACTGCACCCACGAACCCAACGCGCTCGGGGCGAGCGCCGGTGCGAACCTGCTGTGGGCCGAGGTCGGAGGCAACCCGCGCGACACCACCGAGCGGACCGAGGAGGGGCGCGGCATGACCGTTGCCGAGTGCCGCGAGGTGCTCGCCGAGGCCGAGTGGCTCGTGCTGGACGGCCCGTCAGCGTTTTACGGACGGTCCTTACCCGCCTGATGATGCCGTCCGGGGCCACCGGCGACGGATATCTGGACCGCGAAGATCGCCACCCGCCACTCGGTCCGCATGCCGGACGGCGAGCTCTTGTGCCGGCTCCTGAACAGAACCAGGGCCGATACGATCCAGACTTTTTTCACGTGCGACCGGTCTTCAGGCCAGAGGATCAGATCTGTCGGCCCCGGCTCCGACCGCTGACCGGGATGTGGTAACGTCGCGCCGTGGCGCGGTTGCGAACCCTTTCCGCAGCACTGAAACCCACAGGCGCGTGGCTGTGTCTGCTCCTGCTCGGTTGGGCCCTGGCGGGCAGTTGGTTCGGCCACACCCATGTGCCGCGCTGCGACAGCGGTGAGTGTCATGCACACGGCGAAGACGTTGGCGCAGTTTTCCTGTCCGTGCCGGACGCCGACGAGCATGACGCCTGCCTGGCGTGTCATCTGCTCCGCTGCCTCCAGACAGCGTCCGCCTCAGCCGCTGCGACGATGCCTGCAGTGGCTGCCGGGGAGGCACTCCCGCCTGAAGCCATTCTGGTTGCGAGCCTGCCTGCCCGGGTCAGTGGCTCAGCGCGCGCTCCTCCCCTGGTCTGAGCTGCTCCGGACTCGACCCTCGGCAGCCAACGATCCAACTTCGGGAGGAAACCATGTCTCTGCTCAGCTTCCGGCTCCGCGCGGCATGTGCGGCGCTGTTCTTTGTGTCTGTATCGTCAATCGCCCTCGCAACCCCACCGCCGGGAACAGATCCCGGCCACTCGGTCACCGGGCAGGTGGTTGATGCTGGAGGGGCTCCCCTCGCGGGCGCGCAGGTCAGCCTGGTGGAGCTGGACCGGCTCGTGCTCAGCGACAGCCAGGGGCGTTTCCTCCTGCGCAGGGTGCCGGTCGGCAGGTTCACCCTCGGCGTTCACCTCGCCGGTTTCGCCAGCCACCATGGCGTCATCGCGGTGCCGGGCGGCGCAATCACCATCGAGCTCGCGCCTTCCCGCTTCGAGGACGAAGTGACGGTCACCGCCTCGCCCTTCGCGATCAGCCGGCTCGATGTGGCCCAGCAGATCGACGTGGTGGCGGGAGAGGAGATCAAGCGGGAGAGCACCGCCTCGCTCGGGCAGGCCCTGGCCACGACGCCGGGTATCAGCAACATCCCGACCGGCGAGGGGCTCGGCACGCCGGTGATCCGCGGCCTGTCCGAGAACCGGATCCGGGTATTGAACAGCGGTGTGCCGCTCAACCACCAGCAGTTCAGCTGGCGGCACTCGCCCAACGTCGAGGCCAGCCTGGCCAGCGGCGTCGAGGTTGTCCGCGGGCCGGCGAGCGTGCTGTACGGCCCCGACGCCATGGGCGGCGTGATCAACATCCTGCAGCCGCCGCTGCTTGTCTCCCATGGCGACGAGACCCTCGTCCGCGGCGAGGTGGCCGTCGGATGGGGCTCCAATGCGGACGAGTTCACCGGCCGGGCCGAGGTCGAGGGCGCCACCGGCGCTATCGGCTGGAACCTCGGTCTGGTCCGCCGCGACTCCGGAGACATCCGAACCCCGGACGGGACGCTCGACAACACCGACTTCGAGCAGACCAACGGCAACGCGACCATCGGGATCTCGGGCGCGTGGGGAACCGCTCGCCTGCGCTGGAACCACTGGGAGATCGACACCGGTTTCTACCGCCCGCCGGGCTTCCGGCTGGGCCTCGAGGACGACCTCTTCGCCGCCGACCTGTACCTGCCCACGAAGGCCGGAGACGTCGACCTCACGGTCGGTCACCAGACCAACCTGCGCAAGGCGTTCCCGGCGCCGCTCGGCGGTCGTCCCGCGGTCGACCTCGAGCTGGTGACGCGCAGCCTGAGGGCCGGCCTCAAACACCGGCCGGTCGGCGCCTTCAGGGGACGGGTGGCAGTCGAGTACGTCGGGCTCGACAACACGCCGCAGCCGCAGGACATCAGTGGGCTGCTCCCCGAGTACACGAGCGACAGCTACGCCGTGATGCTCTTCGAGGAGGGGCGGTTCTTCCGGGGCGACGACGGTCTTGACCGCGTCATCGTGAGCTTCGGCGCCCGCTGGGACACCTCCGACCTCGAGGTGCCCCCGGGCGGCGGCCGCGATCTCCCGGACGGATTCTCGAACGACTACAGCCACCTCACCGGCGCCGTCGGGTTGGTCGTCCGCCTCGACCGGTCGCTGTCTCTCGCCGGCAATCTGGGCCGCGGCTGGCGCCCGCCCAACGCCTTCGAGCTGTTCGCGAACGGAATCCACAATGGCGTCTCCGCGGTCCAGATTGGCAACCCCGACCTCGAGGAGGAGTCGAACCTCAACGGCGAGCTGTCGGTGCGCTACGAGAGCGACCGGTTCCGGAGCTACGTCACCGGCTACCGCACCGAGTTCGACCGCTTCATCTACATCGCCGACACGGGCGAGACGCAGGGCGCCCTGCCGGTCTTCGAGTACCGCCAGGCGGATGCCACGATCCAGGGGTTCGAGGCCTCGCTCGATGGGCTCGCCACCGACTGGCTTCGTCTCGGGGCGACCTACACGTACGTCGACACCGAGAACCAGGAGACGAAGACGCCGCTGCCGCAGGAGCCGGCAGCCAGGTGGGTCCTGCGGGCGATCGTCGAGGGCTCCTCATTAGGTTCACTCCGCTCGCCCTTCGTCGGCGTCGACGTTCAGTTTGTCGGCTCACAGGAGGTCTCCGGCCCGGACGAGCCGTTGGGCGTCGCCACCGACAGCTACACCCTGGTCGATCTGCGGGCGGGCTTCGAGTTGCCGGTCGGCGGGATGACGTGGGGCCTCGACCTGACGGTGCGGAACCTCCTCGACGAGGCCTACACAGATTTCCTTTACAGCTACAAGAACGTCGCCCAGAACCCAAGCCGTGATGTGCGCCTGGTCGGGCGGGTCCGTTTCTGACAGGATATTGGCGCAAAGGAGGAAGCTCATGGAAAGGTACGCAGTGGTCATCGTTGGTCTTGTCCTACTGGTCGGTTGCGGTGGTGGAGCGTACGAGTCTCCGCCCGCCGAAACGGTCCAGGACACGCCGGTTGCCGACATTGCAGCGGCTGCCCCCGAGCACGTGTCGGTGGCGCTCGAAAACGAGTGGGTCCGCGCCCTGCGCTTTTCGCTCGAACCCGGAGCGCAGCTGCCGCGACACCACGGCGGCGATCGAGTCGTCTACTCCCTCTCCGACTACACGATCGAGTGGGCCGAAGGCGACGAGGCGCCGACGGAGAAGGCGTGGACGGCGGGACAGGCGCACTGGCACGCCGGCGGAGCGCACGCGGTACGCAACACCGGCTCGAGCGTCGCCGAGTTCCTCGTCGTCGAGCGGCGGGGAGCGGAGCTGCCCGCCGAGGCGCAGGGTGCGGGCGACTTCCAGGAGGCGCCGCCGTCACCCGAGTATGGGCGGACTGTGCTCGAGAACGACGCGGTGAGAGTCGCCGAGCTCACGCTGCCCCCCGGCGAGTCGACGGGCCGGCACGGGGGCGGGTACCGGGTGATCTTCGCACTGTCGGACTACACGGTCCGGTGGACGGAGGGTGACGCCGATCCCGTCGAGGTGAGTTGGTCCGAGGGCGAGGCCCACTCGCACGAGTCGGGCGACCACGAGGTCGAGAACATCGGCGAGAGCCCCGCGCGATTCCTCGTCGTGACGTTCTCGAGGTGATGCCGTCGGGCCGCAGCACCATCGGGCTGACCCGACTCCCAGCGTGCGCTGAGCGAACCCGGGAGGGAGGTGCAATCGTTGATCTGACGGCGTGAGAGATCAGCAGTGTGTCGCTCGACCTTCGTCGTCGAGCCGGCGACAATGGCGCATGACCCGGCTTCTGAATCGACGCGTTCTGCTGACCGGCGCCTCCCAGGGCATCGGGCCCTACATCGCCTCGGCGTCGTCGATTTTCAGCGCGCGAAGGTCGGTCAATAGCGGCTGTTCATCATCGGCGAGGCGAGCGACAGCCGATGCGTAATGGGTGACCAACGCATCTCCCGGGGTGTTCGGGAGCCGTTCGTGTCCGGCCGGGCCCTCACGCCAGGAACCCGAGCAGGAAGAGCGGCAGACGGTTCCCTTCGGGCGCGATGGCGTGGGCGAAGACCAGCTTCCGGTCGACCTCGACCCCTTTGAACTGCTCGCGGCCCTTGCCCCGTCCTCCGACCTCCACAGCGAGCTTCGCGCCGTCGTGCTTGACGAGGTAGTCGGGGGTCTTGGCGCCGCGCGTGCTCTTGAGGTACTCGAGCTCGACGCCGGCCTGGCTCATGGACTCGACGAAAAAGTCCTCGCGGAGACCGCCCACCGCGTCGTCCCACTCCCGGTACAGCAGCCGGCACGGCGGGGTCATGACGACCTTGGGCTCTTTGAGCACGTTGGTTCCCGCCGGCAGGACCCGCTTCAAAACGAACGCCCGCTCGAGGAGGTCCGTGTACTGCTCCGCCTTGTACTTCGTGATCCCGAGGTTGTGGGACAGGCTCGAGTAGTTGATGCCGTCGATGCCCGAACGGCCGACGAAGCGGAGCAGGCGCCGGATCGTGTCGAGCTCGTCGACCATGAGGCGGGCAACCGCGGGGAGATCCCTGGCGATGACGGTGTCGATGATGCTCTCGAGGAAAGCGAGGGGCTCGGGCTCCTCGAGGGCGAACGGGAGGATCCCTCCACGGAGGTAGTCGTCGAAGAGCGGTCCGGCGCGAAGGTGTTGGGGGGTCCATCGGCGATCGGCGATCGCGCCGAGGCCCAATCGCGGCAGCTCCAGGCCATGGGCGAAGGAGAGGTACTCTCGAAACGAGAACCCTCGCATCTCGATCATTCGTACCCGGCGCGCGAGGTCGTGGGCGGATTCGCGCATCGCCAGGGCCACCGTGCTCGAGAAGATGATCCGCACATCGAGGAAGTCATAGATGCGCTTGAGCAACGCCGAGGCGCTGTCGAGAAAGTGGACCTCGTCGAGCAGGAAGGTCCGAAACCCGTAGTGTGTGCTCAGGGTCCGGGTGAGCTCCCAGAGGTCATCGTCGCCCTCCAGGGTGTCGGCCGAAAGATAGAAGGCGTCGTCCCGGTCGAGAGCGATCTGACGCAGCACCACGGTCTTCCCGATGCCCCGGGCTCCGACGAGGCCGATGAAGTGCTTCCCCGTGTCAGCTTCCAGGCTGGCGGCGATGTCGCGCGTACGGCGGAACCGCCGGGCGTCTTCCTTCGCCAGGTCGTGAAGCTCCAACGCGCGTTCAAGACGGCTGGATAGACTCATTTCGACAAATTATTTGACCACATGACATACATCTTGGCAAATCATTGATCGAAATGAGAGCTTCCCGCTCGACCACGAAACCGCTTTCGTCGCCCTCGCGCTCGGACGCGCCGCCGGGGTCACTCGACCACGGCGGTGTTCGGGTAGAACGAGCTCCAGGCGAACCAGTAGACGGCGGTCACCGGCAGCTCCTCGAGAGCTCGCCCCTCGAGCGGCCCGGCGGTGGCGGCGCCGCGCTCGAGGTCCCAGGTGGAGCCGGTGGCGCGGTCCTTCGCGGTGGCGGCCGAGACGGGCGCGAGCCTGAGCACCTCGCCATCGACGGAGGCGACGAAGGCGCGCACGCCGCCGTCGGCGCCGCGCAGGACGACGACCGGGGTCTCGCCGAGCGTCGCCGACACCAGGCCCTTGAGGGCTCTGTCGGTGACGGCGAGGGCGTGCGGCCCGCGGGCGACGCCGTGCACCAGGGTCTTGCCCGGCATCTTCCCGGCCAACCACTGCGCCCGGAAGAGGCCGGTCCGTTCGGGGTCGGCGAAGTAGTCCTCGTAGGCCGAGGCCGTGACCTCGCGGTCCTTGGCGAGGACCTCGGTCTCGGGGTGGGCGCGCACCCACTGCTTCCAGGTCGTCTGCACCGACGGCAGCGCCTCGAGCCGTTGCCCGGCCGCGGGTCCGTCGAGGGCTTCGCCGGTGACGTGGCTCCACAGCGAGCCGGACTCGACGTCCTGCATGATGAGGCTGTTGCGCCACAGCTTGCCGGAGACGATGAAGGTCAGGGTGCGCTCATTCAGCGTGCGGGCGTAGACCACGCCCGTGTGACAGAGCGGTCACCAGGTGGCGGCGATCGCCGTGCCCTCGATGACGTCGTTGACGATCTCGTGCGCGTCGAGGTGCCAGGCCGAGTAGGCGCGCGCCGTGCCGCCGATGACGACGCCGATCACCGGCTCGCCGGGCGCCATCTGGGCCGCGGCGGCCGCGCCGGACAGGAACTGCGGCTCGCGGATCGCCGGAATGGCGTCGGGCGGCAGCACCGTGTACATGGGCTCGCCGTCGAACTCGCCGTAAACCTTGGGGGGCGTGCGCTGCGCAGCCGCGGGTGCGGTCGCCGCGAGCACTAGGATCGCTCCGGCAAGGGTGAGAAAGCCGATGGGGGCTGTGCGACGGGAACGGTCTGAACGGGTCATGCGGAATCTCCCTTTGGGTCGGCAGCATGGGGTCTGCGGTCGGACTGGCGCGCTGCGGCGGGGTCGCGATGAGCGCCCGCTTCGAGCCGGGCGGCGACGCTCGAGGCGGTCGAGACGCAGTACGGGACGATGACGGTGAGGCCGGCGCGCAGCCAGCGCCCGACGTCCATCTGCCCGGCGAGCAGCGCGTCGCCGTGGTTGATGGCGACCAGGAGCGCACCGACGATCACCCCGTAGGCGAGCGCGCGCCGCACGACGGCCGGCTCGGCGGCGAGGCGCAGCCAGGTCATGATCCGCCCGCCCGCAGTATCCGCGACTGCGCAAGCTGTTGATGGGACCGGGAACATCGTCGCATCCTCTCACGAGACGTTTATTACAGATATCGAACTGTAGTATGCCGGCGCCGCCGCATTGTTACAGCCCTGCGCCGGCGTGCCATTCGCGCAGTGTCGCCACTCCAGCACAAGACCGCAGCCGGTCACGTAACGTTATGACGAGTCGCGAGACCGTATCTGAAAGGACAGCTGTGGCAGGGATCAACCCGAAACCCCGGCTGAGGTCCGCGTGTCGGGAGGCAGGATGTTCGAAAGTCCAAGCGTGAGGAACCATTTGCGTCGGTTGGGTCTCATCGTGGCGGTCGCGGTGATGACGACGGTAGCCGGCAGCCTGCCGGCCGTCGCCGATGACGGGCGGGTCGCGAAGCGCGACAGTGCGATCGCCTTCAGCAGCGACCTTGACGAAGCCCGCGAACGGGCGAAGGCCGCCGGGAAGCCGGTGTTTCTGGCCTTCGGGGCGGTGTGGTGCCCGGTGTGCCGGCACATGGAGGAGCAGACCATCCTCGAGCCCCCGACGCAGGCCCTCGCCGACGAGTTCATCTGGGTCAAGATCGACATCGATCGCAAACGGGCCCTCGCCGAGAAGTGGGGGGTCGAGGCGACGCCGACCATCTTTCTCCTCGATCCGGAGGGGAATGCCCGTCGGAAGATCGTCGGCGGCGCGTCGGCCGATGAGCTTGCGGCGCTTTTGCAGGCCTATCTCGACGAGCTCGGGGCCGACAGGACGGAGGCTGCGGGCCCGGGCGAGGCGGTTTTTTTCGAGCGTACCGAGCTGACGATGACCCCGCGCGGCTATCGCGGCCGCTCGATCTGCTTCTCGCACGTCGGCTACGGCCCGCTCGCGGTGCGCAGCCAGTCCGCGTTCCAGTCGTTGCGCCTCGGGATCCTGCCGCGGACGCCGTCGACCCTCGGCCGCGGCCAGCACCAGCTCCGCGCCGGCGCGACCTGGGCCAATATCTGGGCCAACGACGATGCCTCCTTCGACCCGGATCAGGGTCAGTACGGCGAGTACTTCCTTGACTATGAGTCCCTTGACCTTGCCCTCGCCTACGCCTACGGCATCAGTGACACCATCGAGTTGGGCGTCGAGTTCGAGCAGCGGTGGCGCTTCGGCGGGGCGATGGACGGCTTCATCCAGAGCTTCCACGACCTCTTCGGGATCGATCAGAGCGGCCGCGAGCTGGTGCCGCGCGATCAGATCCGGATCTTCCTCGACCCGCAGGACGGCAGCGCCCCGGTCGACCTCGGCTCCGAAGCCTCCGGCACCTTCGCGCGCAGCGTCCTGCTGACCTTCCAGCACAACCTGAGCTGCGGTACCGAGAAGTGGCCGGCGTTCTCGTACTCGATCACCGGCCGCTACTCCCTCGGCGACTTCGACGAGCTCGAGGGCGACGGCTTCGACGTCGCGCTGTCGGTGTCCGCGTCGCGCCGGTTCGGCCGCTTCTACGTCTACCTGACGGCCGGCTACGCGGTGTACGCCAGCGAGGCCTTCTACGGCATCGAGCTCGAGAACTCGCAGCTGACGCTGCTGGCGGCCGTCGAGTGGCGCTTCAAACCGCGGATGTCCCTCATCCTGCAGTACCTCGGCACCGAGGGGCAGGCGGTCGACTTCGGCCCCTTCTCGGAAACGTCGAACGAGATCGTGGTCGGCTGGAAGTGGGAGGCGACCCCGGGCGGCGTGCTCGAGCTCGGCCTGCTCGAGAACGTGGTGAGCTTCGACAACAGCCCGGACTTCGGCGTGCACGCGGCCTGGACGCAGCGGTTCTGAATCGGCACGGCGAAGCGGAGATCCCAGGGGCCGACCGCTCGGGCGCGATGTAACCTCGATCGCCGGTCTCACCAACCTCCCGGCAAGCGCGTTCGCGCGCCACGCGATCCGGTGACCGCCGCAGGGGAGGGCCCATGATCCGCGCCTCGAAGGACGCCGCACCCGATCTCGCCCTCGTGCTCGGCGGTGGCGGCGCGCGGGCCGCCTACCAGGCGGGCGTGCTGCTCGCCATCGCCCGTCGCCACCCCGACCTACGCTTCCCGATCCTCACCGGCGTCTCGGCCGGCGCCATCAACGCCAGCTTCCTCGCCGCCTTCCAGGGCACGTCGTCCGAGGCGGCCGCCGCCCTCGCCGGAATGTGGGGTCGTCTCACCGTGGACCGGGTCTTTCACGCCGGCACCTGGGCGCTGATCAAGAAGTTCCTCGGTTGGGGCTGCAGCCTGGCATCGTGCGGGCTGCGCATCGGTCCCGAGCCGCGCGGCCTGGTCGACACCGAGCCCCTGCGCCAGCTGCTGCGCGACGTGCTCGGAGGCAACGGGGCAATCTCGGGGATCGGCTGCAACATCGAGACGGGCGCCCTGAGGGCCCTCGCGGTGACGACGGTCGACTACGGCACCGGCCAGACCGTGGTGTGGATGCAGGGCCGGGAGGCGCGCTCGTGGCGCAAGCCGCAGCGCCTCGGGATCGCGGGCGAGATCAGCGTCGAGCACGTGATGGCCTCGGCGGCGCTGCCGCTCTTCTTCCCCGCGGTTCGGCTCGGAGGCGGCTGGCACGGTGACGGCGGCACCCGGCTGGCGCCGCCGCTCGCGCCGGCGCTCAAGCTTGGAGCGCGGCGGATCCTGGCGATCTCGACCCGCTACGACCGCAGTCAGGAGGAGGCGGACCGCAGCGCCGTCGCGAGCTACCCCCCACCGGCGCAAATCCTCGGCCAGCTCATGAACGCGATCTTCCTCGACCTCTTCGACGAGGACGCGCAGCGGATCGAGACCCTGAACGCGCTCGCGGCGTGCCGGCCGGATGCGGCGTCCGATGGTCTGCGCCGCGTCGAGGTGATGGTCCTGCGCCCCTCGGTGGATCTCGGCCGCCTCGCAGCCGACTTCGAGCCGCGGCTGCCGCGCGCCTTCCGCTGGGCCACCCGCGGCCTCGGCACCCGCCGTACCGCGAGCCCCGACGCGCTCAGCCTGATCATGTTCCAGGCAGATTACACCCGGCGCCTCATGGAGCTCGGCGAGGCCGACGCCGAGTCGCGGGGCGACGCCATCGATGCGTTTCTGACCGCGTAACGGATTCTCCGGTTCGAGGACGCACCAAAAGAAGAATGAACGCTCATTCAGAACCCGCGACGGGAGGTCCGACATGGCAATCGAACAGTCCGCAGCAGAACGAAAGGCCCTCCAGCTGTTGACGCGGCATGGTCGGCGCCGACGTTCCTGACGACGGTGGTGCTGCCTGCGACCATCGGCGTCTGGGCGCTCTGGGAGCTCGGGCGGCTGTGGCGCACCCGGGTCGCCGGCCTGAGCTGGAAGGAGGCCGCGCTGGCGAAGAAGTGCCGTCTGTCGACGGCGGCGCTGCTGCTCGGCGCCGCCAACGGCGTCCTGTTCGCGCGCTTCGGCTCGTGGACCTACACGAGTACCGCGGGCGACAGCCTCGAACACGTCCTGCTTGGAGGTCCGGCGCCAGGACCTTTGCGGTGGTTTCTGTTGGCCGCCCTGCTCGGAGGCGTGGGGGTGTCAAGCCTGGCCCGGGGCGACTTCGCAGCCGACTGGCGCCCGCGCGCCGGGTGGCTCGTCAACCTGATGGGCGGGGCGCTGATGGGCGCCGGCGCGGCCCTGGTTCCGGGGGGGAACGACGCTCTCGTCCTGCATGGGATCCCGGGCGGCTCGCCGCACGCCCTTGCCGCCGACGTCGCGCTGCTGGTGGGCACCGCCGCCGGTCTGGTCGTGATCAGGCGAGCCACGGGCATGGCGGTCGAGATCGAGTGCTCCGGCGACATCTGCCGGGTGAAGACGGAGGACATCAGATGACATCCGATCGAGCCGACCGCAGCTCACAACCATCGGCCGCCGCCCTGGTCCACCTTTCCGGGCCGCGCAGGGGCGCGACCGAGTTTCTTGACGGTGACGTGGTGGCCGTGTTCGCGGTCCCGGGCGGCGGGGTCGAGCTCGGCGCCCCGGGCGGGGATCCCCGCGACCGGATCGCAGTGCTCGAGCGCCGGGGCCGGACCTATCGCCTCGACGTCGGGGCCGGGGCCTGGGTCAACGGAGAGCGACTCGACGACCTGGTCCTGGCTTCGGGCGACGTCGTCGAGCTCGGCAACGGCGTCGTGCTGCGCTTCCGGCTCTACCCGCCGGGGCGGGGCCGCCACAAGACCATGACCGAGGCCTTTTCCGATTGCGTGGACTGCGCCCGTTTCGGCGCCTCGACGCCGCTCGAGCGGGCCGGCGTGTTCGTCTCGAGGGTCGGACCGGAGCTCTTGACCCAGACCGCGCCGCGGGTGCGTTTCGCGCTCGCCGCAATTGCGATCGCGGCGATCGGCCTGTCCGCGGCGGCGCTGGTGCGGAGCGGCCGCGTGGAGGCGCGGCTCGCGACCGAGACCGCCCGTATCGAGGGCCTCGCAGAGATGCTCGAGCACTCCGACAGCGGGGTTCTCGACGCCGCCGATCTCGAGGCGATCCGGCTCGAGATCGAGGATCTCAAGGAGGCTGACGAGCGGCTCGAAGAGCTCGAGCTGCGGGTCGGATCCCGGGCCGGCCTGATCGCGTCCGCGGCGCACTCGATCGTCTTCCTGCAGGGCGCCTACGGTTTCGTCGAGCCCGCGAGCGGCGAGCCCCTGCGCATGGCGGCGGGCGCCGACGGGCGGCCGGTGGTCGGCCCGAACGGCGATCCGGCAGTGGGCCTCGGCGGCGAGGGCCCGGTGCTCGAGATCTTCTACACCGGCACCGGCTTCGTCGCCACTGCTGACGGGCGGATCGTGACCAACCGCCACGTCGCCGAGCCGTGGCGGTTCGACGAGCAGGCGCTGGCGCTTTCCGCGCGCGGGCTCGAGCCGGTCATGCGGCGGTTCATCGGCTACCTGCCGGGCCTCGACGAGCCCTTCAAAGTTGCCTTGGTCGCCGCGAGCGAGACCGCCGACGTGGCGGTGCTGCGCTGCGGGGACGAGACTGCGGCGCTGCCGTTCCTGGCTCTCGACGGGCGCCCGCTGGCGGCGGGGGAGGAGGTGACGGTGCTCGGCTACCCGACCGGCATCCGCGCCATGATCGCGCGCTCCCAGCGCGCGGTGCTGCCGGTCCTCGAGGCGCGTGGCGACGTCGACTTCTGGGAAGTCGCCCAGGTGCTGGCGGCCGGCGGCCACATCGCGCCGCTCGCGACCCGCGGCATCATCGGCCAGGTCACCGCCGACAGCGTCGTCTACGATGCCGGCACGACCCACGGCGGCAGCGGCGGACCGGTCATCGACAGCGACGGCCGCGTGGTCGCCGTCAACTCCGCGATCATGCCCGACTTCGCCGGCGCCAACCTCGGCGTGCCCGCAGCCGAGGCGCTGCGGCTCATCGAGTCGGCCACACGGTAGGCGTGCGGGCGAGCCCGGGCGTCACGAGATCATCGATCGGATCGAGGTGCCGACCTGGGCCGGATCAGATCAATCCGGTGAATTTCCGATCGAATCGCCCGAGCCCTGCGACCCGGCGCCAAAGCGAACGGTGACTTCAAAAGACCCGGATCCGCGCGGCGTGGCCCGGTGCGGTTGCAAGCCGTTCGTCGGTGGTGATCAGCACCGAGTCGAGGGTTTCGGCCAGTGCGAGGTACGCCGCGTCGTATGCGGTGACGTTGTGCCGCATCTCCCAGATGCGGGTCAGGAAAAGATCGTGGGGGTACCGCTCGATCGGGAGGTCGCGGAAGTCCGCGAGCGCCTCTGCAGCGCGAGACGGCTCGAGGTCACCGGAGAGGCTGTAGCGGCGCAGCACCTGGGCGACCTCGAGATCGATCAGATGGGGGGCGCACACGATCTCGCCGGGGCTGAGGAGCCGCTCGCCAATGCGGATGCCCGTGGCGGAGGCCAGCAAGAGCTCGAGCACAGCCGATGCGTCGACGACGATCACCGGGAGTCTCTTTCGACGCGGACCGCCTCCGCCGGCGAGATCGGCGGTGAAACCCGCGACCTCGATCCGATCCTCTCCGCCAGCTCGTGCAGCGTCGGGCGTTGCGCGACCCGTTCCAGCTCCTTTAAGAGGTAGTCTGAAAGAGATTGTCCGGACAAGGCGGCGCGGCTCTTCAGCAGTCGATGGAGTTCCTCGGGCACGTTGCGAATCTGAATCATGCGTGTCATGTTTCAAACATAATGTTATGTGCTGCACATGTCAACGCTCCGGCTAATTTGTACGAACGGGCGGGCATGGGGCCGGAGGCCGACGGCGACGACAGCACGATCGTCGTGAACTCCGCGATCCGGCCCGACGTCGTGGGCGCCGGCCTCCGCGTGCCGGAGGCCGAGGCCCTCCGGCAGCTTGAGTCGCTTGACGACCCTGCAGGTGCGGCCGCGCGTCAGAAGGTCAGCACTTCGGTCGCGGGATCCTTGAGCGCCTCGGTCAGCGGTACGCCCATCGGCTTGACCTCGATGCCGAGCGCTTCGATTTTTTTGACCAGCCCGAGCTCGGTGGCGCGGGCCACACATATTTCGACATCGGACAGCCTGGACTATCGTGCGTCACTCATCGTCTGCATCGCCTGACCTGGAATGGACGGCTTAATCCCATCGCAGGAACTGTTGTTGGAGTGGACGAATTTCGGCGATCACTTCGAAGTCCCGATTGCGGTGAACGAGCAACGTTCGATTGTCGATGGCGATCTGCGCGATGCAGCAGTCGATGGAGCTGCGGACGGTTTTTCCGAGGCGACGAAGGTCGAAGAAGATGCGCGCCGCCGCGACCCACGTCCCCGAGTGTGGTTCGAGGAAATCTTGAGTCTCGAGGTACTCGGCAAGCAGTGACCATTCCGTCTCTTCCCGGCATCCCTGGAGAAGCTCGAGCCCGGTGAACGGGGTCAACAGGACATGGTCGGGATCGACGGCGGCCTCCAGTTGCCGTCGGCGCCCCATCGATGCGTCACGAAAGACGTCGATCCAGACCGACGTGTCAACGATCGTCGGAACGGACATCTCGCATTGCCTTGTGATCAAAGTCGTCGCGCAGCTCGATACGCCCCGCGAGCTCGGCGAGGTTGCGTTTCCTTCGGACCCGAATCAGCTCTTCGAGTGCGAGGTGGACGAGCTCCCTTTTGGTGCGCGCGTTCGTCAACTGAAACGCTTCATTGACCAGGTCGTCATCCAGCACGATGTTGGTTCTCACGTGAGCCTCCTGCAAAATTCGAAATATTCCGCAGATATTGGACGTATCGCGTCTGATCGATGCCGGGCGGCACAGGTGCCGCCCCTACCCATACAGGACATTCCCTTGTAGTGGCGGGGCCTGCCCCGCCTTTGAACGTGAATATTGCAGGAGGCTCACGTGGTTATACCCGAGTGTGTATCATAATGTGTATGATGTGTATTTACAACCCTTCCGCGAGAGTCAGCCCTCACGAGCGCTGGTCGGGGCCGGGCGCGATCGCTTCGATGCGACCCGCGGTCGCAGCCGGGTGCATCGGTGGTTCGTCGTGCGTGAAGTGCTGCCGCAGCGAGAACAGGTCGTAGCGCTCGATCCAGTAGGGGAGGAGGAAGAACAGCACCACCATCACGCCGCCGCCGGTCCAGCCCAGCCAGCGGTTGCCCAGCACGAGGTCGCCGGCCGAGTTGTAGACGAAGGTCAGCGGCAGCATTCCGAAGAAGGAGGCGGCGGTGAACTTGAGGGCCGACATCCGGGTCAGGCCGGCGCTGTAGCTGACCAGGTCGAACGAAACGACCGGAACCAGCCGACCGAGGAACACGAGCTTGGTCATCAGGCGGTCGGAGCAGCGTTGGCAGAACAGGATGTGGCCCTTCAAGAAGCGCGCCGCGAGATCGCGCCCGAACCAGCGCGCGAGCTGGAAGCTGACGAGCGAGCCGAAGGCGGCGCCCAGTGCCGAGTACAGGGTGCCGAGCGGCGGCCCGAAGACGCGGCCGGCGAGCAGGTCGAGCGGCATCGTCGGCAGCGGCGAGACGACCGTGGCCGCCATCACCAGCATGTAGACCAGCGGCGCGAACGGGCCGGCGCCCTCGAGCCACGATTGCACCCGCGCCGCCGCGAGCAGCCCGGCGAGGCCCGACACGGTGTCGAAACGGAGCTCGAGGACGGCCAGGATTAGGACGAGGCCTCCCAGCGCCAGCAGCTTCAAGCCGAGCCGTGATGGGTTGCGGGCGCCGGGTCGAGAGGTCATGGGGCTGCTCCTTCCGAACGCTCAGCAGCAGGCGCCGCCGCCGCCGTCGCGGTTCGCCGTCGGGGCTGCACCCGGCGCGCAGTCGAAGGCGCCGAAGTGCACCGAACGGTCGCCACTGACCGCGAAGTGCGCGCCGTAGCGGGTGCCCTGCAGCATCGAGGCGGTGTTGCCGCACACCAGCATCGACTTGCCGGTGAAGAAGCGGTGGTGGTCGTCGAGCTCGAAGGCGTGAGGGTGCTCGGGGATCGTGCCGCGGTAGACGACGGTCTGTCCGTAGTCCTCGCACAGGTCCTCGAGCTCGAGCTTGAAGGCGCGGACGGTGGTCGACCAGAAGCCGACCATTCCGATCACCGCCTCGATCCCGGGGTCGCCGAGGCCGATCCGCCGCGAGGACATCTGCCGGAAGTCGAGGCACCCGAGGTCGCGCAGCAGGCGCCGGAAGTCCTCGTGATACATGGCGCCGGCCAGGCACTCGCCGTGCAGGACCGGGTCCGAGTGCAAGCGCTCCGGGACCCGGCGGTCGGCGAACACGTCGGCGAAGTAGAGCTCGCCGCCCGGCTTCAACACGCGGAAGATCTCGGAGAAGGCGGCCCGCTTGTCCGGCGACAGGTTGAGCACGCAGTTCGAGATCACGACGTCCACCGAGCCGTCCGCGATGCCGGCGGCGCCCAGGTCCTCGATGAAGCCGTGCCGGAACTCGACGTTGGCCCGGGCGTAGCCGAAGCGCTCCATCTGCGAGCCCAGGTTGCGGCGCGCGACCTCGAGCTGCTCCTCGGTCATGTCGACGCCGATCACGTGCCCCCCCGGTCCGACCATCTGCGAAGCGAGGTACGCATCGCGCCCGGCGCCGCAGCCGAGGTCGAGCACCGTGCAGCCCGCGAGCAGCGGCGGCAGCGGCGAGCCGCAGCCGTAGAAGCGGGCCAGGACCTCGTCGTTGATCCTCGCCAGGGCGGCCTTCGTCGCCGCCGGCAGCTCGTCGTCGGCGCAGCAGCAGGCGCCCGTCTTGAGGTCCTCGGTCTTCTGCAGCACCCTGCCGTAGTACTCGCGCAGCGCCGCCTGACCGGTGGTGTGATGCTTCATGATGCACGTTCCTCCTGGCACGACCGCGGTCGAACCGCAGGAGCGGCCGCACCCTCGCCCGTCTGTCCCGCGGCGAACGGATTCGTTACACGAGCGGAGAGCTTGCCGTACATCGCCAGCACGGGGCATACCGGGAGTCAGATCTTGACTCTGGGACGTCGCGGGATATACGATGGATAGCCAAAGGTGAGTATGGAGACCCGGATTTCGAAGTGGGGCAACAGCCAGGGCGTGCGGTTGACTCGCGAGCTGCTCGAGCGAGCCGGGATGGCCGTGGGCGATACGGTTCGCGTGGAGGTCGACGGCGCCCGGCTGACGCTGGAGAAGGCCCGGCGTGTGCGCGGCCGGTACCGCCTCGAGGATCTCGTGGCACGAATCCCGAAGGAGTTCACACCCGAGGAGGCGCCGTGGGGCGCGCCGGTCGGTTCGGAGGAGTGGTGATGGCCAGCACGTTTCCCCGCAAAGGGGAATTCGTCGCGGTGTCCTTCGACCCGCAGGCCGGTCACGAGCAGAAAGGCCGGAGGCCCGCGCTGGTCATCTCCAACGACCTCTTCAACCGGGCCACCGGCATGGCGATGCTGTGCCCTCTCACGACGACGGACCGGGGCTATCCGTTTCACGTTCCTGTGCCGGAAGGCTGCGACATGAATGGCTTCGTCATGGTGGAGCAGGTCAAGTCGGTCGACGTGCGCGCGCGCCGGGCAACCCCGATCGGCCGCGCACCCGATCACCTGCTGGACGAAGTCCTCGCCGTGCTCGACGCGTGCCTCTTCTGATGTGAGCAGGGCCGGAGATCGGCGCTACTCCGGTTCCGACCCAACCGATGCCGATGCCATGAGGACAGCGCAGTCTCGTTGAACGGGTAACCGATTCGTACCGTCCGGCATATCCCCCACCACGGGATAGGGATTTCATCGTCCGCAAGACGGACGACAGCCCGCCCCGGGGAAAGGAACTCGATGATGGCCACGGCACGTGAACATGGAAGTGAGTCGTCCGCGTACCTAAATTCCGACGCGCAGTTGGCGCTCGCCAACCGGCTCGCCCGGCTCGAAGGCCACGTTCGGTCGATCCGGGAAATGGTCCTGGAGCAGCGCTGCGCGGACGAGATCCTGCTCCAGGTTGCGGCCGTCAAGGCGGCGGTCAACACCTTCGCCTCGGCGCTCGTCGAGCACGAGCTCAAGGATTGCATGAACACCTGTATGCCGGGCAGCGCGGATGAACGCATCGAGCGGGTGACGCGCTCGCTCGGCGCCCTGTTGAAACGATCCTGACTGCCGTCTTGACGCTTCGCAGACCACGGCGGTGAGACTGCAGGAACGGAGGATTCCATGGAAACATCTCGGAAGAACACAGTGACTGCCGTCGGGGCGGTGCTTGCAGCCTTCGGCGCCTCGCTGTGCTGCATCCTGCCCGTCGCGGTCGCAGTGCTCGGCGTCGGTTCAGCCGCGCTCGGAGCAAAGCTCGAGCCCCTGCGCCCGGTTTTCCTGGTGCTGACCATCGCCATCCTCGGATATGCCTTCTATCGCGCGTACCGGGTCGAGCCATGCGCGCCCGGTCAGTCCTGCGCCGTGCCCTCCAACCGCCGCCGCCAGCGCATCGTGTTGTGGATCGTCGCCGCCGTCGCGCTCGCGCTCACCACATTTCCGTACTATGCCGGCTCTCTGTTCTGAGCCGGATGAGAAAAGGAGAATCGTCATGAACCGTTCGTATCGTCCAGTCCTTTTCGCCTCTGTCCTCGTCGCCGCCGTTGTGGGCGCCGCCGTGCTGAGCGTCGGCGCCACGACGTGCCTGCGGTGCGGCTGAGGATCGCGCCATGAAGTATCGCCTGAACATCGGCGGCATGACGTGCTCGGACTGTGCGGAACGTCTCCAACGAACCCTGGGAGCTCTTCCGGATGTGTCGGCGGCCGTGTCGTTCGAGCGCGGCGTGGCCGAGGTGGATGCGCCGGCCGAGATGCCCCTGTCGCAGCTGATCGAGGCGGTGGCGGGCAGCGGCTTTGCGGCGGAGCTTGCCGCCGGATCCCCGGCAACAGCCGTCGGTGGCGGCGGGCACGGCCTCCACGTGGCGGTGATCGGCTCCGGCTCCGCGGCCTTCGCCGCCGCCATCCGCGCCGCCGAGGAGGGCGCCAAGGTGACCATGATCGAGGCCGGCTCCATCGGCGGCACCTGCGTCAACGTCGGTTGCGTGCCGTCGAAGATCTTTCTCCGCGGGGCGCACGCGGCCCACACCCAGGCGGGTCATCCGTTCGAAGGCGTCAGCAGGGCGCACGCGGTCGTCGACCGTCGGGCGATGGTCGCCCAGCAGCAGGCGCGGGTCGAAGAGCTCCGCCACGTGAAGTACGAGAGCATTCTCGAGTCGAATGCCGGCATCGAGCTCCGGCGCGGCTTCGCCTCGTTCGAGGACGCCCGCACCCTGGCGGTCCGCGGCGAGGACGGCGCCGAACACCGCATCACACCGGACCGCATCTTCATCGCTACCGGGGCGAGCGCGTTCGTCCCGGACATTCCCGGTCTCGCCGGCACTCCCTACTGGACCTCGACCGAGGCCCTGGTGGCCGATGAGCTGCCCCGGCATCTCGCGGTCATCGGCGGTTCCTTCGTCGCCCTCGAGCTCGCGCAGGGGTTCCGCCGGCTCGGCGCCGAGGTCACCGTGCTCGCGCGCTCGACGCTGATGTCGAGGGAGGACCCGGCCCTCGGTGAGGGCCTCCAGGAGGCCTTCGAAGCTGAGGGCATCCGCGTGCTGCTCCACACCGTACCCTCACGGGTCGGGCACGACGGCGAAGGCTTCCGGCTCGACACCGAACACGGCGTCATCGGGGCCGACCGCTTGCTGGTCGCCGCCAGCCGCCGGCCTGCCACCGCCGGTCTGAAGCTCGACCGGGCGGGCGTCTCGACCGACGCCGGCGGCGCAATCGTCGTCGACTCCCACCTCCGCACGTCGGCCGGGCATGTCTATGCCGGCGGCGATTGCACGGACCTGCCCCAGTTCGTCTACGTCGCCGCCGCCGCGGGCACCCGAGCCGCGGTCAACATGACCGGCGGCGACGCCGAGCTCGATCTGCGCGCGATGCCCGCCGTGGCATTCACCGACCCCCAGGTGGGAACGGTCGGCTTCAGCGAGGCCGAGGCCCGCCGGCAGGGTCTCGACGTGGAAAGCCGTACGCTGACCCTGGAGCACGTGCCGCGGGCGCTCGCCGACTTCGACACCCGCGGCTTCGTCAAGCTGGTGGCGGAGAAGGACTCCGGCCGGTTCGTCGGCGCCCAGGTGTTGGCCGCCGGGGGCGGCGAGGTGATCCAGTCCGCCGCTCTGGCGATCCGGGCCGGGCTCACGATCACCGACCTCGCGGATCAGCTCTTCCCGTACCTGACAATGGTGGAGGGGATCAAGCTCGCAGCCCAGACCTTCAGCAGGGATGTGCGGCAGCTGTCGTGCTGCGCGGGATGATGGGAGCTTGTGCCATAAAGGTGCCTGGCACGTACTTGACGATCAAGCCCCGCAAGATCTCGGTTTCACCTCGGGGCCATAAGTCTACAGATCGGTGCCTGGCACTTTTACAGAGGGGGAGATGGAGCGGGAGAGGGAAGGGGAGAGCTACCTGACGTGCAGCGGAAAGCCGCCGGAGGTCGTGCCGAGGCCCTCGAGCACGCTGTGGTGGAGCTTGGAGACCTCGCGCATCTCGTGGATCAGCCCCGAGGCGAAGCTCGCGCGCCCGCCGGTCAGCGAGTACCAGAGCAGCGACGGAACGATGCGCAGCAGCGGCACACCGTGCGGCTCGGCTTGGACCGGGTTGACCGCGATCTCATAGCGCGGCCCGTCGCCGCCTCCGGCCATCTGGACCGGCCGGACCTCGACCGCGCTCGGCGGTGACTCGACCAGGTGTCGGCCGAAGGTGGAGAACCAGGTCAGCAGGGCGGCCGGCAGCGAGTGGCCGCGGAGCATGGCGGCGGCGAGCAGGAAGGCCGACGCGACCTCCGGGTCGAAGACGCCGCGTTCGCGGATCTCGGCCCAGGCGTGGTCGAGAGCCGCCCACAGGGTCGCCGCCCCGGCGGCGAGATCGGCGCCGGGCAGCGCGCCGCCGGCGGCGCGCGACACCACCGCGCCGAGCAGCACCGCGCCCGAGGCGACCGCCGACGGGGCGAGCTGCTCAGTCTTCGGGCTGGAGTAGACCCGGACCTGCGCGGCGTCGTGGTCGAGGGACAGGGCGAGCGCGACCCGGAGGACGATTTCCTCCTGCGCCACGATGTCCGGGTCGCTGGTGATGAGCACCGAGCCGCTGGCCGGGGTGTAGTCGAGACCGAGCATGCCCTCGTGGTGGCTGACGTGGCGGGTCAGCATCTCGGGGTCGCGAAACGGGTGCGAAACCCGGCCTCTCAGTCGCCCGGGCAGCCGGTGGACGATGGTCAGCGACAGGCTCACCCGGTCACCGCCACTTCCAGACGTCGTGCAGTAGCAGTCGGCCCGAGTTGAGCACCACGGCGACGGTGGTGGCGTTGTGCAGCACCGCGCCCCAGAACACGGGGAGGACCCCGAGCGACGCCGACATGAGCGCCGCCGTGTTGACCCCGATGGCGATGCCGAAGTTCTGCCGGACGATGGCCATGGTGTCGCGGGCGAGCCGGATGGTGCCCGGGATCATGAGCGGGTCGTCCGACGCGATGGTGATGTCCGATGCCTCGATGGCGATGTCGGTGCGGCGGCCGCCGAGCGCGATCCCGACGTCGGCGTAGGCGAGAGCCGGCGCGTCGTTGATGCCGTCGCCAACCATGGCGACCCGGACGCCGCGCGACTGCAGCCGGAGCACGACTTCGGCCTTGTCCTCGGGCAGCAGCTCGGCCTCGAACCGGTCAACCGCCATCCGGCTGGCGACGATCTCGGCGTGCTGCTCGACGTCGCCGGTGAGCAGGATGATGTCGTCGACCCCGCACTGGCGGAGTCGGTTGAGCGCCTTCTTCATATCCTCGCGCAGCGTGTCCTGGATCCCGAGCACACCGATCAGCTTGCGGCCGCGGGCGACGTAGACCACGCTGTCGCCCTTGGCAACCAACCCCGACACGGCCTCGTCGCCCGCTTCCACGGCGACCCGGCTCTCGGTCATGAAGCGCCTCGAGCCGACAATGATCGTGCTCTGGCCGACAGTGGTCTGCATCCCGAGCGCTATGTGAACCTCGCTCGGCCCATGGTCCGGGATCCGGTATCCGCGGCGCCTCACGGTGGCCATCACGGCCGCGGCGAGCGGGTGGGTGGAGGCCTCCTCGGCGGCGGCGGCGAGCTCGACGAGCCGCCGTTCGGACAGGTTGTCCAGCGGCACGATGCTGGTCAGCACCGGCTCGCCCTCGGTCATGGTGCCGGTCTTGTCGAAGATGAGAGTGTCGGCGGTGTCGAGCTCCTCGAGGTAATTGCCGCCCTTGACCAGGATCCCGGCCCGCGCGGCGGTGCAGATCGACGCCGAGAGCGCGGTGGCGGTGGACAGCCGGACGCCGCACGAGTAGTCGATGATGAGCATGTTGAGTGCACGGGTCACGCTGCCGGTGATGAGCAGCACGAGGCCCGCGAGCGCGAAGTTGACCGGGATGAACTGGGCCGACAGCCGATCGGCGGCGAGCTGGATCGCCGCCTTGCGATGGGACGCCTCCTCGACCATGTGGACGATCCTCGCCACCGCGGTGGCGTCGCCGACCTTCTTGGCGCGGATCACCAGCGAGCCCGCGGTGACCACGGTGCCGGCGAAGACCTGGTCGCCGTCGCCCTTCTGCGCCGGCAGGAACTCGCCGGTGATCGATGCCTGGTCGACGGCGGCGGTGCCCGACTCGACGACGCCGTCGACGCTGATCTTGGACCCGGTGTGGGCGACCACGCGGTTGCCCGGTTCGAGCTCGTCGATGGCGACCTTCTCCTCGGAGCCGTCGTCGCGCAGCCGCCACACCTCATCCTCGCCGACCGCGAGCATGTCGCGGATAGCGTTGCGGGTCCGGTCCATGGTGTAGGCGGTGAGCAACTCGGCGATGTCGGCGAGCCAGATGATGGTCACCGCGGAGAGATCCTGCCCGGCGAGCAGGCTGGACACGATGGCGGTCGAGGTCAGGGTGTCGGCGTTGGGCCGGCGCGACACCTTGAGCGACTCCCAGCCGCTCTTGAGAATGGGCGCCGCCAGCGAGATCGCGGTGAGTGCCGGCATGGTGGTGAAGCGGCGCAGCAGCGGTTGCCCGGCGGCGCTCGAGGCGCCGCGCAGCCAGGAGAACAGCAGCGTCGCCGAGGTCACCGCGACCCGGACCGCGATCTCGCGCACCGGCTCCTCCTGGAGCCGTCGCTCGGACACCGTGATCCGGCTCTTCGCGAGCCGCTCCTCCTTGAACGCGAGCAGGGCGTGGGCCGAGACCTCGCTCTCGACGAAGACCCGCATGTCCTCCTGGGTCGCGAGCTCCGGGTCGTACCGAACGAGGACGGTGGCGGTCAGCGTGGTGACCCGGACCTCGCACACCGCCTCGTGCCGGTTGATCTGGCGCGCGATGATGTCGGCGACGGTGCCGAGATAACGCAGGGCGCGAATCGACACCCGCAGCCGGTTTGGCAGCTGGTGGATGACCTCGGCGGCGAGCAGCGGCTGCTCACGTCGCGGAAACACGGGTTGCCTCCACGAGCTCCGGGGCGAGCGGCTGTCCGCCGTCGAGGGCCCGGTCGAGCTCGGCCGTGAGCGCTTCGAGGGACCGAGAGCGGCGGCTCGAGGGCATCGCTGCGTGGGCCTCGATCACCGAGCGCGTGCGGTCGACGAGGCCGTCGAGCCAGCGCCGGATCTCGGCCTCTCCGACCCGGTCGGGATCGTACTCGATTCGAATCGAGCCGGTGGCGAGGGTGACCGTCAGGCGGGTGTAGCCCGCCGGCAGGCCGGCACGGTGCAGCCGGCTCTCGATCTCCGGACGCAGCCGCGCCTCGACCCGAGTCAGCGCCGGGATCTCGAACCGGATCCGGCCGGGCAGCCGGTGCCGCACCGAGGGCTCGATCTCGCGGCGGGCCAGCCAGCCCCTGACCGTCACGAACGGTTCTCGCGCGGCGGCGGACCGCTTCGACGCACGGTCGAAAAGGCCCACCACAGCAAGGTCGCTCCGGTGGGCAGAAGCGGCCCCTGGCGGGTGACGATCCGGTAGATGCCGATCCCGGCCAGCGCCAGCGGCAGCGCGGTCTTGAGATCGAGCAATCCGCTGGTGCGATCGAAGACCGCGCGGTCGAGGGCCGTACCGGTGGCTCGGATCTCGCGCGCGGCGGCCGACTGCGGCGACGACTCCATGTCGCGCTCGAGATCGAGCAGTCGAACCAGCGCCGCGACCAGCAGCTCGGGTTGCAGGGCGGCGTCGTCGTAGCGGATGAGCACGGTGCCGATCCGAGGTGTCACCGTCACCTCAGTGACGCCTTCGAGCTTGGCCAGCGCCTCGACCTTCTCGACGGCGCCGGGTCGGCCGACGAGCTTCGGGATCTCGAACCGCACCCGACCCGGCAGCAGGTGCCGGGTACGGATTGGGTAGGACAGCTCGAGCAGCGGCGAGCGGCCGCCGCCCCGCTTTTTCGACGCCATCAGCGCCGAGGCGAGAAAGCCGATCAGCAGATGCATTGGGAGGCTCCGGTCCGGGTGCACATGCCGTCATCGTACTCAAATCTCGTTGCCTCGTCCACAATGGGAGGCTACAGTGAAGGCAGCATGACGGTTCCCGACAGCCCCGATGACACCAGGCCGGTCACATTGACCGCAAGCCAGGAGAATTACCTCGAATGGATCTACCGGGGGATCGCGGAGGGCAGGGTCGTTCGGTCCCGCGACCTCGCTGCCAAGCTCGGCGTCAAGCTGCCCAGCGTCAGCCGGGCGGTGGGGCAGCTGGCGAAGAAGGGTCTCGTGCGGCACGAGAGCTACGGCGTCATCGAGCTCACCGCCACCGGCCGCGCGGCGGGTCGCGCCATCGTCCGTCGGGACGACTGCCTGACGCGCCTGCTTGTCGAGGTGATCGGGATGAACGAGGCCGCCGCCGACCCCGAGGTCCACCGGCTCGAGCACGTCCTCGGCGAGGAGGTTCTCCAGCGGCTCGAGGTGCTGGTCGACTTTGCGACCTCGTCGGACGCCTGGCTCAGGCGGCTCCACCACCGGATGTCGCTGCTCGGCGATCCCGGAGACGACGACGACGGCGCCGTGGCCGTCGGTCAGACTCCGGTCCACGCAGGGTCGAGCTCCGAAAAGGAGTGACCCCCGCCCCCGTTTGAGCTTGCGAGCATCGAAATTTATTAGCATTTGACAACTTTGTTAGCATGCGCTAATATTTGGCTCGTGAAGGGGCGGCATCAGCAGCTGTCGGAGCTCGAACCGGGTGGCCGTGCGACCGTGACCGACGTCGGCGGCGGCACCGGGTTTCGCCGCCGTCTGCTCGAGCTTGGCTTCACCCCCGGGATCGAAGTGACAGCGGAGCTCATCGGACCCTTCGGCGACCCCCGGAGCTACCGGGTTCGCGACACCGCCGTCGCGCTGCGCACGAGCGACGCCGAGCGCATCAGGGTCGCGCCGGTCGAGTTCGTGGCGCCCGCCGGAGCCCGAGCGCCGGCCGTTCGGCAGGTGGTCCGGTCGGCGACACCGCGGCTTGAGGCGGTCAACGCCGAGCCGGTGGTCGCCCTCGCCGGCAACCCGAACACCGGCAAGAGCACTCTGTTCAACGCGCTGACAGGGCTTCGACAGCACGTCGGCAACTGGCCGGGCAAGACGGTGGCCCGCGCCACCGGGCGCTTCAGCCACGGTGGCCGGTCCTTCCGGCTGGTCGATCTGCCCGGGACCTACTCGCTCCTCGCGCGCTCTCCCGAGGAGGAGATTGCGCGCGACGTGCTCGTCTTCGACCCCCCGACCTGCATGGTGGTGGTCGTCGACGCGGCGCGGCTGGAGCGCAACCTCAACCTGACCCTCCAAATCCTCGAGATCACCGCCGAGGTGATCGTCTGTCTGAACCTCGTCGACGAGGCGCGGGCGTTCGGCATCCGCGTCGACCACGATGCGCTGGCCGACCGCCTCGGCGTTCCCGTGGTGCCGACCGTGGCCCGGACCGGCCGGGGGTTGGAACGGCTCCGTGAGACCGTCCATCGGGTGGTGACCGGCGCCGTCACGACGCAGCCGATCGTGCCCTCGCTGCCGGACGAGCTGGAGGCGAAGGTCGTCGATCTCAGCGTGCGACTGTCGAGAGAACACCCCGAGGTCGGCTGCCCCCGGTGGCTCGCACTTCGGCTAGTCGACGAGGAGCGGCCCGATCTCCGCGCGGAGCTGATGGACAAGCTCGAGCTGAGAAGGACAGCCCGTGCCGGCTGAATGCCGGATCTGCCCAGGGCGCTCGAAGCCGTCAGCCGGCCCATCGGTGGGCACGGTGTCGGTGTACGAAGCGGCGGTGGCCTCGCGATTCGCCCTCGCCCACGACATCGCGGACGCAGTGACCGATCGCTCGCCGTCGGCCCGGCCACGGCTGCAGCTCGCTGTCGACCGCCTGGTGACCTCACGGTGGCTCGGTCTGCCCTTCATGGTGCTGCTGCTCGGCGTCGTGCTCTGGTTGACCATCGCCGGCGCCAACCTTCCATCGGAGATGCTCGCCGCGCTGCTCATCGGAGACGGGGGCCTTGGCCTCTGGCTCCACGACACCCTCGGGTGGGCGACCGAGACCGGTGTGCTCGCCGCGAGCGTCCACGAGCTGCTGCACCGGCTCGCTGCGACGCTGAACGCGCCGTGGTGGCTGACCGGATTCCTCGTCGACGGGGTTTATCTGGGTCTCGGGTGGGTGGTCGCGGTCATGCTGCCGCCCATGGCGATCTTCTTCCCGCTGTTCACGCTGCTCGAGGATCTCGGTCTGCTGCCGCGGCTGGCGTTCAACATGGACCGCCTCTTCCGCGCCGTGGGCGGCCACGGCAAGCAGGCGCTGACCATGGCCATGGGCTTCGGTTGCAACGCCGCCGGGGTCATCGCCTGCCGGATCATCGACTCGCCACGCGAGCGGCTCATCGCCATTCTGACCAACACGTTCGTTCCGTGCAACGGCCGCTGGCCGACGCTGATCATGATGGCGTCGCTCATCATCGCGGCATCGCTGCCGGCCGGCTGGTCGACGCTCGTCGCGGTGGCCACGGTCACCGGAGTGACCGTGCTCGGGGTGGCGGTCACGCTGCTGGTTTCGGCACTGCTGTCCCGGACCGTGCTGCGGGGCATGGCCTCGAGCTTCGCCATCGAGCTGCCGCCCTATCGGCCGCCGCAGCTCGGCCGCATCCTCGTCACCTCGATCATCGACCGGACGCTCTTCGTGCTCAAACGGGCGGTGATCTGCGCCGCGCCGGCCGGCGGGTTGATCTGGTTGCTCGGCGCGATCCCGGTCGGCGACGGCTCGCTCTTCGCGTGGCTCGCCGCGGCGCTCGACCCGGTCGGCGGCGCTCTCGGTCTTGACGGCGTCATCCTCATCGCCTTTCTCTTCGCCATTCCGGCCAACGAGATCGTCGTGCCGACCATCATCATGGGCTACCTGCACGTCGGTCGGATGACCGAGGTGGCGGATCCGTCGGCCCTGTTCATCGACAACGGCTGGACGCTGCTCACGGTGGTCTGCGTGATGCTGTTCTCGCTGCTGCACTACCCGTGCACGACGACGACGCTGACGATCTTCGCGGAGACCGGGAGCGCCAAGTGGACGGTGGTGAGCAACCTGCTGCCGTTGGCGATCGCGGTCGGGGTCTGCGTCGCGGTCAGCGGCGTTTGGCGGTTGGTCGGAGGCTGACGGTGACGGGCGGTGACGGGCGCCGGAATCGGCTATAATTAAGCCTGCGCGGAATGGGACAACCGCTTGAACGACGAGTGAGGTGGCGAATGGCGATCACGTCCGATCACGTGACAGGATTCGTACTCGGGCTGGGCAGCGCGGCGGCGCTGTTCTACGCCTATCGCAAGAACCAGCCCCAGGTCGACGAGTGGTTGCGGCAGCAGGGGATCTCGCTGCCCGTGATGGGCGGGGAGGATCCGTCGAGCTGGACGCTGGAGCAGCTGCTGCGCGAGAAGGAGCGGCTCGAGGACCTCATCGCCGAGCGCGAGATGGCCGGTGAGGGCGAGATCGAGGCCTCCGCGTCGTCCTGATCGCACCGACACACCCACCGTCACAACAAATCTCAGCGTCAGCCGTCGAACGCGCAGATCCACTGGTGTAAAAAGGTGCCACCCATTAGAAGGCCCTTGTCAAGTGGGCATGGCTTTCCCGGAGCCGGGCCCG
>CAZSTH010000042.1:0-29982 GCA_964609835.1 uncultured Thermoanaerobaculia bacterium
GGTGGTGTAGGCGTAGTTGAGATTGACCGACCAGTTGCGCAGCGACGACGCCACCACCTCGAGCGAGCGTCGGAACTCGAGCTCGAGGCCCCACAGCGAGGCCGAATCGGCGTTCACGAACGAGGTCCGCAGCTCGGTGGTGGGCTGGATGATGCGCTCGATCGGACTGTCGATCTCCTTGTAAAAGAGGCTGGCGGCGATCACCGCCCCCGGCTCGGGGAAGGTCTCCCAGCGCAGGTCGAGGGAGTCGATGGTCGCCTGGGTGAGGTCCGGGTTGCCGGCAACCGAGCGGCCGCCGACGACCTCGACGAAGTTGAAGGGGCTGAGCTCGCGGAACTCCGGCCGGTTGACCGATCGGCCGTACGCGAAGCGGAGGTTGGTGGCCTGCGAAAGCTGCCGGACGACGTTGAGTGAGGGCAGGACATCCTGGTTCTGGTTGACCGACTCGACATCGTCGGAGGTGCTGAAGGGGTTGAAGGTCAGCACGCGCAGGTCGGAGTCCTCGTAGCGCGCCCCGCCGATCAGGCGCCACCTGCCGAACGTCGCATCGGCCATCAGGTAGGCCGCATCGACGGTGTGGTCCGCGTCGTAGGCGTCGTTGACTCCGGTTTGCTCCCGGATCTCGAAACCGTCGGGACGGATGTTCTCGGGAACGAAAATCTCGTCGGGGGTTTGGCTCAGGTCGAACTGGAGCTGGTTGGCGGTCACGAAGCGGAAGCGCCGGGCGTTGAAATCGCGGGTCCGCTCGGTGTGGGCGATACCGCCCTTGACCGAGCCGTAGGAGTCGGCCACGCCCGACGAGAAGAAGACCGTGTAGTCGATCCCCGCCTCGTCGATCTGGTCCTCGAGGTCGAAGAACTCGATCTTGCCCGACTCGGGAGAGCCGACCTCGAGCGAGAACTGTCCGCCGGCGCCCTCTTTGTAGAGGTTCTCGCGCAGGTCGGAGTGGTTGGTCGCCTCGGAGAACGACCCGTACCACTCGAACAGGCTCGAGAGACCAGGACCCGGCAGGTTGTGCTCGCCGGACAGCCGGGTCGAGAGGATCTCCTCCTGCTGGTAGCGGACCCGGTAGTCGCGGATGTCGCCGCCGCTGTTGGTGTTGAGACCCTCCTGGAATCGATTCTCAGTCGAGGAATCACGCGTGAAGATGGAGTTCAGGCGCAGATTGTGGCCATCGGCGAGGCGGAAGGCGAGATTGCCGACCACGCCGTTTCGCACCGACTCGCGGTCGGTCACCATGTCGTAGTCGTTGCGCGGCACGAGCTCGCCACCGGAGTCGAGACCGAAGAAGGCCTGCTCCTCGTCGATCGACTCGTAGCCGTGGTTGGAGGAGGCCGAGAGCACCAGCCCGAGGCGGCCGAAGGTGTCGCCGTAGGTGAGAGAGAATGACGACAGGGGGTCGGCGGAGCTGTCCGTGGAACCGGTCCAGTCGCCGACGAAAGCGAGGCCAAAGCTCTGCATCTCCTCGGGGGTGAAACCCTCCGGATCGAGCGCGGTGCGCCGTTCGAGTTGGACGGAAGGGATCGACGACGGGATGGGCTGACCGCCGTCGCCGAGCATCCCGAGGCCGCCCGCGTAGTCCTGAAATGCCTCACCGGTGGCGGTGCTGTTGACACCGGCGCCGAGGCTGAAGGTGAAGAAGGCCGAGCTCGGAAAGCTGACGGTATCCATCTCGACCACGCCGCTGCCGAAGTCCCCGGCCCTGTCGGGCGTGTAGGTCTTGGTGATGTCGATGGTCTCGAGGAGCTTGGTCGGGAAGAGATCGAGGGGCACGACGCGCTTCTCGGTCTCGGTGGTCGGGACGGTCGAGCCGTTGATGGTGGTGCCGCTGTAGCGCTCGCCGAGGCCGCGCACGTAGACATACTTGTCCCCGACCAACGTGATCCCGGTGAGACGCTGCACCGCGCCCGCCGCGTCCGAGTCAGGGTTCTTGCTCATCTCCTCCGCAGAGATCGCGTCGCTCACCACGGCAGCCATCCGCCGGCTGTTGAGCACCGCGACCTCACCGACCGGCTCGCTCTGCTCGGTGACCTCGATGGTGCCGCCGAAGGTCACCGGCACCAGGCTGAAGGAGAGGTCGATCCGCTGGTCCGAGACCAGGGTGACAGCGGTCGACACCGCCTGAAAGCCGTCGAGCACCGCCTGCACTAGGTACTCGCCGGGCCGCAGGCCGCCGACCACGAAGGCGCCGTCGATGTCCGTGATGCCGACGGACTGCTCGCCGCCCTCGCCGGTCGGCGACACGACCACCGTGACGCCGGGCATTCCGGCGCCGGTGTCATCAGTGACGATGCCCGCCACCGTCGAGCCGCCCAAACCCTGGCCGGCTGCGGAAGCCGCCACGGTGAAGGCGAGAAGGGTTCCGAAGATTCGAATCAGTCGTTGCTCCCTCATGGTCATTCCTCCGTCCATCCTTGGTTTTCTTGACAGGCTCCGACCCCAACCGGAGCCCCGGCTGATTAGAAGTCGGCTGTGTGAAGCGAACCGGAGGCGGGGGTTAAATCGACGTGAAGATCGGGCCGGCGCCTCAGCGCCGGCGGAGCTCGAAGCCCAGCCAGCGCGCGACCATCGGCGCCACCGCGGTCGCCTGATGCTCGCCGAGGCGGGTGCGCCCGAGGCCCGGCCCGCGCGCGAAGAGCATGCCGCACATGGCGTCGTGGGCGGCGAGGAAGCCGTGCTGGCCGTAGTGGCGGCTGGGCTCGAGCGGCGGGCCCTCGAGCCGCCCCGAGCTCCCGAAGCCCGGGGCCAGGAAGACCAGCAGGTCGCCGCTGTTCTGGTGGTACAACCCGACCGCCGCCGCGTCCTCGCGGGTGAGGATCTTCTCGACCGCCGGCCGGCCCTCGGCCTCGAGGTCGGCGAAGGCGCGTGCCGCGCGCTGGAGGTACGAGGCGGCCTCCGCCTTCGGCACCACCCCGCCCGGCTCGCGCCCCTCGAGGTTGAGGTAGAGGTGGATGGCGGCGCCGCCGGCGTGGGCGACCATCGGGGTGTCCGGCGCGACCCGGGAGCGTCCGCCGTCCCCGGTCGTCTTCAGGAGCTCGGCTGACGCCAGCACCCGGTTGGCGTTGACGATCTCGAAGACCGGCAACTGGCCGTGGTCGGAGACGACGACCAGGCCGTCGCGGTCCGGGTCCAGGACGCGCCACATCGCGGCCACCGAAAGGTCCACCGAGCGGCCCATGCGCTTGAGGCCCTCGCGGGCGGCGAGCGCGCGGCCGGGGCTGTAGGCCCACTGCAGCGGGTCGGTGATCAGGCTCGCGTGCTGGTAGACGTCGACCGACGAGTGGTAGGCCAGCACCAGCTCCGCCTCCTCCTCGGCGAGCACGAACTCGGTCATCCGGTCGAGGTAGCGGTCGAGCCGCTCCCCCTGCTCGATGAAGGTGTCGAGGTCGATGCCCTGCTCGAGGTCGAGCCACCACGCGCCGACGAGGCCGGAGTCGGCCTCCCCCGGCCATGGTCCGAGGGCGGCCGCAAGGCGGTCCTCGAAGTCCGCCGGGTAGGCGGTGAGCCGGTTGGCGCCGCCGCGGAAGAAGCGCAGGCCGCCGCCCAGGCGGTCGATATGCAGCACCTTGCACCACGCGCCGTAGGGGCGCGGCCGCGCGTCGCCCGGCCCTTCGGCCGTGAACCGCAGCTCCAGCCACTCGAGCTCGGAGGCGTAGCTCCAGTCGACGCCGTCGGCGAGCCGCACCGCGACCGCGTCGTAGCGCGGGCGGCCGTCGGGGTCGGCGTCGACCAGCGCCACCAGCGCCTCCACGGCGGACGGCGCCGCGGCGGCGCCGAGGTCGATGGTCAGCCGCCACAGCAGCGGCGGCAGGCCGTCGTTCGACGGCACCTCGCCGGTGGTCTCCGCGACCTCGGGTGCGAGCTCGATCACCTCGGCCTGCGCCACCGCCGGGCCCGGCCAGGTCGTGCCGAAATCGCCCCTGCGGTCGGGCGCACCGTTGTCGGCCCCCGGCCACATCAGGGTCGCCACCCTGAGGCCGTTGCGGCGCGCCGCGGCCCACAGGGGCTCGGCCGCGCTCGAGGTCGTGAAGCCCGAAACGGCCTCGGTGATCGGCGTGCCGGGCAGGCGGAAGGTGTTGCTGACGATGCCGGTGCCGGCGGCGTCGCGGCCGGTGACCAGGCTCCGGTGCTGGACCGAGGTCAGGGTCGGGTCGACCATGCGCAGCCGCTCCGCGGACAGGCCCTGCTCCGCCATCGCACGCAGGCCCTCGGGCTCGGCCGCGGTGCCGTCCGCGATCCACTGCCATGCGAGGTCCGCGCCCACCGCGTCGTACGAGACCATCAGCACCCGATCGGCGCGGACATCCTCGGGCGGCTCGCCGCTGCGGCACGCGAATGCGAAGCAGCACGTCACGGCGGCGGAGGCAAGCACGGTGCGGAAAAAGCACTTCTTCAGCATGGCCGCGATGGTAGCGCAATCGCGCGGGCGAGTTTTGAGTGTTGAGTTTTGAGTTTTAAGTTGCGGCAGCCTTCCGGCTTCGCCGAATCGTCTGAACGTTCAACGTGCAAACGTTCTAACGATGTGCGATTCAGCCACCGCACGCGATGACGTGCGCTCCCGGCCAGGCGTCGGTGACCCGGTTGCGCGCGCGCTCCGCCGCGGCGGCCTCGGTGAACGGGCCGAGGCGGACGCGGAAGAGCTCGTCGAGTCCCTCCAGCACCACCGCCTTTTCACCCGCGGCGGCGAGCGCCTCCTGCGCGCGGCGCGCGTTGCCGACCTCGCCGAAGGCCCCGACCTGGACCCAGAAGCAGTTCTCGGGATCGGCGGCCGGAGGGGCCGCAGTCCTCGGCGGCGGCGCCTCCCGCCCCACGACCCGGATCGCCACCTCCGCGATGCCGTCGACCTCGAGGCCGATGCGCTTCGCGGCGGCGAAGCTGAGGTCGATGATGCGGCCGGCGATGAAGGGCCCGCGGTCGTTGATCCGGACCTGCACCTCGGCGCCGCTGTCGCGCCGCCGCACCTCGACCACGGTGCCGAAGGCCAGGCTCTTGTGCGCCGCGGTCATGGCGTGCATGTCGTAGACCTCGCCGGAGGCGGTACGCCGCCCGTGGTAGGGCTCGCCATACCACGAGGCAATACCGCGCTCCGTCCAGCCCTCCACCACCTGCGACGATGGCGGCGGAGACGGCCGCGTGGAGACAGGGGCGCTTCCTCGGTGCGCACACGCTGCACTCAGAAGCGTCAATGCGATGACCGCCGCCATCGCCGCAGTGTTGAGTGTTGAGTTTTGAGTTTTGAGTTGGGTATTGCGTTTCTGATTGCCTGCTGTCATCCGCTCGACGCGAGCACGGCTCGCGATGGCACCCCACCCACCCGGCACGCGGGACGCGTGCCCCACAACCATGTCTCCACCTGCCGAAAGAACTTGTGGGGCAGCCTTCCCGGCTGCCGGGGGGGCGGGCGGGAACTCAAAACTCATCACTCAAAACTCAAAACTAAACCTCGAGATCACGCGCTTCCGTCAGCTCCCCCGCCTCCGCGAGCACCGGCCTGACCTGCTCCGCGAGAAACTCCCGCACCTGCTCGGGGGCGCGGCCCACGAAGCGCGCCGGGTCGAGCAGGGCGTCGAGCTCGGGGCGGTCGAGGGGCACTGCGGGGTCTTCCGCCACCAGCTCGAGGTAGGGGTTCGCGCCGCCCTCCTCGAGCACCGCTTTCGCCGCCGCGCGGGCGTGCAGGCGCAGCCGCTCGTGCACCGCCTGTCGGTCGCCGCCCCGGCGCACCGACTCCATGAGGATCGCCTCCGAGGCCATCAGCGGCAGCTCCTCGGCGAGGTTGCGCCGCACCATGGCCGGAAAGACTTGCAGCCCGTCGGCCACGTTGTGGACCACGCGCAGGATCGCATCGGCGGTGAGGAAGGCCTCGGGCAGCGCCAGCCGCCGGTTGGCCGAGTCGTCGAGGGTGCGCTCGAGCCACTGCGCGGCTGCGGTGTGGGCCGGGTTGGCGGCCATCGTGATCAGCCAGCGGGCGAGCGCGCACACCCGCTCCGAGCGCATGGGGTTGGCCTTGTACGGCATGGCCGAGGAGCCCACCTGGCCCTCGGCCAGGGGCTCGCGCAGCTCCTTGAGGCGGGCGAGCAGACGGATGTCGGTGGCCATCTTGGCCGCCGACTGGGCGACGCCGGAGAGCGCGTCGAGGACGAAGGCGTCCACCTTGCGCGGGTAGGTCTGACCGGTCACCGGATAGGTGCACTCGAAGCCGAGCTTGGCCGCCACCCGCCGGTCGAGCTCGCGCACCTTCTCATGGTCGCCCTCGAAGAGCTCGAGGAAGCTCGCCTGGGTGCCGGTGGTGCCCTTGGCGCCGCGCAGGGTGAGCCGGCCGCGTTCGAAGCGCAGGCGCTCGAGGTCGAGGAGAAAGTCCTGCAGCCACAGGCAGGCCCGCTTGCCCACCGTGGTCGGCTGCGCGGGCTGGAAGTGGGTCATGCCGAGGGTCGGCTCGTCCGCCCATTCTTCGGCAAACCGCGCCAGCGCGTCGACCACCGCCAGCACCCGCACGATCACCAGGTCGAGCGCCGCGCGCGTGATCACCAGCTCGGCGTTGTCGCCGACGAAGGCCGAGGTCGCGCCGAGGTGGAGGATCGGCCGCGCCGCCGGCGCCCGGTCGGCGAAGGCCTCGAGGTGGGCCATGACGTCGTGGCGGGTGCGCTGCTCGTACGTCCGCACCCGCTCGAGGTCGTCCTCGGTCAACTCGAGGTTGGCGCGCATCTGCGCGATCGCCGCCTCCGGGATCTCGAGCCCGAGCTCGCGCTCGGCCTCGGCCAGCGCCAGCCACATCCGCCGCCACATCGTGTAGCGGTGGCCGGTTGAAAACAGCCGCCGCATCTCCGGCGACGCATAGCGCCCGGTCAGAGGGTGGTCGATGCTCGAGAGAGAGGGCATGGGGCCTCCAGGAGAAGTATAGCGGGAGGAGAATTCGGAATTCGGAATTCGGAATTCGGAATTGCCATCCCATCACCCGGAATGCGAGCCCCACAAACCCGTTTGAGCCGCCCGGGTTCTTTGTGGGGCAGCCGTCCCGGCTGCCGGGTGGTTGGGCGGCCTCCCCTGCTCCTCTGCTCCCTTTCTCCCCTTCTCCCTTTCCCCTATGATGTCCTCCGCCTGGAGGTGGCGAAATGGTTCGCGTGACATCGGAGATCGGGCTTTTGCGAAAGGTGCTGGTGCACGAGCCGGGGCCCGAGGTGGACCGGATGGTGCCGCCGATGATGGAGGATTTGCTGTTCGACGACATCCTCTTCGGCGACCGGGCGCGCGAGGAGCACCGCCGCTTCCGGCGCCTGCTGCAGCTCCTCGGCGTCGAGGTTCTGGAGGCCAGCGACCTGCTCGTGCAGGCGCTCGCCAGCGAGGAGGCCCGCGCCTGGCTGTGGGCGATGATGACGCCGGAGCTGTCGCAGGAGCTGCGCGCGGCGGGCCCGCCCGCCTCGGCGGACGAGCTGGCGGCGATCGCGGTCGGCGGCGTGATCGCCGCCGAGGCCCCGCGCGGCATCGAGGTCGAGGACCTCTTCCAGCTCGCGCCGCTGCCCAACTTCTGCTTCCAGCGCGACCCGCAGGTGGTGCTCGGCGACGGCGTCGTCTTCGCCGCCATGGCGACCGCGGCCCGCTGGCGCGAGGCGGTGCTGGCGCGCTGCGTCTTCCGCTTCCATCCGGACCTCGCCGGCGCGCCGGTCATCCTCGACCCCCTCCATGAGGCGGCCTCGAGCGGCCACCTGCTGGGCCCCCACCGGCCGCGGCTCGAGGGCGGCGACGTGCTGGTTTTGTCGCCGGAGATCGTCGCCGTCGGCGTGTCGGAGCGCACCAACCAGGTGGCGGTCGAGATGCTCGCCGCCGCCCTGGCGCGGCTCGCGGACAGCCCGCGCTGGCTCGAGGTGGTGCAGGTGCCGGCGCGCCGCGCGTACATGCACCTGGACACGGTCTTCACGCCCCTCGACCGTGACGCGGCGCTGGTCTTCGAGCCGGTGATCACCGGTGCCGGGCCGCAGCGGGCCGAGACCTACGAGATCGACCTCGGATCCGGCGACCTGACGCCGCGGCACCGGGGAGCTCTGCTGCCGGCACTGGCCGCTCGCGACCTCGAGCTGGAATCCTTGGTCTGCGGCGGCACCGACCCGGTGGCCCAACAGCGCGAGCAGTGGACCGACGGTGCCAACGCCTTCGCCCTCGCGCCGGGCGTGGTCGTGCTGTACGACCGCAACGTGGCCACGGCCGACGAGCTGGCGCGAGCGGGGTTTCGCATCGTCACCGCCGAGGACGTCCTGCTGGGGTCGGAGGAGATCGATCTCGACGACGGCGCCAGGATCTGCGTCCTGATCGACAGCCACGAGATCTCGCGCGCCCGCGGCGGACCCCACTGCCTGACCCACCCGCTGGAGCGGGACGACTGCTTCTGAGCTCCCGACGGCGAGGCCCGCAGCGCCTCACGGAACCAGGTGCGACCAGCGTTCGAAGGTCAGCACCGACGCCACGCCCCAGGCATTGACCAGGATGGCGAGCGCCAGCGGAGGAAGCGCCCACCGCGGAGGCAGCCGCCGCACCCCGAGCGCCGCCGCCAGCAGCAGGAACGGAAGCCAGTCGAGAGCGAAGCGAAAACCGAACTGGAGCCACCCCGTGTTGACGTACAGCAGGTGCGGAACGCTGATCGCCGCCGCCCCCAGCCAGCACCACGCGGTGGTGCGGCGAACACCCGGCCGGTCCGGGCGCAGCAGGGGCAGGCACGCGAGAACCAGCCACGGCGACACCAGCAGCAGCGACATGCCGCGCGGGTCCGGCACCAGGTATGGCGGGGCCGGCACCAGCCTCGGCCCGCCGACGGTCATGATCGCGAGGTTGCGGCCCACGTACGCGGTCGAGAACGCGCCGTGGCGCTCGACATCGGCGGCGATCCGCGGGTGGTGGCGGGCCCTGCTGTACCCGCTGTCGAGGGGCGAGCCGAAGCGCGCCGTGTTGACGGCCAGGTACGCGCCCACCGGGACCGCGGCGGCGGCGAGCACCACCAGGAAGGCCTGCCCGGGTCGCCGTCCACGACAGCCGGCGGCGATCAGCGCCAGCGGCACCGCCGCCAGCGCCACCGCCTGGCGCGCCAGCGCGGCCACACCGAGGGCGAATCCGGCCAACCCCGGACGGCGCCGCGCGGTGGCCAGGTCCAGCGCGGCCAGGGTCGCCAGCACCGCCAGGACATGGGCGCTGTGGTAGGTGTCGTGGATCGCGGTCGCCGTCCACAGGCCCGAGCCCAGGCCGACGGCGGCGGCGCACCAGGTGCCGGTGGCGCGGCCGCCCCAGCGGTCACCGAGACGGGCGGCGACGGCGACGGCGAGCACCGCTGCGGCGACCACCATCGAGTTGAAGGCCGCATCGGGCCACGCGGTCACCACCGCGGCCAGGGCCAGGGCGGCCGGCAGCGGCGGAAAGGGCGCGAAGAAACGTCCCTCCACCTCCCCCATGTCGTGGCGGGTCGTCGGATCCGCAACCCACAGGCTGCCGGCCAGAAAGGCCCTGGCAGTGTCGAGGTGCTGGGGGTTGGCGGCGGCGTCGAGCGACGGCAGCGCCGGCAGGACGAGCAGCACCGCCACCGCGAGACGGGCCGCTCGGTGGCGGGCGGTGCGGCTCATGGCCCGGGCGAGGCGGCCAGGCGCAGCGGCTTCCAGCGGTCGTGGTACCACAGCCACTGCTCGGGCCGGTCGCGGATGGCGGCCTCGAGGACCGCGAGGTAGCGGGCGGTCAGCGGCACGTCAGCGCGCTCCGCCTCCGGCAGCCCGTCAACCAGCAGCGGCTCCTCATAGCGCAGGTTGTAGAAGCCGGGCCCCTCGCGCAGCGCGAAGGTCGGCACCACCGGGGCGCCGGTCTTGCGGGCCACCCGCGCCAGGACAGGGTGGGTCCACGCCGGGTGGCCGAAGAACGGTACCTGAATCCCCTGGTCCTCGCGCACCCGCTGGTCGATGAGGATCCCGACCCCGGCGCCGCGCTTGAGCTGCGTCAGCATCTCACGCAAGATGTTGCGCTTGCCGAAGACGCGGTTGCCGTAGCGCTGCCTCACCCGGTGGAGCTCCTGCTCGAGCAGGGGGTTGTCGAGTGGGCGGTTGACCACCGACAGCCCGGCCTCGAGCTCGAGCCCGGTGACCAGCGCCGCCACCTCCCACGAGCCGATGTGCGCGGTCAGGAAGAACACCCCGCGGCCGAGGGAGGCCGCCCGTTCCACGTGCTCCCAGCCGCTGATCTCCACCGATGCCAGCAGCTCCTCCGGCGAGAGGTCCTGAATCCGGATCGCGTCGAGCGACGCCTGCGCGAAGTGGCGGGCGACCGCCCGAGCAAGGAGCCGCCTCTCAACGGGGGTCTTCTCCGGAAAGGCGAGCTCGAGGTTGAAGTCGATGATGCGCCGACGCTCGCCCCCGGTCAGCGTAAAGAGGGCGCCGAGCATGTCTCCGGCGGCGACCCGCGCCCGCGCGGGCAGCATTCGGGAGAGGCCGCGGGCGACGCGATAGGCGCCGAACTCGAGCCGGTTGCGCAGCTTTGACCGATTCTTGCTCACGCGGCCACCCCCGGCAGCAGCTGCCAGAGTCGGTCCCAGTCGCCCACGACCGGCTCCATCTCGGCCTCGACCACCAGCACCCGGGAATCGGCGGGCAGCTTGACGGCATCCTTGAGGGTGGTGACCGGTTCGGCGCCAGCGGCCGAGGCCTCTTCGAGCAGGGACTCGAGCTCGGCGGCACCGTAGACGTGGTGGTCTGGAAACCAACGGTTCGACACCACTTCCGCGCCCGCCTCGCGGAGGCTGTCCACCAGCCCTGCGGGGCGGCCGAGGCCGGCAAAGGCAAAGACCCGTCGCCCGCGGAGCGCGTCGGCCGTCGACCAGCTGCCGTCACGATCCCGCAGCCGGCGCAGCCGCAGGCGCGCCGCCAGAACCGTCATGCCGGGGGCAATTTCGCGCACCCGTCGTTCGATCGCGGACGCCGGAGCTTGCCACTCCCTCGGCAGCTTGGTGATCAGGACCGCATCGGCGCGGCAGAGCCCGGCCACCGGCTCGCGCAGGCGGCCGCACGGCGGCAACCGTTCGCCGCCCCAGGGATCGCCGGCGTCGATCAGGACCAGGTCGAGGTCGCGCTCGAGGCGCAGGTGCTGGAAGCCGTCATCGAGCACCACCAGGTCGGCGCCGAGGCGTCCGGCCGCGGCGCCGCCGCGGCAGCGGTCGGCGTCGACCACGATCGGGACCCCCGGCAGCCGCCGCGCCATCTCGAGCGGTTCATCACCGACCTCGCGCACCGACTGACGGGGAGCCGGCCCGGTCACGATCTGCTGCCGCACTTCGCCGCGGCCGTAGCCGCGGCTGAGAACCGCCGGCCGCCGCCCCCGCCGCACCAAATCGCGGACCAGCGCCACCACCGTCGGTGTTTTGCCGGTGCCGCCGAAGGTCAGGTTGCCCACCGACACCACCGGCACGTCCAGCCGGCAGCGCCGCAGCCAGCCCCGCCGGTAGGCCGCCAACCGGGCCGCCACCGCGCCGCGGTAGGCGGGCTCGAGCGGCAGCAGCAGGGACCGCCACGCGCTCACGTCACGCCCGCCAAGCGGAGCAGCGAGTGAACCGTGCGCTCTGTCGCACCCCGGTTGCGCTCGACGACGGCGCGACCCGACTCCCCGGCCGCCCTCGCCGCCGGCGGATTCTCCAGCCAGCGAGACGCCGCCAGCCGGAGCTCGGCCGCGTCCGCCACCAACCGGGCGCCGCCGGCGGCCGTCATCTCGTCGTAGACCTCGCTGAAGTTGTGGACATGCGGTCCGCTCAGCACCGGCACCCCCCACGCCGCCGGCTCGAGGGGGTTGTGGCCGCCGGTGGGGACCAGCGAGCCGCCGACGACCGCCAGCCGGGCCAACGAGTAGGCCCGGGACAGCTCGCCGATGGTGTCGAGCAGAAAGGCGTCGGCGCCTGCCGGCACCTGGTCCCGCCGGCTGCGGCGGCCGAAGGCAATGCCGCGCTCCGCGAGCAGCCTGGCGACCGCGTCAAAGCGTTCCGGGTGGCGCGGTGCCAGGACCAGGAAGGGCGGGCCGTCACTCGCGGCCACGCCGTCGAGGGCGTCCAGCACCACGGCCTCCTCGCCGTCCATGGTCGAACCGGCAACCACGATCGGTCGTTCTCCGGCCACCTCGCGGACGCGGCCGGACCACGGCAACGGGCGCCGGTCGGGCTCGAGGTCGTACTTGATGTTGCCGCAGACTTCGATGCGGGCGGCAGCGATACCGAGTCCGGCGAAGCGCCCGGCATCGGCCTCGGTGCGGGCGACCACCCTCGCGATCGGGGCCAGCAGCGAGCGCAGTGGACCGCGCACGCGCCGGTAGGCCGCGAACGACCGCTCCGAGAGGCGCGCGTTGACAACTGCCACCGGCAGCGAGCGGACCGCTGCCTGGTGCAGCATCTCCGGCCACAGCTCGGTCTCCACCAGGACCAGCAGCCGCGGCCGGGACGCGTCGAACACCCGCCGTACGGGGCCTGGCAGGTCGAGCGGGCAGGGAAAGACGGGCCGCCGATCACCGACGGTGCGCACCGCCAGCGCCAGCCCGGTGGCGGTCGTAGCGGTGACGAAAGCCGGCAGCTGCGGCGCCTGCCGGTCGAGCTCGGCGAGAAGCCGCCGCGCCAGCTCCACCTCGCCCACCGACACCGCCTGGATCCACAGCCCGCCCGGATCGAGCTCCGGCAGCCTGCGGCCGAGGCGCGACCGGAACCGGGGCCTCTGCTTGCCCGTCACCCGCTGGCGCAGCTTGAGCCACGGCACGACCAACGGCAGCAGCATCCACACGGCGGCACGGTAGAGCCAGAGGCTGGCACTCGCCACGGCGACTAGGATAAACCCTCTCTCGATCCCGCGATCAGGGCCGGGCGGCGGGTTCGCGCCCCGGCGCGACAGTCAGTCGGCAAGCGCAGCGTACTCGACCTCGCCGTCCGGAACCAGAAAGGTCCCGGCGTTACCCTCCAGAGCCCGCTTGAGGCTGTCCTCGTCGGTGATCAGGACCTCCTTGCCGGTCGCCTCGACGAAGTCGATGGAGGACTGGACCTTGGGGCCCATCGATCCCGGCGGGAATTGGTGCGACGCCATCATCTCCCGCGCCTTGTCCACCGGCAACCGCCGCAGCCAGCGCTGGTTCGGCCGACCGAAGTGCTCCGCCACCATCGGCACCTGGGTCAACACGATGAACAGCTCCGCCTCGAGCTCCCGGGCGAGGATCGACGCCACGTAGTCCTTGTCGATGACCGCCTCGACGCCGCGAAAGTAGCCCCCGACATCCTGGTAGACCGGGATCCCGCCACCGCCGCCGGCGACCAGAACCGCACCGTTCTCCACCAGCCGCTTGAGCAGCTCGCCGCCGAGGATCCGCCGCGGCATCGGAGATGCCACTACCTTCCGCCAGCCACGGCCGGCGTCCTCCACCATCTGCCAGCCGTGCTCCTGCATCAGCAGGTTGGCTCGGTAGGACGTGAAGTACGGCCCCACCGGCTTCGACGGGTTCTCGAAGGCGGGATCGTCCCGCGCCACCACCACCTCGGTGAGGACCGCTGCAATTTCTTTTTCGAGCTGCTCCTCGTTGAACCGGTTGCGGAGCTGGTTGGCCAGCATGTAGCCCATCGAGCCCTGGGTCTGGGCCACCGCCACGTCGAGGGACTGGGGCGGGATCTTGGTGATCGCCTCCTCGACCTGGATCATGATGTTGCCGACCTGCGGACCGTTGCCGTGCACGATGGCGAGCTCGTAGCCGCGGTGGATGATCTCCACCAGCCACCTCGTCGCCTTCCAGCTGAGGGTGAACTGCTCTTCCTGGGTGCCGTGATCCTGGGGCCGCAGCAGGGCGTTGCCGCCGAAGGCGATCACCGCCACCTTCTGGTGCTCGCTGTCAAGCTCGATGCGATTCTTCTCGGCCATCTGCGCCTCCACCCCGCGGCCGGCGGGGAATGGTCATTCTGCGATCGGACGGATCCGGTGTCAACTCGGCACAGTTCTCAATTCGCAGTTCATAATTCTTAATGACCCGACCGCACACCCGGCATCACAACGCGATCGGCGTACACCTCGCGCTTCGGGTCCACGGGCGGGCGGCGGGGAATTCAAAATTGAGAATTCAAAATCCAAAATTGCGGTTCGAGGTCTTTAAAGCGGTTGGACGGCGATGACCCGCTCGCAGCCACCGGCGTCGCGCAGGTGTCGCGCGACGCCGAGGCCCGCCGCGCGCACGAGGACGGCCACCGCCTCGGCCTGGTCCTCGCCGAGCTCCAGCACCGCCGCGCCGCACGGCCGCAGCAGGCGCGGCAGGTCAGCGAGCAGGGCGCGGATGAGGTCGAGCCCGTCGCCGCCCCCGTCGAGGGCGGCCGGCGGGTCGCGTCGCACCTCGGGCGGAAGGCTCGCGAGCTGATCGCGCCGCAGGTAGGGCAGGTTCGCCACCACCAGGTCCCACGGTGGAGCCGCTGCGGCGAGCAGGTCACCAACCCAGATCGCCACCCGGGCTCCGAGCGCTCGGCAGTTGTGGTCCGCCACCCGCACCGCCTCAGGCGACCGATCGACTGCCGCCATCCGCCAGCGCGGGCGCTCACAGGCGAGAGTCGCCGCGAGGCAGCCCGATCCGGTGCCGACGTCCACCACCCGCGCCGACGTCGACAGCGGCAACTGGAGAGCGAGCTCGACCAACAGCTCGGTCTCCGGCCGCGGCACCAGCACCGCCGGCGTCACCCGGAACCGGCGACCGTAGAAGGGACAGCTGCCCAGCAGATGATGGGCCGGCTCGCCATCGCGACGGCGTTCGAGCCAACTCCGAAATCGGACCACGACATCTGGTGGAAGCCCGCGTTCGGGGTGGAGGCGAAGCGTCACCTCGTCGACCCCCCACGCCGCCGCCAGCAGCCACGATGCCTCCCGCCGCGGGTCGGGAATGCCATCCCGCCGGGGAAGCGACGCAGCACCGATTCGAAGCGCTTCCTCCGCGGTCACGGCAGGGCTCCCAAAATCGATTTCGAATTTCGAAATTCCCTTCTCACTTGAGCTTCTCTTTCAGCCGTTCAGCCTGGAACTCCTCGATCAGGGGGTCGAGCAACAGGTCGAGGTTGCCCTCGAGAATCGATTCCAGGCGGTGGACGGTGAGCCCGATCCGATGGTCGGTGACCCGGCCCTGGGGGAAGTTGTAGGTGCGGATCTTCTGCGAACGGTCGCCGGAGCCGATCTTGGAACGGCGGTCGGCGGCGCGCTCTGCCTCTCGCTCCCGCTCCTCGATCTCCTTGAGCCGCGCCTTGAGCACCCGCAGCGCCTTGGCCTTGTTCTGGATCTGCGACTTCTCGTCCTGGCACGACACCACCAGCCCGGTCGGCAGGTGGGTGATGCGGACCGCCGAGTAGGTGGTGTTGACGCTCTGACCTCCGGGTCCCGACGAACAGAAGCGGTCGATGCGCAGGTCCTTCTCGTCGAGCTCCACCTCGACCTCCTCCGCCTCCGCCATCACCGCCACCGTCGCCGCCGAGGTGTGGATCCGCCCCGAGGCCTCGGTGGCCGGCACCCGCTGCACGCGGTGGACGCCTGATTCGAACTTGAGCCGCGAGAATGCCCCGTCGCCCTCGATCACCGCCACCGCGTCCTTGATTCCGCCGAGGCCGGTGTCCGAGATGTCGGTGACCGAGACCTGCCAGCGCCGCCCCTCGGCGTAGCGCCCGTACATCCGCAGCAACTCGGCGGCGAACAGCGCCGCCTCCTCGCCGCCGGTGCCCGCGCGAACCTCGAGGATCACGTTGCGGCGGTCATTGGGATCGGCCGGCAGGAGCAGCAGCTCGAGATGCTCCTCGAGCTCCGCCGCACGCGCCGCAAGCGTTTCCACCTCGACCTCGGCCAACTCGCGCATCTCGTGGTCGTCGCTTTCGGACGCCAGCTCGCGCGCACCGTCGAGCTCCAAGGTCACCTTGATGTACTCGCGATACGCGGCCACAACGGGCTCGAGCTCGGCCGCCTTCTTGGCCAACTCTCGCGATCGCTTGGGATCCACCGCGATCTCGGGATCCGCCTGCAGGGCGACCAGCTCGTCGTGCTTGCGGGCGATCTCTTCCAGCCGCTCCAGCATCGCTGCGCTCCCCCTCTCCCCACCGGTCCGCCCCTCTCGCCGTGAACGCGAAACCCGCGCGAAGACTCTTCGCGCGGGCCCATGTGGCCGCCCCATCCGCGGCCGACAGACGCTACTTGGCGTTGGCGCTCTTGCCGTACCGGCGCTCGAACTTCTCCACCATGCCTGCGGTGTCCACCAGCTTCTGCTTGCCGGTGTAGAAGGGATGGCAGGCGCTGCAGATCTCGAGGCGGAGCTCGCTCTTGGTGGAACGGGTCTTGAAGGTGTTGCCGCACGCGCAGCGCACTTCCACCTCCTGGTACTCGGGATGAATGTCGGGTTTCATGCCGCACCTCCGCTCGGTCTCGGACCGAGGACGACGGATTGTACACCCGTTGCGACGTCAGGGCAAGCGCAAGAGAACCCGTGGTTTGGATTTCGAATTTCCCACCCGTCCCCGCCGGAGCATCGGGGCCGGAGCCCGAGGGGAAGGGCGGCAGTCCTAATCCCTCATTCCTCATTCCTAACTGCGAATCGCCGCTAGTCGATTCGCCACACGGTGTCGATGACGGTGCCGTCGACCCACTTGACCACCGCCACCGGCCGTTCGCCGAGGGCGGGGCGCGCCGGCACGCCGCAGATCCGGTCGAGCTCGGCCTTGAGGTCGGCGATCGGCCGAATCGGGAGGCCGCTTCCGGCCACCTCGTCGAGCAGGTCCCGGCGGCGCGGGTTGACCGCGATGCCGCGCTCCGTGACCACGACGTCGATCAGCTCTCCCGGACCGCAAAGCGTGGTCACGCGGTCGACGATGACCGGGATGCGATCGCGGAACGACGGCACCAGCAGCATGGCACAGCGAGCCGCCAGGCAGTTCTGCCAGCCGCCGATGCCGTGCAGCAGCCGGCCGTCCGAATGCGTCACGACGTTCGCGTTGAAGTCGAGATCGACCTCGGTCGCACCCAGCACCGCGACATCGACCATGGATGCGAAGTTGCCCTTGCCGTGGAAGTTGTAGGAGGTGAAGGGCGAGGTGTCCTGGTGATGCGGGTTGGCGGCCATCGAGCGCACGCCGTCGAGATCGAAGGTCTGGCCATCGAGGACGTACTCGACCAGGCCCTCCTCCAGCATCTCGACCATGTGCCGGGTCGAGCCGCCACGTGCGAAGCGTGCGGTCACCCCACGCTCGCGCATCAGCTCGGCGAGGTAGGCGGCGAAGGCGAGCGTGGTGCCGCCGGCCCCGGCCTGGAAGGAAAAACCATCGCGCACGATTCCCGCGGCGGCGCAGAAGCGTGCCGCGAGCTCTGCGATCAGGCGGCGGTCCGGGCTCTGGGTCAGGCGGGTCGTGCCGGAGACAATCCGGGTCGGATCGCCGATGGAGTCCACCTCGACCACGGCGTCGACGTTGTTGCCCTGGATCTGCCACGGCAGGCAGGGAAAAGGAACCAGGTTGTCGGTGACGACCACCACCTTCTCAGCGTAGATGGAGTCCGCGAGCGCGAATCCGAGCAGGCCGCAGGCGGCGGGCCCAGCGAGGCCGTTGGCGTTACCGAAGGAGTCGGCAGTCGGCGCGGCGATGACAGCGACGTCGATGTGGACCTCGCCGTCCTGGATCGCCTGCCAGCGGCCGCCGTGGGAGCGCAGGACTCCGAGCCCGCGCATCCGCCCCTCGGAGCAGTAGGCGCCCAGCGGCCCGTTCATGGAGCCCTCGATGTGGTGGATGACGCCGGCGTCCAGGTGGCGGATCTGGTTGGCGTGGACCGGAAAGGAGGCCGACGGGAACCACATCAGGTCACAGGCCCCGATCTCGGCCGCGCAGTCGAAGACCAGATTCGCGACCGCGTCACCGTTGCGGAGGTGGTGGTGCGACGACACCACCATCCCGTTCGTCAGGCCGACCGCCTGCAAAGCCTCCCGCAGCGAGCCGTGCCGCTTGTCGCCGTCGGCGGGGTAGTCGGCGCACGAGACGATCCGCGGCGCCGCCTTCCGACCCTCGGGGCGATAGGCCCCGATCCCGAGAAAAGGCACGCCTTCCTGCCCGTTGATCTCGATCGGCACGATCCGCCCGGCCGCGTTCTTCTCCAGCTTCATGGCGCCCCCTCCGGCCCCGGTTGCGTGCTCGGCAATCTCGAATTCCGAATCCCGAATTCCGAGCTCTCCTCGTCCCAATCCTCGGCCAGAACCCCACCGGCCACCGCCAGCTCGACCGTCCGCAGGGCTTGCTGGACGACGGGAGGATCCACCATCTTCGACCCCACCGCGACCGCGCCGAGGCCGCGCGCCTCGGCCTCGCGGGCGGCCCGCACGATCCGGACCGCACGCTCGATCTCCTCGCTTTCAGGGGTCATCTCGCGATGCACGATCGCCACCTGGCGGGGGTGGATGCAGCCGACGCCGTCAAACCCGAGGCCTCGTTCGCGGCGGACGTAGGCTGACAGCCCGTGGTCGTCGGTGAAGGCGGAGTAGACGGACGCGATCGGCTGCACGCCGGCGGCACGGGCGGCGTAGACGGTGGTCTGCCTCGCGAGGAAGCTCTCCCATCCCTCCGGCGTCCGCGGGGCCCCGAGCTCCGCCGACAGGTCTTCGAGGCCGAGGGTCAAGGCCGCGACGGCGGCGTGGGCGGCCGCGATCTCCCATGCGCGGAGCACCCCCGCCGGCGACTCCAGGATCGGCATCAGCAAGACCGAAGATGATCCCGCCCGCTGGAGGTCGTCGGCAGCCTCCGTCACCCGCTCCGGCGCTTCGACCTTGGGCAACAGGACGACGTGTGGGTCGCCACCCGCGACGGCTGCGAGATCGTCTGCTCCGACGGTCCCCTGGTTGATGCGGACCATCGGCTCGGAGCCTCCGAAGTCGAGGGCCGCCAGAGCGTTTCGGACCAGGATCCGGGCGGCGTCCTTCTCCGCCGGCGGCACCGAGTCCTCGAGGTCGAGGATGATGCCGTCAGCGCCGTGGAGACCTGCCGAGAGCATCAGCTTGGGCTGGTTGCCCGGGATGTAGAGGCGGCTGCGTCGCGGTCGCCGGCGCCGCCGTTGCGGTCGCCGGCCGCTCCGCTCCGGCAGCACCGGCGGACCCTCGAAACCCGCCCGCCGCAGACAGGCCTCCGCGCGCGCCAAAATCACCCACTCGAGTGCGCCGCGATCGGTGACGGCCAGTCGGCCCTCGCCGACACCAAAGGCCTCGGCGACCCGGCGCACCGCCGCCACGATCGCCTCGCCGTAGAGGTAGTCGACCTTGGAGTCGAGATCGACCGTCAGCGGCCCCGGAACCGGGCTGAAGTCGATGCAGAGGTCGGAGCGGACCCCGTCGCCGGTCGGTCCGGCCGACGCCGCCTTGACCGTCGGTCGCGTCATCGCAGCCTCCCGAGCGCCCGCGGAGGGCAGGCCCCATCAGTCGCGGAGGGCGCTGATGATGGCGTCTGTCATCTGCTGCGTGGTCGCGGCGCCCTGGCCGATGGCGGCCGCGCTTCCGCGCAGCTTGAGCATGTCGTAAGTCCGCACGTTGCCCTCTGCCACCACCGCCGCGACCGCCGCTCGCACGCGGGCGGCGATCTCGCGCTCGCCCAGCCAGTCGAGCATCATGACCGCGGACAGGATCATCGCGATCGGGTTGACGATCGAGGGCTCCAGCTCGGCGTACTTGGGCGCCGACCCGTGGGTGGGCTCGAAGACCCCGACATCGCGGCCGATATTGGCCGACGCCGCGAACCCGAGGCCCCCGACCAAACCGGCAAAGCCGTCCGAGATGATGTCGCCGAACATGTTGCCGGCCACGATCACGCCGTAGTCCTCAGGGTTCTTGGTCAGCCACATCATCTGGGCGTCGATGTTGGTGTCCCACAGCTGGATCTGCGGGTAGGCGCGATGCACCGCGCGTGCCTCGTCGAGCATCATGCCCGAAGTCTCCCGGATCACGTTCGGCTTCTCGCACACGGTGACGCTCGAGTAGCCGTGCTCGGCCGCGTAAGCGAAGGCCTGCTCGCAGATTCGACGGCACTTGGCGCGGGTGAAGATCCGCGTCGACACCGCCAAGTCCTCGCGCGGCACGTCACGGAAGGCGGCGAACTTCGGGTGCGAGTCGAGAGCCTGCCAGACCTGGTCGGGCGGGTTCGTCCATTCGACGCCGCCGTACAGGCCCTCGGTGTTCTGGCGGAAGATGACCGAGTTGACCACCGGCTCCTCGAAGCCGCCGTCCGCCGACCGGCGGATGAAGTTGAGCGGATTGCCGGGAAAGGTGATGCAGGGCCGGATCGAGACGTCGAGGTCGAAGCGCTGGCGCAGCCCGACGATGGGCGAGAAGTAGACGAAGCCCCGCTCCTTGAGCTCCGGCCGGATCTCGGCTGCCGCCTTGTCCTTCGGCTTCGAGGTGATGGCCCCGAACAGCGCCACCTCGTGCTCGGCGATCAGGTCTACGGTCGCCTCCGGGAGAGGGTTGCCGTGCTCGACCCAGTGCTGCCAACCGATCGCGGCCTCGATCCAGGTCGCCTCGAACCCCGCGGCCTCCAACACGCGCAGCGCCTCCGGAAGCACGGTGTTACCGATGCCATCTCCGGGCATGACCACAACCGATTTTTTCCCCATTTTTCGGCTTTCTCCCGTTCAGATTCTCGGCCCCGCGGCCGTGCATTCATCGAGCACCGAAACCTTAACCAACCAAACACCCAAAGGGAAGGCCGCGGGGCCGAGAATCTGGGGGAAGGGAAGCTCAGCTCCTCGACCAAAGATTGAAGCGCAGGATCGACCAGATCGCGGACAACCCATCCTTCCAGCCGATCTTCTTGCCCTCGGCGTAGGTCCGCCCGTGATACGAGATCGGCACCTCGTAGATCCGCACCCCGAGTCGTGCGACCTTGGCGGTGAACTCGGGCTCGAAGCCGAAGCGGTCCGAGACCAGGTCGATGCCCTCGATGACCGGCCGGGTGAAGACCTTGTAGCAGGTTTCCATGTCGGTCAGGTTGAGGTCGGACAACATGTTCGAAAGGAGGGTCAGGAAGTTGTTGCCAACGTAGTGCCAGAAGAAGAGCACGCGGTGGGGCCCACCGAGAAACCGCGAGCCGTAGACCACGTCGGCGAAACCGTCGGTGATCGGCTGCAGCAGTGTCGGGTAGTCCTTAGGATCGTACTCGAGGTCGGCATCCTGGACGAGGAAGATGTGCCCGCTGGCGGAGGCGAAGCCGGTACGGAGGGCAGCACCCTTCCCCCGGTTCTGCTCGTGGCGCGCACTGCACACGGTCACCGGCCGGCCGTCCGTCCGACGCTCCGGCCTGAAACCTTCGACGATGGGCCAGGTGCCGTCGGTCGAGCAGTCGTCGACCACGACCAGCTCGATCTCCGATATCGAATCCACCAAGGGCGCCTGCACCACCCGCCGGAGCAGCATCGCCACCGTCGACTCCTCGTTGTAGACCGGAATCACCACCGACAGTCTTCTCATGCCAGGTCCAGCCTACCCCACACCGCGTGATCGCCGCACTCGCCGCTCTACTCGACGACCCGCAGCGGCTGATCGGCGAGAAATGCGGGCTCGACGAGATCGACGATCACGCTGCCCTCCATATACTGCGCCACCGGCAGGCCGAGCAGATAGCAGGCTGTCGGCACGACGTCGGGAGTCCGCGCCGCGGGCGCCCGGGCCCCGGCGGCAACCCCTGGCCCCAACAGCACCACGAGCCCATCCGGGCAGGACTCGGCCGACGCGTTCCAGGTGCCCCCGATGCCGAGGAGACGCCTGAAACGCTCCTGGGACTGCGGCGGTTCCAGCCCGTAGGGCGATATGATCGCCACCAGCGTGTCGTCGCCGGCAGCCGCCAGCAGTTCGTCGAGCTGATCGTCCACCAGCTCGATGACCTGCCCGACGAGTCGCCGCTCGCGGGTGTGACGCGAGCGCAGCGGCTCGTGGATCTGGCGGACTGCCGACAGGCCTTCGAGGTAGACCCAGGTGTTGACGCCACCGCCTCGCATCTCCGATACGGCGGCTTCCACCCGGGTCTGGTCGCGCGCGATGGCGCGCCAGATCTCGTCGCGCTCCTCGGGCAGCGGCTCGAGGGCAGCGTCGAGAGACTCCAGCATCACAGGGGCCAGCACAGCCGCGGCTTCGGCCTGCCGGAGCTCGTGCAGTGAAGAATCGGGCCCCCACGAACCCGGCCAGCCGAAGACCGAGGTCTCGACCCCAAATGCCGCCAACCGCGCCCACAGGGGCGCCACGGTCGCCGGCGGCAACGGCACGCGCCGGGCCAGGCCCCACGGCAGGATCAACCGCGAACCCTGGGGGGTCCACGGCAGCAGCCGGATGGTTTCGGGAAAGACCGGCGGCAGGCTCCACGCGCGGTCCGCCTTGACACCGTGCCGCCCGGGATAGGTCCCGGTGGCGGCGCTCGTCCACAGGGCCCGCCGCAGGTACGGCCGGTGCGGTCTGAGGACCGCGCGTCCACCCTCCTCGCGCAACCTCGTGAAGGTCGGCAAATTCGACCCCGCGGTGTCCGCCAGCAGCACCTTGGAGTCGAGGCCCTCGAGGCCGATGACCAGCAACCGATGGCTCGGAGGGCCGAGGGGACGGGCCGCAACGTCCAGGAACTGCCGTTCCGGAGTCGGCACCCACACCACGCGCAGGATTGGCAGCATGAGGATGAGGAACGAGTAGGCAATCTGGTGGCGACGGCGAGAACCGAATCGCCGCACCAGCACACCGCCGCCGACCGCGAGGAGCAGGGCTATCGCCCAGGAAACGGCGTCCTGGAACAGTGTCCGGTAGGCCGACCCCGGCATCAGGTAGGCATGGAACTCGGCGTTGACCAGGCTGAGAACCGCCGCCAGCGCGAAGATCCCGGCGAACAGCTCGGGGGCGGTCCAGCGCTCGGGTCGAGGCCGCACCCACTGGAGGAGGGCGAGCAGCATCAGCAGCGGCACGCCCGCCATCAGCATCCCCCAGGTGACCCAAACCGGCATGCCGATGACGACGCCGCGCAGGGTCTGCGCTACCTCGGGGTTCATGCGCAGCACCAGCGTCTCGGCCACCAGACCGGCCGCGGCACCGGCCCCGAGCGCATCCAGCAACATCCGCCGAGGGTTCACCGCCGGCATGGTACCCCGATCTCACGGCCCCGGTTGCACGGCAGCTCGCCCGCGAATCGAGGCGCGTCGCCCGCGGCGCCCGGCACCGGTACCGGCACCGGTTATGATGTCCGCCGGGCTTCGCCCGGAGGTGAACTTTGCAAGGTTCGGCCGAGGACAGGTTGTGTATCGCCCTCGACGGCAGCGATCGCCGCTGGATCGAGTCGATGGCAGAGGCCCTTGCCGGCCGGGTGGGGTGGCTCAAGCTCGGCCTCGAGGCCTTCATCGCGCACGGCCCGGGCCTGGTGCGCGAGGTGGCGAGGCTCGGTCCGAAGGTCTTTCTCGACCTCAAGCTTCACGACATCCCGGCCACGGCGCGGCGAGCTGCAGCCAACTGCGTCTCCTCCGGAGCCTCCATGATCACCATTCACGCCGGGGGCGGACCGGAGATGATCGAGGCCGCCGTGGAAGGCGTCCGCAGTGCGGCCGGAGACCGCCAGATCAAGACGGTCGCCGTGACCCTCCTCACCAGCCTCGATCGAAAAGCTCTCGCCGATCTCGGAATCGGTCGTTCGCCACACGAGCTGGTCGCTCGATGGTCGCGGCTGGCCCAGGACGCGGGAGCCGACGGCGTGGTCGCGTCGGCGAACGAGGCGGCCACCATCCGCCACACCTGCGGCGAGCGCCTGACGATCGTCACCCCGGGCATCCGACCGGCTGGAGACAGCCGGGACGACCAGCGCCGGGTCCTACCGCCAGCCGAGGCACTGCGGGCGGGGGCGGACATCCTGGTGGTCGGACGACCCGTGACCCGAGCCCGCTCGCCGGTCGACGCGGTCGAACGGATCCTGCAGGAGATGCGTTCCGCGGGGAGCGGACCACCGCCCGGCCTGGCCTGATCGCTCAGAACAGCGGGCGCTCGTGATAGTGGACCTTGTGCCAGACGTGGGTGTAGCCCGGGAACTGGATCTCCTTGTCGTAGGTGACGGTGACCTTGATCCTCGACGAGGTCCGCTTGATGTCGATGCTCTTCTTGTTGACCGGCAGGTCGAGATCCTCCGCCTTGACGAGGATGTCCCGCTCGATGCGCTGGTCGTTGTAGTCGCGCCGGTTGGCGCGGTCGGCGAGCACCGAGATCTGCTTGTCGAGCTCGCCTACGCTGATCATGATCGGCGCCACCTTGATGGCCACCAGCACCACGATCAGCATCACGACGCCACCGATCAGGCACCCGACCGGCACATCCCCACGCTGGCTTCGCCAACCTCTCATGTTCTTCCTCCGACGGATCGAGCTCTGGCTACGATCGTACCAAACCTGGCTCGTACTTCTCACCACCTCACGGGCCTCGCAACGCGAGGTGGTGAGAAGTGCGGGTTAACGGATCAATCGGAACTGGCGTTCCCAGCGGGTCTTGGTGAAGAAGTTCAGGAACACACTCGCCAGTTGTTTGATCCGATGGCCGAAGCCACGCCACTGCCAGTCGTCGCGCCCCGCCTCGTACGACCAGTAGATGAGGACCGCGCGGCCCTTGACGTAATCGAGCGGGACCGGGCCCCAGAAGCGTGAATCGAGCGAGTTGTCGCGGTTGTCGCCGAGGCAGAAGATGGTCCCCTGCGGTACCGTGAACGGGCCGTAGTTGTCGCGGACCCGCGACGACCTCCGCACCGACGTCAGGTCACCGTAGATCCTCGGGTCCTTGTGGACCACCATCGGCTCGTGCTGCAACTCGCCGTTGATGAACAGCTGCTTGCGTCGGATCTCGACCTCGTCGCCGGCAACGGCCACGCACCGCTTGATGAAGTCCCGGCGGGTGTCCCTCGGGTACTTGAAGACCACCACGTCGCCACGCCGCGGCGCGCGGTAAGGGAAGATGCGGTGAAGGAACGTGTCCGCATTCGATGCGAAGATCATCTTGTTGACGACCAGATGGTCACCGATCAGGAGGTTGTCCTCCATCGACCCCGACGGAATCTTGAAGTTTTCGAACACGAAGGTGCGCACGAAGAGCGCGAGGATGAAGGCGACCAGGATCGCCTCGTAGTACTCCCGCACCACCGATTTCTTCATCGCGCCTCCCGACTGCCGCTGCGCTCGTCGATTCTACCGCCGCTGGAAGCTGCCGGCATCGCCCGGCGCATTCCCGGCGGCTGCCACGCCTCGCGCGGCCGTGCGTCGAGCCGCCTCGGATCGGCGGCACGACCCCCGCGGTAGGCGATCTGACCGGCGAGCGCGATCATGGCCGCATTGTCGGTGGTCAGCCGGGGCGGGGGCAGCAGGACCTCCACCGACCGATCTGATCCCCACGCGCTCAGGCGCTGCCGCAGCAGCGAGTTGGCGGCCACCCCGCCCGAGGCCGACACGGTCCGGGGCCGATAGTGCTCGGCGAGCTCGTCGAGCGGTCGCAGCAGCTGGTCCACCACCGCCGCCTCGAACGACGCAGCGAGGTCCCTCACGGCCTCCGCGGAACCATTTTCGCGATCCAGGCCGTGTTCCCGCACACATCGGATCGCCGCCGACTTCAGCCCGGAGAACGAGAAATCGACCGGGGCGTCCGCGATCGCGGGGCGGGGCAGCTCGAACGCTGTCGGGTCGCCGCCGCGCGCCAGCCGGTCGATGGCCGGGCCCCCGGGGTAACCGAGGCCGAGGACCTGCGCGACCTTGTCGAAGCTCTCGCCGGCGGCATCGTCGCGGGTTCGGCCGAGGCGCCGCCTCTCTCCACCGTCCACCAGGTACCAGCTCGAATGGCCGCCCGAGGCCACCAGCGCCAGCATCGGCCTCGGCTCCGGCCGCGCCGGCTCGCCGGCAAGGTCCAGCAGCGGCGAAACCAGGTGGCCCTCCAGGTGATCGACGTCGACCAACGGCAGCCGTCGCGCCCACGCGAAGGCGGCCGCGAATCGGACGCCCACCAGCAGCGCCCCGACCAGGCCCGGGCCTGCCGTGACCGCCGTCAGCTCGATCGGACCACAGGCCCGATCGAGTGCTTCGCCGACCAGAATCGGCAGGGCGACGAGGTGCTCGCGGGACGCCAGCTCCGGGACCACGCCGCCGAAGGGCGCATGGGCATCGACCTGGCTGGAGAGCAGGTCGACCTCGACCCGGCCGTCGCCGTCGAGCACCGCCACCGCAGTCTCATCACACGAGGTCTCGATGCCGAGGGTTCGTCGCTTCGTCATGAAATCCGACCCCGATCCCGAACGAGCCTACCCGAACGACGAAACGGCGGGAAGGCGTCGGCCTCCCCGCCGGCATCGCCGACCGATCGACTCTCGTCAGCTGATGTTGGCCTTGACCGGAACCCGGACCTCGGGGAACTGGCGGTCGCTGGTCTTCAGGGTCAGGACCGAGTCCCGGTTTCCGGGGCTGGCGCCGGCCTTGACGGTCACCGTGACCTGGTAGCGGCGCCCCTCCTCGATGGTGATCACGTTGGTCTCGAACGCCGCGTCATCCACCGTCGCACCGGTGATCCGAACCGGAACCTTGTTGGAGCGGTTGTTGACCAGGATCAGGTTTCGCCCCGGCTGCTTCTTGGCCGACACCGAGCCGAACTGCACCTGGGACGGGGTCACGTGGAGCAGCGCCCGGACCACGCCGAAGACCTTGACGGGAACCTTCTTCGCCTTGGGGTGGTTGGTCTGCACCTCGAGCATGGCATTGACGGGGCCCACCGGAGCATCGTCAGTCATCGACAGCGCCACCCGGTACTGCGGCGCCGGCTTGCCGGCCACCAGCTCGTCACCTGACAGCTCGCGCACCTCGGTCTCGAGGAACGGCACGCTGCTCCTGACCCCGGTGACCTTGAAGTCGGGCTGCTCGTCACCCGAGACCACCGTCAGGGTCTGCTCCATCGGCTCGTGCTGGACCGCGTTGAAACGCACCAAGGCCCGCGGCAGCACCTCGACGAAGGGGTGGACGTCGGTCTTGATTACCAGCGTCAGGCTCGGATCCTGGGGGTCGCTGGTCATCACCAAAATCGACTTGGAGATCGGCCCCGAAAAATCGCTGGTATCGAGCTTGGCCTTGATATAGCCGCTCGAGCCGGGAGCGATCTCGCGGTCGAAGTCCGCCACCGTGCAGCCGCAGGTCGGCCGAACCGCCTTGATCTCGAGCGTCTCGTCGCCCTCGTTGACGAGCTCGAAATCGACGTTCAGCACCTCACCCTGGGACACCTTGCCCATATCTTTCAGCATTTCCTTGACGACCACCTTCGGACCGCCATCGGCCGCCACCGTCATCGCGCAGAGGCTGACGATCGCCGCCACACAGGCGGCCGTCAACATCGTGTGTCTCCTGATCGACATCTCGCTTCCTCCTTGTCATTCGGTCCGCAACCGGCCACAATCGTACGGACGGACCCATCGGACTGCAATGGCGGGGGGCGCTTTTTTGCAGGACTTATACGCCGCAGCGAAGCTCGAGGCGGACTCGTGACCGCCCGCGAGCCGCTCTACTTCCTGCCCATCGGCGGCACCGCCACCGCGCCGCTCGCCGGGCTCCTCCGCGAGCTCGGCCACCACGTCGAGGGTGTCGACGCCCAGCTCTACCCACCCATGAGCACGCTGCTCGAGGCGCTCGGGATCCCGGTCCGGATCGGCTACGACCCCGCTCTGATGCCGGCCGGGATCGATCGCGTCATCATCGGCAATGCCGTGCCCCGCACCAACCCGGAGGTGCAAGCCGTCCTCCGCCGTCGCCTCCCCCACCTCTCCCAGGCCGAGGCCGTCGCCCACTACCTCCTTGGCACCGGTCGCCGCGGCCTGGTGGTCGCCGGGACCCACGGCAAGACCACCACCACCGCCATGCTGGCGTGGATCCTCGAGGAGGCGGGCTCCGACCCCACCTACCTCGTGGGCGGCCTGCCCAGCTGGAACCGCCGCGGCTTCCGGCTCGGCTCCGGTGCCGACATGGTCATCGAGGGCGACGAGTACAACGCCGCGTTCTTCGACCGAGGTCCGAAGTTCCTCCACTACCGTCCCCATCTCATGGTGCTGGGTCCGGTGGAGTTCGACCACGCCGACCTCTACCGCGATCTCGATGCCGTGCTCACCGCCTTCCGAATGGGGACCGCGCTGGTCCCGTCAGACGGCGCGGTGGTGGTCAGCGCCTGGCACCCGAACAGCCTCGCCGCCTGCCGCGACGCCAACGCTCCGATCGTGAAGGTCGGGTCCGCTGCCGGCTGCGACCTCCGACTCACCGCGCCGGAGCTCGGACCCGAAGGCGGCCGCGCCGAGATCGAGTGGCGGGGCAGCAACCTTCGCCTCCAGCTGCCCCAGCCTGGGCTCCACAATCTTCGAAACGCCGCCCTCGCCCTGGCTGCCGCCGCGACCGCCGGCGTCGCGAGCGAGTCGGCAGTCGAGGCCCTGGCCCGGTTTCCGGGCGTCGCCCGGCGCATGGAGGTCGTCGGTGACGCCGACGGCGTCACCGTGGTGGACGACTTCGCCCACCACCCGACCGCTCTCGCGGTGACCATCAAAGCGGCCCGACAGTGCTGGCCGGGCCGTCGCCTGGTTGTCGCCTTCGAGCCACGGTCGATCACCGCCGCCTCGCGCTCGTTCCAGGACGACTACCTTGCGGCACTGGCGCTCGCAGATGTGGCGCTCGTCGTCCCCGCCTTCCATCGCCGGCGGCTGCCAAAGGAGCTCGCGCTCGACCGCGGCCGCCTCGCCCGCGACCTCGAAGATCGCGGCGTGCCGTGCCTGACGCCGGACGAGGCGGAGGACCCGGCGACCTGCCTCGTGAAGGCGCTTCGGGCCGGCGACGTCGTGGTAGGCTGCTCGTCGGGTGACTTCGGCGGCTTCCACCGACGAGTGCTCGAGCTCTGGACCGGAGGCGGGAGATGAACGACCACGACAACCGGCTCGCTCGCGCCATCGCGACCTACGGCGGCCTCGGCGAGCGCCTGCCGGCGCCGGGAACCAGCGTCGGCTCCCTGCCCGTGTGCCTCGCGTGGTGGGCGATCTGCGCGATGATTCCGGTCCCCTCCGTCCGCATCGCGATCACCGCGGTCGGCCTGTTCGCCGCGGCCGCGGTCGGGACCTGGGCGGCCGAGGTCGAAGCCGAGCGCGTCGGCGTCGACGACCCCCGGCAGATCGTGGTCGATGAGACCGCCGGCCAGCTGTTGGTGTTCCTGGTCGCGTTGCCGTTCGTGCCACTGACGACCCAGCTCGAGTTGCTGGTCTTCGTTGCCGTCGGTTTCCTGCTGTTTCGGTTCTTCGACATCGTCAAACCGTGGCCGATCCGGATTTTCGAGAAGTTCCCGGGCGGCATCGGCATCGTCGCCGACGACCTCGCGGCGGGCTACGTGGCCGCCGCCGTGCTCGCCATCGGCTGGCGTCTCATCACCTAGGCCGATCCCGATGATCCGCGACCGGGGTCCGCGGACGCATCCGTGAACGGTGGCGGTGACGGTAACGGTGACGGTAACGGATCGCGGTCCCGGTCGCGGTCGCGGCCACGGTCGCGGTCCCGGTCGCGGTCGCGGTCGCGGTTCCGGACGCGGTCCACGGTCAGCGGTGGCGGTGGCGGTCGGCGGTGACGGTGGCGGTGACGGTCAACGGTGACGGTCGACGGTGGCGGTGGCGGTCGCGGATCGCGGCCCCGGCCGCGGATCCCGGTCGCGGTCCACGGTCGCGGTCGCGGTCCACGGTCGCGGTCCACGGTCAGCGGTGGCCGTGGCGGTGGCGGTTGCGGTGGCGGTGGCGGTCTGCGGTGGCGGTGACGGTGGCGGATCGCGGTCCCGGATCGCAGACGCGGCCCCGGTCGCGGTCCCGGTCGCGGTCGCGGACGCGGTCGCGGATCACGGTCGCGGTCGCGGTCGCGGATCGCGGTCGCGGATCACGGATCGCGCCACGCCTCAGCCCGCGGGATGCAGCAGCCGCCAGGTCATGGCACG
>CAZSTH010000043.1:0-29280 GCA_964609835.1 uncultured Thermoanaerobaculia bacterium
TGTGTCATTGGGAGCGAGGGCGCGTAGCCACCGAGCCGAAGGATCCCCTCTCGGCAGGCTCTCGCTTTCCCGGGGAGCCTTCGACGTCACTCGCCCTCGGCTCGTTTCGCTCATGGCGACCGTTATACCCGGCCTTTCTCCACGGCTCGGCGCTGCGGTCTGATCGTGGTACAAGGGCCGTATGGACCGTTCGCCGCTTCTGACCGACGTCCTCGCATCCACCGGTTACGCCGCCGCCGAGGCCGAGCGGCTGGCGAGGCTGATCCGGTTGTTCCTCGACCTGCCCGATCCTCCCGATCCCGAGGGCGTGTTCCCACGCTGGCGGGAGCTCCGCGACGCTCTCGGCGAGGCGGTCGAGGCCGGAGACCCCGACACCGTCGAGCAACGGTTCCTCGAGCTCTACGCCCACCTCCACATGCACGAGGCGGTCTACTCGACCGGCGAGCGCTCCCGGATGGACGACGCCGGAGGCTACTGGAACCATGCCGGCGGGTTGAGCCCGATCCTCAAGGCCGGGCCGCACCTCGCAGCCGACACGGTCAGCGCCGACTTCGGGGCCGGCAATGGGCTGCAGGGTCTCCTCATGCAGCGCCTCCACCCCCACGCCCGCACGGTGCAGATCGAGATCGCCGGCCGGATGGCCGAGATCGGCGACGGGCTCCGCGGATGGCTCCGGATCCCCGCCGATCGCATCGAGTGGCGGGTGGCCGACGTGATGGACACGCCGGCGACCGGTTACGGCTTCATCTACCTCTACCGCCCGGTGCGGCCCGAGGGCCCCGGACGGAGCTTCTACACCCGTTTCGCGAGCGAGGTGGAAACCGAGGACCGCCCGCCGGTGATCTTCTCGGTCGCGGACTGCCTGCGGCACTTCCTGTCAGAGCGCTACGAGATCTTCTACCGCGACGGCCACCTGACCTGCTTCCGGCCGTCGCCACGTCCGGTCCGCGGGTGATCGCGGTCACGAACGATTCTCACATCCGCCGCGCACACTCGGGGCGGAGGGTGCGCATGCTTCTCATCAACACTCCCCTGCCCCTGGACACGGTCAAGGAGCTCGACCGGGCCGCACGGTTGACCGGCAACACTCGCACCGAGATCATTCAGCAGGCGGTCGCGGCGTTCCTGGATGATTTCGGCGACCAACAGGCATCGCTCGGCCGCATTCACGAGTCGGTCGGTCTCGACATCGACTGGGACGAGGTCGCTGCCTACTTCCGCGACTGACCGTCTGCAGCGGGCACCGAGGCCGTGGGCAGCAGTCCCGGCAGCAACGCCAACCACAGGCACAGCACCGGCGTCATGTAGCGGAGGATCGACAGCGCCGCCACCGTCACCACCCAAGAGTAGGCCACCAGCGCCGCCATCATGACCGCCAGCCGTCGCGGGTCGCCGCCCCGCCGGATCGCAGACCACGTCGCCGCACCCAACAGTCCAAGGACCGGCAGCTGCACGATCATGATCCAACGATCCCGGCGCTGGCTGTCGGTTCCGTACCACGCCCGCGCCGCCTTCCACGCCGCCACCTGCAGCGCCCCGACCGGGTGGGAGACCGCGGCTGCCGCCGCGGTGCGGACGATGCGCCGCTCGCCGGCCGCCCAACGCTGTTTGACGTCCGTCATGAAGGCCTCCACCGCCGCCGGAGGCCGCAGGTCGGCGCGGTAACCCTTGTCGCTCACCGCGAAGGTGAGGCCGTCGCAGATCGACGGCGGGCCCGAGCTGCTCAGCGGCAGCAGGGCGCCGGTGCGCGCTATGACAACGGCCTCCCACGGCGCCACCACGACCGCCGCACCCACCACCACGAGCGCGGCGCAGGCGGCCCGGCGGCGGACCTCGTCGCGGCGCAGCACGAAGGTCACCGCTGCCAGGACCATTGCCAGGCCGATCGCCGCCGGCCGCACCAGCATGGCCGCCCCCGCCGTCAATCCGGCCCCCAGGGCCCAGCTCCACGGAGCTCGCGGCGTTGTCACCGCCCGCCACGCCAGCACCGTCGAACCGGCCAGCAGGGGCAGGAAGCTGACCTCCGAGGTAGGTTGCAGGCTCATCCACAACCCCGGCGGGTAGATCGCGAGCAGCGCCGGCGCGAGCAGCGCTCGTCCAGCCCCCCACACGTCGCGCGCCACCAGGAAGGCCAGGCTGCCGGTCAGCCCGAAGCAGAACAGCGTCAGCCCCCGAAGCGCCAGCACATCGCTCACACCGAACAGCCGCCCGGCGGCCAACGCCGCTGCGAGCGCAGCGGGGTGTCCCGGCGGGTAGGCCACGGCGAAGGACCCGTCCGGTAGACGCAGGCCGTCGCCGGCGAGCAGCGATCGCGCCACCGGCTCGTAGAAGCCGTGGTACTCCACCAGCGTGATCTCGAACAGGTGCTCCGGGACCAGCGACCAGAAGACCAACAGCGCGGCGACGACGATGAACCCCGATGCGGCAGCCCGAAAGAGCTCCACGCGCGTCACCATGCGAGCGCCGTTCCGCAGTCGGTCACGTCACGTCGCCGGCTCATAGAGCGCCGCCACCGCGCCGGCCGGATCGCGAATGACACAGAAGCGCCCGATGCCTCCGGGCTCTCCCGCCGGTCGCACGCCGCTGCCTCCCAGCGCCTCCACCGAGGCCACCGCGCGGTCGAGGTCGTCGACCGTTATGTAGATCAGCCACTGCGCGGGAAGGCCGGCGTTGGAACCGCGCGCGTGGCAGATGCCGGCCACCGGTTCGCCGTCGGGCGACGCCTTCATGTTGAAGTCGTCGTGCCCGCCCATGTCCACCGCTCCGCTGTGCCAGCCGGCGACCCGCGCGTAGAAATGCCGAATCTGCTCCGCGTCATCCACCGTCAGATCGGTCCAACCGAACGTGCCCCTGCCTTCGCTGTTCATCTCGGACCTCCGCGTGACTGAAAGCCGTCCGTCATAACCATGGGCCTTCCGCACCTGTTCCGGTGCGGCACGCTCCGGATTGACCCCTCTCGACGCATTGGAGACAATGGAGAGGGCGCCCCGGTCGCCCGAAGCACCATGTCACTGGCACATCTCGGCACCAAGACCCTGCGGATCATCGGTTACTGGGTGATCATGGCAGTGGTCTCGGTGGCCCTCTTCGAGGGGCTGTTGCGGCTGTTCGGCTACCGGTCATCGATCGAGATGTACGACTACACCCTGGTCTTCGACGACGAGATCCTGTTCCGGGTCGCGCCCGACTGCGCACCCGACATCAACTCCATGGGCTACCGCGGCGCCGACTTCGAGGCCGAGCCCCGGCCTGGCACCCGCCGCTTGCTGTTCCTCGGCGACTCGTTCGTGATGGGCCACAACGTGCCGCCGGGACAGACCATCGCCGCCGGCCTCGCCGCCTCGCTCCGCGCCGGCTACGAGGTCTACAACATGGGCATCCTCGCCTACGGCCCCGACCAGTCGCTGGTGTCGTTCCTCGATGACGGCCTCGCGCTCGGGCCCGACATGGCGATCCTCGGGCTCTTCGCCGCCAACGACTTCCAGGACCTGGAGCGCGGCGGCCTGTTCTCACTCGACGGCGGCGGCCGCCTGCAACGCAACGAGGTCAACGCGGTCAGCCGCCACGTCCCGTCGCTGCGTGCCGGCTATCTCTTCAACCGCTTCCAGTACCTCGTGCAGCCGAAGCTCGATCCCCACCACAAGCTCCTCGCCCGTAGCCACGAGTATCTCTACCACCATTTGTTCGCGGACTTCTACGACCTCGAGCTGGTGCGCGATCCCGAATCGCCGGGAGCGCAGGCCCGCATCGAGCTGATGCGGGCGGTCCTCGCCCGCTTCCAGTCCGAGGCCCGCGCCGCCGGGGTGGAGTTCGCGGTCGTCATCCTGCCCTCCTACTTCAACATCGTCGACGACCGCGAGTTCCTCGGCGCCGGCCTCGAGGAGGCCGCGTACCGCGAGCTGCAGGCGATTGACGGGGCCTTCTTCCGGCCCGAGGACAGCGCCGTTCGCCTGTGCGAGGATCTCGGAATCCGCTATCTCAACCTCTACCCGGAGTTCCTACGCTTCGAAGGCGAGGAGCGCGACGACCTCTTCGACCCCGAGGACTGGCACCTCAGCGCGCGCGGCAACCGGATCGCCGGCGAGCTCACGGCCCGCATCCTGGTCGACCCCGTCCTCCCGACCGACGACCCCTGGGCGCCCGCCGCCCACCGCCATGCCGCAGAGGCCCTGGGTGTTGCCCGACCCGACGGTCAGTCCGACGGCACCAGGTAGGCCGACACGATCGCCGTGATGAAGGCCTCGAAGTCTCCCGGGGCCTCGTCCACCACGATGAGTCGCCGCCCCCGGGCCAGCACTCGGTGCTGCATCGCCAGCGGCGCCCGATTCAGCACCAACCCGGACACGTCATCCTCTCGAAGCGCACCCGTGATCGTCCCGATCAGCTCCATCAGCCCGGATCCCTGCGGGTCCGATCCGTCGGCGAACAGCACCGCGAGATCGACGTCACTGAGCGGCGTCTGGAAACGCGTGCCGTAGGAGCCGTACACGTCCACCGCGACCAGGCTCTCCTCGCCGCGGAGGACGCGTTCGAGAGCTGGCAGCCGGCCATCGACGTCGATTGTTCGGCCCGTGTTTCGGATCTTCCGTGTCACGTCTCGATCATGGGCCACCGGACGGCTCCAGGTCTACCCACCGGCGCTCACCGCTCGTCGATCGACCGCTGCAGCGCCGCCGCTTCGCGGGCCGCGTTGGCGTAGGCGTCCGGCCGGCCGGTGCGCTCGAGCAGCGGCAGCAGCACCTGGTAGCCGACCAGCCGGCTCTGCGGAACCGGTTCGGCGGCAATTCCCGTCCGGCACAGGGCGATCGCCTCCTCGAGCCGCTCGCCGCGGTCCAGCAGGTCCGACGCGAGCATGAAGTACGGGCCGCCCATCGGCGGCTCGGCGGCCACCGCCTGCCGGCAGTAGCGCAGCGCCTGCTCGCGCTCGCCGCGCCCGGCCAGAATCAGCGCCGCGTCGAAGGCCGCGAGATAGGCCCTCGGATGCTCGTCGGCCTCCCTTTGAAAGCTCGCCAGCGCCTCGTCGCCGCGGCCCTCGGCGGCGGCGATCTTCCCCAGCAGGTACCAGGCACCCCGGCTCCCGGGGGCCACCTCGAGGGCCCGCCGCAGCAGGGCGTCCGCCCGCTCGCCGTTCCCCAGCCGCAGCGCCAGCTCGCCCGCCCGGGTCAGGGTATGGCCGTCGTCGGGCTCGGCCGCCAACGCCGCTTCGAGCAGATCGAGCGCGATCTCGAGCTCGCCCACCGCCACGGCGGCCTCGCTCACCTGTCGGTTTAACACCGGATCGTCGGGAAAGGTGTCGAGGAAGATCCGCCCCTCCGCGAGCGCCTCGCCCGCCTCGCCGCCCTCCAGCAGGCTGGCCACCAGGTCCACCATCACGAAGTTGGCGTCGGGCTTGAGCTCGAGGGCCCGGCGGTAGCTCGCGATCGCGGCGGTTAGACGCCCGAGCGCGCGCTGGGCGTTGCCGAGCAGGATGTGCCCCTCCACCAGGTCGGGATCGGCAGCCACCGCCTCCGACGCGATGGCGATGGCCCCTTCGTGGCGTCCCTCCCCCACCAGGCCGCCGGCCTCCGCCAGCCGGTTGAAGACCCCGAGCTTGTCCTTGGGATCGGCCAGGACGTCCTCGCCGCTCCTTTCGACCCGGGTGGTGACGTAGCCGAGGGCCTCGAGGGCGGCGCGGTCCTCCGCGGTGGCGAAGGCCGCCGCCGGCGTCAGCGCCGCCGATGACAGCTCGGCCATCAGCGCCTCGAGCTCGCAACTCATGGCGGCGAGTTCGCGCGCCGAGGCCGGGTCGCCGGCCAGGTCGCGGAGCTCCCCGGGGTCGGCCGCGAGGTCGAAGAGTTCCGGCCGCGGCGCCGCGATCAGCTTGCGGTCGCCGCGGTACAAGGCCCGCAGCTCGGACCACCCGTAGTGAAGGCGCGGGTAGAAGGTCTCGGCGTAGGCGGCGGTCCTGGCCTCCGGATCGCCGCCGGCGAGCACGGGCCACAGTGAGCGGCCCTGCACCGCGGGCGGCACGTCGACGCCCGCCGCCTCGAGCATGGTCGGCACCAAGTCGGTGTGCTCCACGAGACCGCTCCAGCGGGCTCGCGCGGGCGCGAAGGGCGCCCGCACGATCAGCGGCACCTTGATGGTCGTGTCGTAGACGAAGAAGCCGTGCTCGAGCTCGCCGTGCTGCCCCAGCCCCTCGCCGTGGTCCGAGGTGACGAGGACCAGCGTGTCGGCCAACAGCCCCGCGCTCTCGAGCCGGTCGAGGAACCCTCCCAGCACGTGGTCCACGTACGCCACCTCGCCGCTGTACGCACCTCGGGGATCAACGTCGAAGGGCGGCGGCGGGTCGTAGGGCGTGTGGGGATCGAAAACGTGGACCCAGGCGAAGAAACGGCGCTCGCCGGCCGCCTCGATCCACGCCGCGGCCGGCCCCACCACCTCCTCGGCGCGCTTGGAGTTCTGCAGCAGCAGGCGGTCGTAACGGGAGCGCTCGAAGTCGTCGGCGTAGCGGTCGAAGCCCTGGTCGAGCCCCCACTTGGAGTGCAGCACGTAGGCCCCAATGAAGGCGCCGGTGGAGAAGCCCTGCCGGTTCAGGATTTCGCTCACCAGCTCGAGCTCGTCGGGAACCACGAGCCCGCCGTTGTCGCGCACCCGGTGGTGCAGCGGCGAAGTTCCGGAAAGGATCGTGGTGTGCGAAGGCAGGGTCAGCGGCGCCTGCGCGATGCAGCGCTCGAAAACCGTGCCCGCCGCGGCGAGCCGGTCGAGGTTGGGTGTGGCGGCGCGGTCACCGTAGGCGCCCACGTGATCCGCCCGCAGCGTGTCGATGGTAATCAGCAGCAGGTTGCGCACCGGCGCGCGCCGGGCGTCGGGCGGAGCCTCCGCCGGCCCGCAGCCGAGCGCAACGGCGAGCAGCACCGGGAGCACCATGGCCGGTGCCGGCAGGAACTTCGGAGTCTTCCAGTCGATCATCGGCACACGCCCCAGCGGGGGCGCCCGATAAGCATAGCGGAGCCTCGTCGCCCCCGGGCCACGCCCGCGTCGTTTAGACGGCTTTCCGGCCGTAGCCGAGCTGCACGCCATTGCGCGCGATCCAGAAGTGCGAGCGTCCGATCACCAGCTCGTCCCCGGCGCCCAGCCGCGCGGTCGTGACCGGCTCGCCGTTGACCTCGGCTCGGCGGCGGTTGAAGCAGGTCAGCAGCAGGTGGCTGCCGGCCGGCGACAGCCGCGCGTGCACCGCCCCCACACACCAGCCGCGCACCTCCACGTCGACGCCGCCGCCGCGGCCCAGCAGCAGGTCGCGGTCGACCGGCTGGCGTCGGTCCTTGCCGGCCAGCCAAAGCGTCGACCTTGGCCCCTCCGCCATAATCAGGTGGGTCTCCGGCACCTGCGGCTCCCACGCCTCCTCCTCCACCCGCAGCCGGAACTTGCCGATCCGGACCTCGTCGCCCTCGTGGACCGGCGAGGTCTCGATGCGCCGCCCGTTGACGGAGGTGCCGTTGGAGCTGCCAAGATCCGACAGCATGAAGCGGCCGCGGTCCCACCACAGCCGCGCGTGCCGGCGGCTGACCCCGAGGTTGTCGATGAAAAGGTCGACCCGCGGGTCCCGGCCGATGATCATCTCCGGCGGCGTGAACGGCCGCTGGCGGATCTCCCGCCCCTCCATCTCGACGAACACGCTCGCCGGCGGCGGCGGCTGCGCCTCGTCGTCGAGGCGCGCGAACGAGCTGCCGGCCTCGGTGTCCGGAGCGACCGTCAGGTCGGAGAAGACCTCGACGGTGGTCGTCCGGATGTCGGCAAACGCCCACTCGAGCAGCCGGTCCTCGATCCGCCCTGTGCCGGGATCCTCGTCCGGGTCGCCGAAGTAGATTCTCGCTGGCCGGCCTTCGTGCAGGAAGAGCAGCGTCCTGCGGCCGCCGCGTTCGAGCGCCACCGCGGCGTCACGGCCCTGCTTCGCCAGCGTCCGCAGCACGTGCGCCGGGTTGATCAGTTCGAGGGAGCCGCGGAGGTCCGGGCGCTTCGAGAAGTGGATGGCGGTGAGCAGCACCAGCGCACGGTCGCACGCCACCAGCCGGCACACCGGCGCCTCGAGCTGCCGCGCCCGCAGCACGAAGTCGTACAGCGGAGCCGTCGTGCAGACCTCGCCCTCCTGCAGACCCGCCACGTACGGCGAGGACTTGTGGATCAGCGCCATCAGCCGCGTCTCGTCCGTCTCCAGCTCGAGCCGCCCCTCCGGGCACGCCCCGAGCAGCAGCACCCGGTCGACCTCGAGAAAGGTCCGCTCGTCCAACTCGGCGGCGCGGAAGACAACCTCACCGGGCGGAAACGCCACCGGCACGCGGCGCGGCGCTGCAACTGTTCCATTCATCGACAGGCGCGGAGCATACCACGAAATTGTGTCAACGGACACGTCAACCGCGAGCCGTCGCCGCGCGACGATGGTGCACGGCGTTCACGCAGCACGCCTCAGTGCCTAAGTGCCAGGGCCGACACTTTTGACACTTTCAGTCTCCTGCCGTCGCCTCGCTCAGTCGGAGATCCAGACTCTCGTAGAGTTCCTCGAAGTCCGCATCTTTGGCGCGGCGCTCTGCGCCCCAGCGCACCCACCGCGACACCACGTCTCCCCGCCTTCCAAGCACGTTGCCCAGCCCGCGAGCGGTCTGCCTCCACCGTTCCACTCCGAGTGTCGCGATCACTATCCTATCCCTCGATTGCCGCCGAGACGACCCCTTTCCTCGCAGGACACCGGCGTCCTGCCCGAGAACTTCGCATGCCAGCCTCACGAACTCATCTGGCTCCATCTTCCGACGCTCGCGGCCACTGCTGATGCCGCGTTCGTCAATCCACGCGTTCGGCTGAATCTCTGCAAGAGGCCGGTCGGGCTCCCGCTTCCACCACGGTAACCGACCCGGAACCTCCCCTCTCCACTCGGCGGATCTGGCCCCACTGACTGCCGATCTGTAGTTCTTCCTGGCTGTCTTCAGCGTATCGCCATAGATCCTCAAGGTAGCGTCCAAGTCGACGAGCGGTCTCGTCGTCTTTCGAAGCAACTCCCGGTGTCCAGAGTACGGGTATCGCAGCGGATCATCGACCACGTGGGCCGTCACCGGATTCAGATGGACGTACGCGATGAGCTGCATCAGGTAGCCCGGGTCCTCCACCAGCCGCGACTGATATCGGCTCTGCCACCGGGGACCGCTCGACGTGTGGCGAAGATTGTAGTTCTGTCCGAAACGCGCCTGCACGTATCCTAGGCTTCTCGACAGTGGAACCGGGCCGGCCCGCAGCGCGAGATGGTAGTGGTTCGTCATCAGACACCACGCGAAGACCGTCAGCCCGTCCCGCGCCTTCACCTTGTGCAAGAGGCCGAGAAACCTCTCGGACTCATCACCTTCGGCAAACACCTCTGCGCCTCGGGCGAACCTGTTGTAGACGTGGTAGATCCCGCCCTCGACGAACACTCGTGGGCGTCGCGGCATCGACTCCCTTCCCCAGCTGGAACTTCGCGGAGCTTACTACAAAAATGTCAAAAGTGTCGGCCCTGGCACTTATGCTTATGGTGGTGCGAACGGATCGTTGTCGAGAATCCCCAGGGATCCAAAATGCCGGTTCACTACAACCCGGCCAACCCCCACGAGTCGGCCGTCTTCGTGGGTTTGACCGCGACCAGCTTTGCGCAGGCGGGCCTGGGTCTTGCGATCGTGGGCGTTGCCATCGGGTACCATAGGCTGACCGTCAGGGGGACGGATCCATGACCTCGATGATTGCCGAGACCGATCGTTTGCGAATCCGCCGACTGACCGAAGACGATGCCGAGTTCATCCTGCGGCTGGTCAACGAACCGTCGTTCCTGGACAACATCGGCGACAAGGGAGTCCGCAGTCTCGAGGACGCGAAGCGCTTCATCCTCGACGGGCCGTGGGCGCAGCACGAGCACCAAGGCTACGGCCAGTTCGCTCTCGAGCTCAAGAAGGATGGCTCGATGGTTGGGGTTGGCGGCCTGCTTTTTCGGGAGAAGCTCGATATCTCCGACCTCGGCGTCGCGGTGCTGCCCGAGCACTGGCACCATGGCTTCGGGTACGAGGCGGCTATCGCCATCATCGAGTATGGACGCACCGGGCTCGGCATCGACACCATCTGCGGGCTCACGTCTGAGCACAACCACGCCTCCATCAAGGCGCTTGAGAAGCTCGGCATGAGCTATCAGGAGACGGTTGCCATGTCGGACGACGACCCCGGCACCTTGCTTTACTCGTAGACTCATCCCTCTCGAGGTTCTTCGAAATGCTGCACATCTACATCGACGCCGATGCCTGCCCGGTCAAGCCGGAGGTGTACCGGGTCGCCGGCAGGTATGGACTCGAGGTCACGCTCGTGGCCAACTCGTGGATGCGCGTACCCGACGAACCGTGGCTCACCCTCGAGGTGGTGGACGACGGTTTCGATGCGGCGGACGATTGGATCGTGGATCGCGTCGAAGACGGCGATATCGTGATCACCGCCGACATTCCGCTTGCGGGCCGCTGCCTCGACAAGGGTGCGAGCGTTATCGGCACGACCGGCAGGCCGTTCACCTCGGACAACATCGGTTCGGCCCTCGCCATGCGAGATCTGATGGCGGATCTGCGGGGCGCAGGTGAGATCACAGGCGGTCCGCCACCCATCACGAAAAAGGACCGGTCGCTTTTTCTCCAGAAGCTCGACCAGGCCGTGCAGCAGATCCGCAAAAAGCATCAAACAGACACCGTGTGACGACCTGATTGGAAGCAATGCCCCGCTGAGACGTACAATTGATAGAGGCTTGTCACATGCCGATCATCCAACGCACACCGGAATCCGACGACCTGGTCCCGCTGTGCCAGCCGCGGAGCCCCATCGCATCGGCGCCACATCTGTCATAGGAAGTTGTGAGAGCTTTCCTTGAGAGGGAAGCAGGGATGGTTCGACGCGCGAGAGTGGAGGTCGAGGGCGGTTTGTACCATGTGTCAGTTCGACTCCCCGGCCCCGAAACGCCGGGTGTGCGGGCCGCGGCAGCCGTCGATCGGATCAGCGCCCCTGGTCCGGCGCGTCACTGACGCCCACCACCTCGCGTACCGGCAGGCCGTCGGTCGGCGGCGCGTCGGGCGCCCGAATCCGTGTGGCCAGCATCTGCGCGCGGCGGCTGTAGTCGATTGACTCGGCCAACAGCCGCATGGCCTCCTGGTCGGCGTGGAAGCCGCGCGAGTTCTCGCTCGAGATGTAGTCCAGCCGCCAGATCGCTTTGCGCTGCAGCCGGAAGGCCTCCTCGAGCTGCTGGTCCGAGACGCCCGCGGCCTTGGCCTCGAGAATGGCATCGAGCATGTCGGTCATCGCCTCGCCCGCGCGCGTGGTCGCCTCCATCGTCTTGCGCTGGATGTTCGCCACCCGCGCGGCGAGATCGGCCTCGTCGGTCTGGTGGCACTGCTGACACGCCGAGTTGAGCCGGACGAGCGGGCTCGCGACGTCATGGTTGCTGAGCTTCATGGCGCCACGCCGCTCGTAGGGCATATGGCAGTCGGCGCAGCTCACCCCGCTGCGGGCGTGGATGCCCTGGCTCCACAGCTCGAACTCGGGATGCTGCACCTTGAAGGTCGGCGCGCCGGTCTCACCGTGGGCGTAGTCGTAAAACGGCGAGCCGTCCGGGAAGCTCAGCTCCTCCCAGTAGCGCTCGAGGTCCTCCGCGGCGAGCCCGTTGCCCCACGGGAAGGTCAGCGTCGTCTTGTTGGCACAGTAGTACTCGACGTGGCACTGGGCGCAGGCGTAGCTGCGCATCTCCTGTCGCGTCGCATCGAGGTTGGCGTCGTACGGCCGGTCGCGCGGTCCGTTGCGCCAGCGCTCTACGCTCGGCAGGTGCGGCACCGGCCCATCACCCTCGGCGAGCTCGGCCATCCCGAGCACGAACCCCGGGCGGGTCACGCGGACCCCCATGGTCTGAGGGTCGTGGCAGTCGATGCAGCCCACCGGGTGGGCGGCACCGCCGGTTTCGTACGCCGGGTCCACCGGCAGGCCGGCGATTTCGCCGGTGAAACCTCCCTCCGGTGCCATCGGGAAGACAGTCTCGTCGTCCTCGGGCGTGCCGTCCGGCACCGCCTTGAGCCGGTCGAGCACCTCGCCGTACGGCAGCGTGCTGAGCTCGGTGAAACCCCGGATGACGGCCGGCATGTTGAAGTCCGCCGCCAGCGCGGGCTCGTCGGCGGGCCGGCCCATGGCCTCGAGACCGACCTTGCGGTAGAGCACGGTGGTCGAGGCGTGGCAGTGCAGACACGCCCCGGCCTGCGGCTTCTTTGTGACCCGCTCGGTCACGCCCTGGTCGTAGAGCATGTAGGCGTGACCTCGGGCCTCGCGGTAATCGATGCTGAAGGCGTAGCCGGCATACATCCGCTCGAGCCAGGGATGCTGGTCGAGCTTGCTCTCCGGGAGGGCGCTCGAGCCGCCGTAGAACTTGTCGCCGGCAGTCGACTTCCAGCCGTCGAAGTGGTGCGGCCAGTTGGCGCCCCACGGCCGCGGATCGGTGGTGATCTCGGAGACCTCCACCGCGCGCACGAACGGGTCACGCGCCTCCTGCTTGCGCTCGAACATCCGCACCAGCACCAGGGTGACGACGATGGTGGCGACGGCCGCGACCGCGATCACCATCAACAGCTGCCAGATCACAGCGCCACGTTCCGGATGAAGGGAGCTGCGCTCGGCATCGGCAGGGGTTGGACTCCACGCTTGGCTCACGACGATCTCCAATCTTAACGTTGCGAGTGCCCGGCGCTCGCGTGGCACTGGATGCACAGCAGCATGTCGCCACCGGCGGTTGCCGGCAGCATGGAATTGACGAACTCCCGGTGGCAGTGGAGGCAGGCGGCCTGGGTGACCTCCCGGTTGCGCGGTTTGATCCGGATCGGGTCGGGGAAGCCCCCGGTGGTGAAGGCCAACGAGTGGAAGAAGCCGTTGTCCGCCTTGGTGACCCACTTGCTGATCGGCGAGTGCGACAGGTGGCAGTCGTTGCATGCCGCGTGGGCGTGGTGGCTGGAGGCCTGCCACGAGTCGAACGAGCCCTGCATGACGTGGCAGTTGGCGCATGATGCAGGGTCGTTTCCGAGGTAGGCGGTGCCGTCACCGTAGCCGAAGGTGAAGGCGCCGAGCCCCCCCAGCACGCCGATGGCGACCGCCGCGCCGATGGCGAGGACGCGCCGAACGCGGCGCTGCTCGGATAGCTCGGAGCCGAGTCGTTCCATGCCGGAACCCTAGCACGACGTGAGACGCCGCAACTTGACCACGGTCAATCCCCCGGTGCCTCCGGTGCCACCTCCGGTGCCACGTTCACCATTGCACCATTGTCAACAGAAAAGCTGTCTCTGCGTTGGCGGTGTCGAGCTGCGAAGATCGCAAGGGAGCAATGGTGCAATGGTGAACGTGGCACTGGAGGCACCCCAACGGACAACGGTGCAATGGTGAACGTGGCACCGGAGGCACCCGGCACGGCATCTATCGAATCTCCCGCGGCTCCGTCATCGCCTCCGGCGACAGCCAGCGATCGAGCTCGGCCTCGTCGAGATCGCCGGCGGCGCGCAGGATCTCGCGCACCGGACGGCCGCTCGCGAGCGCCTCCTTGGCCACCTGGCCGGCGCGCTCGTAGCCGATCACAGGGACCAGCGCCGTGACGATGCCGATGGACGACTCCACCAGGTCGCGGCAGTGCTCGGTATTGGCGGTGATGTCACGGATGCAGCGCTCGGTGAGCGTGCGCATGCCGGCGGTCAGCATGTCCAGCGACTCGAAGAGGTTGAAGGTGAGAACGGGCTCCATGACGTTGAGCTGCAGCTGGCCGGCCTCGGCCGCCATGGTGATGGTGAGGTCGTTGCCGATGACCTGGAAGGCGATCTGGTTGACGACCTCCGGAATCACCGGGTTGACCTTGCCGGGCATGATCGAGGAGCCCGGCTGCACGGCCGGCAGGTTGATCTCGTTGAGGCCGCAGCGCGGCCCCGACGACAGCAGCCGCAGGTCGTTGCACAGCTTGGAGAGCTTGACCGCCACCCGCTTGAGCACTCCCGAGAACATCACGAAGGCACCGGTGTCGGGGGTCGCCTCCACCAGGTTGGGCGCGAGCACGAAGTCGAGGCCGGTGATCTCGGCGAGCGCCGCCACCGCCAGCCGGGGGTAGCGCGGATCGGCGTTGATGCCGGTACCGATGGCGGTGCCGCCGAGGTTGACCTCGAGGAACAGCCGCGCGGTCTCGCGCAGCCGCTGCATGTCCTCGGCAGTGGTGACCGCGAAGGCTTCGAACTCCTGGCCCAGGGTCATGGGCACCGCATCCTGGAGCTGGGTGCGGCCCATCTTGAGCACCTCGGCAAACTCGCTCGCCTTCGCCTCGAGGGCGGCCTCGAAGCCGTTCATGACCTCCAGCAGCTCCTCCAGCTCGAGGATCAGCGCGACCCGGACCGCGGTCGGGTAGACGTCATTGGTGGACTGCGAGAGGTTGACGTGGTTGTTGGGGTGGCAGTGCCGGTAGTCGCCGCGGCGGTGTCCGAGCAGCTCCAGAGCGCGATTGGCGATGACCTCGTTGGCGTTCATGTTGGTGGAGGTCCCGGCGCCTCCCTGGATCACGTCGACCGTGAAGTGACCGTGCCAGTGGCCGTCGACGATCTCCCGGCAGGCGCGCTCGATGGCGTCCGCCACCTCGTCCTCCAGCAGCCCCAGCTCGCGGTTGGCCCGCGCCGCCGCCTGCTTGACCATGGCCAGCGCCCGCACCAGGTGCGGGTAGTGGCCGAGGCGGATACCGGTGATGTCGAAGTTCTCCATCGCGCGTAGGGTCTGGACGCCGTAGCGGGCATCGTCCGGCACCTCGCGCTCGCCGAGCAGGTCGTGCTCCACGCGGGTGGCGCCGGAGCGGTAGATCTGCTCCCAGCCGACGCGCCGGTAGGAGGCGTACTGCATGCGGCGGACGATGACGCGAAATACGTTCGAGAGCAAACGGTGGAGGGCCGCCGGGTACCGTTCGAGCACCTCCAGCACAGCCCGCGCTCCGAACCCCACCAGCTCCGCGCCGTCGCGGACCCGGACCGTCGCCGTGTGACGGGACGGATCCACCAGCACGGCCTCGCCGATCGCCTCGCCCGGGCCGAGCAGGATCCTCGCACCCGACCCGATGCCGTCACCCACCGCCACCTCGAGGTGCCCGTCGGCGATGACGAAGAAGTCCTCCCGCGGCTGACCCTCCTCGAAGACGGTGGCGCCATGGTCGAGGATCCGGCTGGTAGCAACCGCCGCCAGCTCGTCCACAACCTCGGCGTCGATTTCGTCGAACAGCCCGCACGATCTCAGAACGTCTCCGATCGCCGTCATCTGTCGCTTGCCTCCTCGTCGTGCGTTTCGCGCGAGCTCTCGCCGATGTTGCCCGTCTCGGGCTCCACGACCGGGTCCGACGGCTCGAGCAGCAGACCGGCGAAGGGCCCCGCGGCCCGCACCATGACCACCGTCGGGAGTTCCCCGATGAGCTCGGTCAGCCGCTCGGCGTACTCCCCTTCCTCGCCGGGCGGCGGCTCCTTGAGCCCCATCAGCACCAGGTCCGCATCGTGCGACTGCTCGTGGATGATGTCCCCGATCAGACGGTTCTCGACATTCTCGATGACCTGTGGCACGGCGTCGATCCGGCTGCGCAGCAGGAGGTCTCCGAGCCGGCGCTCGGACCAGTCCGCCGGATGGGCCTCCGACGCCACCGACTTGACGACGATCTGCGCCGACCCCCACTCCGGGTTCATCGACAGCAGGTGGGCGAAGAGCAGCAGCATGTCACCGTTGCTCTCGAGACCGCCCCACCAGACATCGATCCGACACGGCCGCGGCGCCCACGAGCGCGGCGCGATGCGGCAGATCACCGTCGACTTACCGAGCAGCGACGCGCTCCGCATGATCCGCAGCAGCGACTCGCGGCGGTCCGGCTTGCCGCTCCAGCCGAACATGATGCAGTTGGAGTCGAGTCCGGCGATGCCGTGCGCCTGCGCCACGGCGATCGTGCCCGACTCGAAGCGCTCGACCGCGTGCACCTCGGAGAATGCGGTCAGACTCTCGCGGTCGAGCCGCCGCTGCATCTCGTCGGCCTCCGGCTTCATCCGCTCCACGTTGTTCTCGAGGCCGCCCACCAGCAGCCGGCACACGCTCAGAAGGCCCCGGTCCTGGTTGAGCCAGGCCGCGAACCGCACCAGGTCCAACCTGCGGTCGAGGTCGCCGGCGTAGACCAGGATATGCGGCCGCCAGTTGCGCGGTGCGGTTGGCAGGTGGCGGATGCGGAGCAGGATGCCGCGCACCAGCGACATCATGGTGCCATAGCGCATGTCGCCCCACGAGGCGCTCAACGACCGTCGCCTCAGCAGTGAGTAGAGGGCGATCTCGACCAGGATTGCCACCGCGGCCGCGATCCAGTTGATCAGCGCCATCAACCAGAAACAGGCCACCGCGCCGAGCAGCGACAGACCCCACCAGACCCGGATCGTGGGCCGGTAGGCCGGCGCCCCGCTCAGCTGCTCCAGTCCGGCAACCAGGTTGATCATGCCGTAGGTGGTCAAAAAGAACATGGTCAGGACCGGGGCCACCGCGTTGAGATCGCCGAGCCCGACCGCCGCCAGCGCCAGTCCCGCTGCCACCACGTGCGCCACCGTCGGTCCGCGACCGCCGAGCACCCTGCGGAGCAGGAACCGCGGAAAAATCCGGTCGACGGCGAGCGCCCCGAGAGTCCGCGGTGCACCGAGCATGCTGCCGACGGCCGACGACAGGATCGCTCCCCACAGCCCGGGGTAGAGCAGGACGGGCACGGACGCGACGCTGAACCAGATCAGCGTGTCAGACACCAGGGTCGCGGGATCGGCGACCGCAGCGAGGGCGATCGGCACCGCGAAGTAGACGACGAACCCCACCAGCACCGCCGCGATGGTGCCGCGCGGAATCGCCCGCTTCGGGTCCTTGAGGTCGCCGGAGAGGCTGATGCCGGCCATGATGCCGGTCACCGCGGGGAAGAAGACCGCGAACACCACCCAGAAGGTGGCGCCGTCTTCAGCGCTGCGCCACAGCGCAGCGGTATCGAGGACCCGCTCGGGCACGCCGCTGAAGAACGACACCAGCGCGATCCCGATAGCGATCATCACCGGCAGCTGCAGGCGGAGGGCGAAGCGAGCGCTTCGGCCCGCCACCAACGCCACCACGACGACGATGGCGGCGGCCACGAGCCGGCTCGGCAGCCCCGGCCACAACAGCTCGAGGGTCTCCGTCAACCCGAAGGCATACAGCGTCACCGACAGCGCCTGGGCGAGGAACAGCGGCACGCCGATAGCGCCTCCGAACTCCAGTCCGAGCGAACGGGAGATGATGTAATACGCACCGCCCGCGCCCACGTGCATATTGCTGGCGATGGCTGAAACCGACAGGGCGGTGGCGAAGGTGATGGCGTTGGCGACGAGGACGATCACCAAGGTGGGAACCAGCCCGACGTTGCCCACCACCCAGCCGGTCCTCAGGAAGAGGATGACGCCGAGGATGGTCAGGATCGACGGCGTGAAGACCCCGAGGAACGCTCCCAGCCGGGCCCCGGACGACGGCGCCCGCTGCGGTTCCTGGGCCGACTCGTGCTCGCCGTGGATGGTCACGAGGACACCATACAGCACCGAACACGAGTCTCAGGTACACTGCCTCGATATCACCGCGCCACACCGCGTTCTGCGCCGAAGCTCCGGGTTGCGACCGCAATCGACGTTCGCCGCAGTCGGCGGCGGCGCGGCAAAGGGAGCCCGACATGCCGCGACAGTACGACACCGCCCTCCGCCCGCACCTCCAGAAGCGTCTCGAGGAAATGCGGGAGGCGGACATCCTGATCGGCATTCCCTGCATCAACAACGAGGACACCATCCAGCACGTGGTGCAGATGGTCTCGCACGGACTCCACGAGCACTTCCGCGACCGCCGGGCGGTGGTGATGATCGCCGACGGCGGTTCCACCGACGACACGCGCGACGTGGTGCGCGAGTTCGAGCTGCGGCCCTGGCAGGAGAAGATCGTCACCATCTACCGCGGGGTCGGCGGCAAGGGTTCGGCGCTGCGCGCCATCTTCGAAGCCGCCCATCGGCTCAGGATCCGCGCCTGTGCCTGCGTCGACTCCGACCTGCGCTCCATCAACCCGGACTGGGTCAAGTACCTGCTCGAGCCGGTGCTCGACCGGGACTTCGAGTTCGTGGCGCCAATCTACTCGCGCTTCAAGTACGACGGCACCATCACCAACAACATAGTCTACAACCTGGTGCGGGCGGTCTACGGCCAGCGCATCCGGCAGCCGATCGGAGGCGACTTCGCCTTCTCGCGCCGGCTGGCCCGCCACTACCTCGAACAGGACGTGTGGACCACCGACATCGCCCGCTTCGGCATCGACATCTGGATGACGACCAACGCGATCGTCGAAAAAGCCAGGATCTGCCAGGCCAACCTCGGGGTCAAGATCCACGACGCCAAGGACCCGGCCGAGGCCCTCGGTCCCATGTTCCGCCAGGTCTGCGGCACCATCTTCTCGCTCATGGAGCAGCACGAGTCGTACTGGATTCAGGTGCCGGAGAGCCGGCCGGTGCCGGCCTTCGGCCTGGAGGCCATGATCCGCCCGGAGCCGATCCAGGTCGACCAGGCGCGCATGGTCCACGAGTACGCCGAGGGGCTGCGCCTCTTCGGGCCGGTCTACCGCGAGATCTTCTCGACCGAGGTCTTCACGGAGCTCACCGACGCCGCCGGCAAGCCGCCCGCCGAGTTCCACTTTCCAACCGAGATCTGGGTCAAGCTGCTCTACGAGCTGGCCGCGGAGTACCACCACCTCGCCGAGCACCGCATGAAACTGCTGACCGTGATGACGCCGCTCTACCTCGGACGGGTGGCCTCGTTCATCACTCGCACCCGGGACATGGATTCCTTCGAGGCCGAAACGGTGGTCGAGGAGCAGGCGGAGGTCTTCGAGCGGCTCAAGCCCTACCTGGTCGAACGGTGGCGGGACGCGCGTCCGGCCGACGCACTCAACGACGTGTTGTCCTCACAGCGGTAGACCGCCGCCGTCATCCTTCGATCCGCCGCTGTCGGCAGGGGCGCGGGCGCCCGGCTTGCCCTCGACGACATTGTCGTAATAGCGCTGGGTCGGGTAGGCGAAGTCGATGTCGTCGCGGACGGCGAAGGCGTCGAGGATGTCCTCCCAGATCGACTGCTCGGCCGACCGCCGCCGCCTCGGATCGGTCAGGAAACGGATCGTCAGGGTGACCCCGATGTCGGCCAGCGAAGTCCACACGATGGGCGTCAGGTGCTCGTAACGGATCAGGTACTTGCTGGCCGCCCGGCGCACCTGGTGGGCCGCGTCCTCGCTCGTCAACGCCGCGTGCCGGTTCGAGATCTCGGTCAGGATGTCCTTGGCCGCCCGCCAGTCACTCTCGAAGGTGACAGTCACCGGGACCTCGTCCCAGATGAAGTTGAAGCCCTGGGTGTAGTTGGCCACCGTTTCCTGGAACACCCGCCCGTTGGGAATGTGGAGGATCCTGCCGGTGCTCTGGTCGGCGTCCACCCACTTGCCGATCTCCACCAACGAGAACGCGAACAGGCGCAGGTCGATGACGTCGCCCGCGCAGTCGCCGATCTGGATGCGGTCACCGACTGTGAACGGCCGCCGGACGGTCAAGAAGAGCGCGACCAGCACCACCGCCGACCAGACGATCTTGTCGAGAAGCTCCGGCGACACGCCGAGCGTCTCGCCGACCGCGTCTTCGAGCTTCTGCAGCCACACGCCCGCGCCGCGATTCTACACGGTTGCCCCAGCCCGCATATCTCACCAGCTTCCTGCTGCGGCCGCCGGAGAACGTCTCGGCATCGGTGACGCCGTAGACGTGGGCCGCGTCTGCGCCGACAGCTGCGAGAGATGGCCGCGCCGAGGATGATCGTCATCATGGCTTTCATCTCGTCCTCCGAGTCAACCGAGGTTGCAAGCGCGATGTCGGGCCAGCCTGACGTCACCGCTGGTCCATCAGCGGGCGCGGGTCCAGCGGTCGATCGTGGCGCCTCACCTCGTAATGGAGGTGGAAGCCCGAGGCATTGCCGCTCCGGCCGACGGTCCCCACACGCCGTCCCCTCTCCACCACCCGTCCGGCCTTGACGTCGATCTTCCTGAGATGGGCGTACCGCGTCTCCCAACCCGCCCCGTGGTCGATCACCACCAGCCGGCCGAACCGGCCGGAGCGGCCCGCGAACACGACCGTGCCGGCAGCCGTCGCCCGCACCGCCGTGCCCTTCGGCGCCGCCAGATCGATTCCCTGGTGGGCCCCCCGGGGGCGCGGCGCGCCGAAGGACGATGTCACCACCGCGTGCTTCGTGCTCACGGGCCATCCGCTTGGGACGCTCTTCGCGACCGTCGCTCGATCACCGGAGACGCACCCCTGCCACAGCGTGCACAGGAGCACCGTCCCGGCGGCCACGACCCGAAAGCGCCGCGTCACGAGCCGCGAACGGTGCGGAAGCCGGCGAAGGCGTACGGGTAATGGTCCTGAAACCAGTTGCGAAAGCTGCGCCGGATGAGCTTCGACGGCGTCGCCCACGAGGCGCCGAGCATCACGAAGTGCCGGTCGTCGAAGAAGTCCGCCGAGTAGCCCTCGTAGCCCGGAATGTAGGGCTCGAAGCCGGGGAGCCCGCGAAACACGGTTGACGTCCACTGCCAGACATTGCCGACGGGGTCCTCGAGCCCCCAAGCCGAGACCCCTGCTGGGAACGAGCCCACCGGGGTCGGCGCCCACTGGTCGAAATCGAAGTTGCCGTGCACGCCCGGCTGCGGCTCCGCATCGCCCCACGGGAAGGGACGGAGCGAGCCATCCGGGGCACCGTAGACCGCGCGGTGCAGTTCGGCCTCGGTGGGCAGCCGCGCCCCGCGCCAACGGCAGTACGTTCGCGCCTCGGCGAGGCTGACCATCACCGGCCAGCTGCCCGCATCCTCCAGCGGCAGCTCGTCGAAGAGAGTACGGTAGCTCCAGCCGTTGTCCTGACGCCGCCAGGTCGGAGGGCATCTCAGACCGAACCGCGACCGCCACGCCCAGTCCTCGTCGTTCCACAGCTCCGCCCGATCGTAGCCCCCCGCCTCGACGAACTCCTGCCAGTCGAGATTGCGGATCAGGGTGCGGTCGATCACGAAGTCGTCGACGTGCGTCCGGTGGAGCGGAAACTCATTGTCCCAGCCGAAGTCGGCAGCTTCGAAGTCGGCGCCCAGCACCGCTTCACCGCCCGCGACCTCCACCGTTCCGGGGTCGCAGGAGGAGCCGGTTCGGTACTCAGGGGCGCCGCCCAATGGCTGCTTTTCTTGCGGCTCCATCTGTTGGAGCATGTACTGCAAGGTCTCGTGGTGCATGAATTCGTGCTCGAGAACCAGGTGCACGACGCGACCGCCTTGCGCCATCACGTGCTCACCTGCCAGCCTCGGGATGTCGCCGAGGACGCCGAGCACGCGCGATCTGACCTCGTCTCGGTAGGCAAGCACCTGGTCGCTCGACGGCCACTCGATCGCCGACTCGTGTCCGTCCACCGCCACCGGGTCGATGCCGAAGGCGAAGAGCTCGTCGAATCTCGGGTGGACCGGGTCGAGGCCGAGCACGCCCTGACCGATCTGGTTCCAGGCGAATGCCGCCAGGTGGCCGACGTAGAACAGCAGCGGGTGGCGCAGCCGGATCGGCGCGTGCGGCCAACGCTCGCGCGGCACCAGCGCGAAGATCCGGTCCGACCGGCTCCACGCGTTCTGTAGGCTTCGTCCAGCATCCCCGATCACGTTTCCTCCCGAGTCCGGTCGGCCATCGGTTTGACCAGAGCCAGCGCGAACAGCTCGTCGTCGTCGGTCCACCAGGAATCGAGGGCCAGCCGGCCGCCGCCCAGCGCGTCGGAGAACGAGATGCGCGTGAACTTGCAGCTGACCTCGGTGCGGATCTCGTCTCCGGCAGTGAGCACGAGGATCCGGTCGTCGCCGGGCATCCTCACCTGCATGTCCCGAATCGCCCGCAACCTCATCTCGATCCACTCACCTTCGGCCACCCACGCCGCGACGTGCTCGAAGCTATCGGGCTCGAAATCGGTCCCGAAGCGCTGATTGAGGACCGCCAGGACATTGCGGTTGAAGGCCGCGGTGACGCCCGCCGAATCGTCGTAGGCGGCCACCAGGCGCTGCGGGGCCTTGACCAGATCGAGTCCGACGAGGAATCGGTCGTCGGGCGCCATCGCCCGCCGCACCATGGCCAGGAACGCCGGCAGCGCCCCGCGCTCGAAATTGCCGATAGTGCCCGCGAAGAGCACCAACAATCTCCGCTCGCCGACGGCGAGGGCATCGAGGTCACGGGTGAAGTCGCCGAGCACACCGTTGACCAGCATCTCCGGATAATCCTCGGCGAGGCGCTCGGCCGAGGAGGCCAGGAACGAGCCGTTGATGTCGAGCAACGTGGCCGATGTCAGCAGCCCCCGCTCACGGATCGCGTCCAGCAGGAGGTGGACCTTGCGGCCGGCGCCCGACCCGAGCTCCACCAGTTCCCGGGGGCGGGCTCGGTCGACGATCTCGCCCGCGACGTCCTCGAGCAGAGCGAGCTCGGTCCGGGTCTGGTAGTACTCCTCGAGCTCCGTTATGCGTTCGAAGAGCTGGCTGCCGAGATCGTCGTAGAGGTATCGAGGGTTGGTGGACGGCGGGCGCGCCAGCAGCGCTTCCCACACTTCGCGAGCTTCGGCGTCGCTCGCGCTGTCGGGCGTGCGCCGGCGGTCGATGCGTACTCGCCCCGAGATGTCTGTCACGCGACGACCATAACGGCGCGGAGGCCGAAGGGCAAACCCGCCGCCGGCATCAGGCCACCGCCCGACGCCGGACTGCGCTATCATTCCGGCGCACCCGATTGATGGTTCCTCCTCGGGGGCGGCCACCGGCCGAACGGTTGGGAAGACGTGATGATGGAAGGTTTTCTGGTCTACGGGCAGGGCGCCGAGCGCCGCCGCGTGGCGGTCGGCCGGTCGCTGGTGGTCGGGCGCTCGAGCGCCTGCGGCCTGGTCCTCGACGACTCCGCGGCATCGCGGCGGCACCTCGAGATCCTGACCCTCGACGGCTGTTTCGTCCTTCGCGACCTCGGCAGCAGCAACGGCACGCAGGTCAACGGCGTGGCGGTGGCGGAGAGCGAGCTCGGCGACGGCGACCGGATCACGATCGGCACCACGGCCTTCACCTTCGAGGTCGCCGAGGCGGCACCGCCTCCCACCCACGACCGGACGGTCTTCCTACAGACCATCCTCGACGAGACCGGCGGCGAGCAGGCCAAGCCACCGGCCACCAGGTCGCAGGAGCTCCTCGAGGCCGCCTACACGCTGATGAACGCGCTCGCCTCCAACTTCAACCCCTGCGATCTCGTCGACCGCGTACTGCACACGACCATGGAGGCGACCCACGGCCAGCGCGGGGCGGTTCTCTTCGCCGGCGCGGACGGCGAGCTGCTCCCCTGCTCGGAGTGCGGCCACGTCCACACCATCGAGGCGGGGGTCCCGCGGCCGGCCCTGGTCGAGGAGATCGAGATCAGCCATTCGGTGGCGCGAAGGGTCCTCAGAGACGGTGAGAGCGTCGGATACAGCTCCGGTCGCGCCGGCAGCGGGATCGACCTCTCGCAGAGCATCGCCGACCTCAAGCTGTCGTCGATCATCTGCGCCCCGATCCGGGCGCAGAACCAGATCTTCGGCATCCTCTACATCGACACCAACATCGCCCAACAGAGCTACACCGACGACCACCTGCTGCTCGCCACCGCCGCCGGCAACAGCGCCGGCCTCGCCTTTCTCAACGCCCGCAATCACCGCACGCTGCTCGAAAAACAGCGAATGGACAACGACATCGAGGCGGCATGGAGGATCCAGGAAGGCTTCCTGGTGCGCGACTGGCCGCAGGACGATTCCCGCATCGCGATCTACGGCGAGACCCAGCCGGCAAAGGTCGTCGGAGGCGACTTCTACGACTTCCTCGTGCTCGACGATCACCGGATCGGCTTGTTGATCGGCGACGTCAGCGGCAAGGGCGTTCCGGCCGCCCTGACCATGGCCCAGCTGCTCGCCGAGTTCCGGTTGCAGGCGCACGAGGTGCGTTCGCCGGCCGCGATCCTCCGCTCGCTCAACGAGCTCTTCGTCGTCCGCAGCCAGCGCGGTGCGTTCTGCACCATGTGCTACGTGGAGGTCGACATAGAGAACGGTCGCGCCAACGGCGCCAACGCCGGCCACCATCCGGCGATCATCGCAGCCGAAGGATCCGCGCAGGAGATCCTGCCGGCGTCCGGCCCGCCGGTGGGAGTGCTGCCGGATATCGAGTGGCAGAACCAGCAGTTCGAACTCGCGCCCGGCAGCACGATCGTGCTCTACACCGATGGCGTCATCGAGGCCCACCAGGCTGCCACCGCGGTGGCCGGTGCGGACGGTGGGGGCGCCGAGTTCGGCCTCGAGCGGCTCGAGGCCTCCATCATCCGTCACGCCGGCGGAGGCCCGAAGGCGATGATCCCGGCGGTCATCGCCGACGTGCGGCGCTACAGCTCGCCGCTCTCCCCGCATGACGACTGCACCATGATCGCGCTCGGGTACCGGTTCCATGACGCATGACCTGCGGCTCGAGCTGCGAACCGATCCCCGCCTGCTGGCCTCGGTCCGGGCCCTGGTCGGCCAGTGGCTCGCCGGCTACGGTCTCGGCGAGGACCTCGAGCACGGCGTGGTGCTGGCGATCGACGAGGCCTGCTCCAACTGCATCCGGCATGCCTACGGCGGCTCCGGTGACTGCTACGCGCACCTGACCCTGAGTGAGGCTCCGGAGTTCCTCGAGTTCGAGATCTCGGACCAGGGGACGCCGTGCCGGCCCGAGCAGGTTGCCAGGAGGGAGCTCGAACCGCCGCATCCCGATCGGGTGACACCCGGCGGCCTCGGCATCCAGCTCATCCATCGCGTGTTCGACGAGGTCATTTTCGAACCCGGGCCGACCAGCGGCAACAGGGTCACGCTGCGGCTTCACCGAGGCCGATGAAGGGGCGGCAATGGCAGTGAAAATCAGCTCCAAAACGACCAACGGAACCACCGAGATCACTGTGGCAGGCACCGTCGACCTCTACTCGGCCCCCGAGCTTCGGAGCTCGCTCCTGGATGCCGTACCGAAGGCCGAGGAAGACGTGCTGGTCGACCTCAGCGGGATCGACTACATGGACTCCTCTGGCATCGCGGTGCTGGTGGAGGGGCTGCGGAGCGCCCGCTCCAACGACACCCGTCTGGTCCTCAGAGCACCGTCCCGTGCCGTCATGAAGGTCCTCGAGCTCGCCAAGCTCGACCAGCTGTTCGAGATCGAACCGCCATGATCGAGATGATCGGTCGCATCGGTCGCGCAGCGCTGGCGGCAGCCCACGCCTCCCTCCAGGTGTCGGTGCTGATGGTGCAGACCGCGCGGTGGGTGGTGGTCGCGCCACTGACGGGAAAAGGGCTGCGTTGGCGAGCCGCGGTCTCGAGCTTCGTCGAGTTCGGCGTCCGCTCGTTGCCCATCGTCGGAATGATCTGCTTCCTGATCGGAATCATCATCGCGCTGCAGTCCTCCTACACTCTCGACAAGTGGGGGGCCAACCGTTTCATCGCCGACCTTGTCGCGGTTTCCGCGCTGCGCGAGCTGGCGCCCCTGATGACCGCGATTCTGATCACCGGCCGCAGCGGCTCGGCGATCACGGCCGAGATCGGCACCATGAAGGTCAACGAGGAGATCGACGCCCTCGACGTCATGGGTCTCAACCCGATCAAGTTCCTGGTCGCGCCCAAGTTCCTCGCGATGGTCGCAGCGGTCCCGTGCGTGACCGTTGTGGCCATGTCCATCATGATCCTCGGTGGCTGGACTGCCGGCGTCATCATCGTCGGCGTCGACTCCTCCATCTACCTCGAGCAGACCGTCAACTCGCTGGTCGAGAAGGACCTCTTCACCGGGCTCGTGAAGAGCGTCTTCTTCGCGGTCGCCATCTGCTGGGTCGGCGTCTACCGAGGCTTCCAGGTCGAGGGCGGAGCCGAGGGCGTCGGGCGCAAGACCACCTCGTCGGTGGTGACCTCGATCTTTTTTATCATCATCATTGACCTCGTGTTCACCGTCCTGTTCTACTTCACCTGATCATGGCAGACTCCCGTCAACCCGTCATCGAGGTCGAGGACTTGGTCGTGCGTTACGGCGACAAGACCGTGCTCGACGGCGTCAGCTTCGGCATCCGCGAAGGTGAGATCTTCGTGATCGTCGGCGGCAGCGGCTCCGGCAAGACCACTCTGCTACGGAATCTGGTCGGGCTGATGCGGCCCGACGAGGGTCGGATCCTGATTCGCGGCGACGACTTCACCGCCATGAGCGACGACGAGCGCATCGAGCTCCGCAAGAAAATGGGCATGTGCTTCCAGGGGTCCGCGCTCCTCGGCTCGTTGTCGGTGGGCGACAACGTGGCGCTGCCGCTGCGCGAGCACACCGATCTCGAGGAGTCCACCATCGGCATCATGACCACCATCAAGCTCGAGCTGGTCGGACTGGCCGGCACCGAGCGCTACCTCCCGTCCGAGCTCAGCGGCGGCATGCGGAAGCGAGCCGGCATTGCCCGCGCCCTCGCCATGGACCCCGAGCTCATCTTCTACGACGAGCCCTCCGCGGGCCTCGATCCGATCGTCGCCGCCGGCCTCGACGAGCTGATTCGGACGCTGCAGGAGACCTTCGGGCTGACCAGCGTGGTGGTCACCCACGAGATGGAAAGCGTCAAGCTGATCGCCGACACGGTCTGCGTCCTCCACGGCGGCAGGGTCGCCGGCCTCGGCAACCTCGAGACCGTCATGAACAGCGACCAAAGCTACATCCAACAGTTTTTCGCACGTCGCCCGGACGATCATCCGAGCGGCGAATCCGACTACGCCCGTGCGATCCTCGGGCTCGACTGATTCGGGAGAGCCATGCCAGCGAAGCAAGAGAACTTCACCGCCACCGAGCTCAAAGCCGGCGCGTTGGTCCTCGCCAGCCTGGTCGTCCTGCTCGGCTTCCTGATCGCTCTTCGCGGCTGCGGGCCGGGCGGCGACGAGCCCAGGACCTACAACGCCGCCTTCTCCGACATCAGCGGGCTCGACCGCGGAGCCGACGTCCGTTTCGGCGGCGTCAAGGTCGGCCGCGTCATCGAGCTCGACACCGATCCGGAGGACCGCTCGTTGATCAGGGTCACCGCCGAGGTGCTGGGCCGGATCCCGGTCAACCACGCCAGCATCGCCAGCATCCAGCAGATCACGCTGACCTCGTCCAAGCACCTCGAGATCTCGACCGGCAGTTCGGAGGCCCCGCTGCACGACGATGGCGACGAGCTCCAGACCACGGTTGGCGCCGGCGCCTTCGGCCTGCCGGATCTCCAGGGGGTGGTGGTTCGCCTCGAGCGCCTTCTCGACGGGCTCAACATCTTGACCGGCTCCGACCCGGGTGCCGCCGGCGAGGCGGTCGACCTCGGCCAGGTTTTCGCCTCGCTCAAGACCTCGCTCGACGAGGCCGCTCGGACTCTGACCGGGCTGAACAGCGTGATCGAGGAGAACCGGCCCGCCATGCGCGAGATCGTGCAGCGGATGGGGGAGCTCGAGCAGGCCGCCGGCGAGCTGCTGCAGTCGCTCGACGCTCTTGTCGGCGAGAACCGCGAGCCGCTGCGCGCATCTGCCGTCAACCTCGAGCAGCTCACCACCGAAGCGCGGCGGCTGGTCGGAGACCTCCGGACATCGCTCCAGCAGCTCGCGGGCTCGCTCGAGAGCTTCGGCGCCAACGCCGACGGTATGCTGGAGGACCAGCGGCCGGCGCTCGAGGAGGTCCTCGCCAATCTGCGGCAGACCACCCGCAACCTGAGCGAGTTCTCCCGCGTCCTCGCCGAGCAGCCGGAGGCCCTGGTCCGCGGCAAGAGTCCCCGGGGACGAAGCGAATGAAGGGAGTTCCGATGCGATTCGCGGTGATCGCCACGCTCGTGTTCGCCGGGTGCAGTTCGTCGCCGCCGATGGACTACTACACCCTGTCGATGGAACCTTCGGGTGGGGCGGAGCCCGGCTTCAATGTGACCGTCGAGCGACTGCTGACCACCGAACCGCTGGCGAGGCAGCAGATACTGATCGCCGCGTCCTCGACCCGGATCGAATACTACGCCCGCGCCAACTGGGCGGCGAGCGTCGGCGAGCTGGTGCAGCGCAAGCTGCAGGCGGAGCTCGGTCGACCGCGCGAGGGACGTCCGGGCTACGTGCTTTCAGGCACCGTCACGGCGGCCGAGCAGGTCGACGTGCCCGGCGGCGCGGAGGCGAGACTCGAGATCCAAGCCGTCATCCGTGAAGCCGGCAGCATGAGGTACCAGGAGCCCCGCCTCGTGCAGACCTTCGCAGCCACCCAGCCCGCGGCCGCGGCCCGGCCCGGAGCCGTGGTCGAGGCGTTGTCGGTGTGTGCTGAGAGAGTCGCCGCGGACATCGCCGACGCCGTCAGCGGCCTCGGGGTCGACGACAACCCGTAACCGGAACGCCTGGGCCCGTTTCCGCCCGGGTTCCCGGGTCGCGAGAACCCGCGTCCGTGAACGGTGGCGGTCGGCGGTGGCGGTTCACGGTCGCGGATCGCGGACCCGGTCGCGGATCGCGGTTCACGGTCACGGTCTGCGGTGACGGTGGCGGTGGCGGTGGCGGTCCGCGGTGGCGGTTCACGGGGGCGGTCCGCGGTGGCGGTGACGGTGGCGGTCGCGGATCGCGGCCCCGGTCGCGGATCGCGGCCCCGGTCGCGGTGGCGGTGACGGTCGGCGGTGACGGTGGCGGTCGGCGGTGGCGGTCCGCGGACGCGGCCCCGGTCGCGGATCGCGGTTCACGGTCACGGTCTGCGGTGACGGTGACGGTCGGCGGTGGCAGTGGCGGTCGGCGGTGGCAGTGGCGGGTCGCGGTTCACGGTCGCGGATCGCGGACGCGGATCGCAGACGCGGATCGCGGCCCCGGTCGCGGTCCACGGTTGCGGTCGCGGTCGCGGTCGCGGACGCGGTCTGCGGTCCCGGATCGCGGTCCCGGTCGCGGATCACGGAACGCGGTCGCGGTCTGCGGTGGCAGTCAACGGTGGCGGTCGGCGGCGACAGTCGGCGGTGGCGGTCCACGGTCGCGGAACGCGGTCGCGGATCACGGTCCCGGTCGCGGATCGCGGTCGCGGATCACGGTCGCGGATCGCGGTCGCGGTCGCGGTTCACGGTCGCGGTCGCGGATCGCGCCACG